>JAYWBA010000267.1:0-8955 GCA_043781915.1 Saprospiraceae bacterium
GTGGTCTAGTAAGGATTCGAACCTTAAACCTTCTGATTCGTAGTCAGATGCTCTATCCAGTTGAGCTACTAAACCGTATTTGCTATTAGCGGGTGCAAAAGTAATAGTTTTTATTTTCTTACACAATAGGCAGAAGAAATAAATTGAGAATTATTTCTTCAATTACGAATTACGAATTACAAATTACGGAACGAAAAGTGCCGTAATTCGTAATTCGTAATTGATTTAATGTTGAATAATTATTTTTTTTGTGATAACACCATCGACAGTTTCGCACCTTAAAAAATACATTCCATCGGGAAATGAAGCACAATTTATATCGAATGTAGAGACAACGGCATTGCCTTGTCTCTGTAGTTTATAAAAAAACCGCCCTAAATTGTCATATAGATGAACGTTTAGTTGTTCGTTGTTCGTTGTTCGTTGTTCGTTCGCGACATTACGATCAACAATCAACGAACAACTGACAACTAAATCCGCTGGATTGGGCGTAATTCGTAATTCGTAATTCGTAATTGCTACTTCGGTTGTTGGTAGCAATGTTTGCAATGCTTTATAACTATTAAACGCATTCAACCTACCACCTGTTTTATTGGCAAAAGCCAGTGCAGGTATTTTATCGACACCATTATAAATGGCATTTTTAATTTTCATTGCTGCGTCGCTCGGCGAAACAAAGTTTTTAGGACACAGTCTCGTATCGTTGATGGAATACAACAGCGTTGCAACACCTGCTACTTGGGGTGCAGCGAAAGAGTTGCCTCCCAAAAAATCGTATTGTGGAATATATTTGAGTGGCTCTGTTGTTAAAATATCGGTGCCGGGTGCCGCTAAACCTATGAAGTTGGTACTGGTGGGAGAAGTATTAGCGAGCTTATCGTTCGCATCGGTACTATGTACTACGATGAGATAGTTGCTGTTGCATAAACCAGGCACATCGCCGATGGTGTTTAAATCGCCTGTAGCATTGGTGGCGGCAACTATATTGAGGATGCCGACTGAGCCTAATTTATCATATACATTGCACCAAGGTAAATTATTTTCAGGTCTTCCCTTATCAATACCGAGCGAACAACTTGTAACGGCTACAAAAGCGCCTTGTGCACCTTTGGTATCGTTGTAGAGCTTTCGGAGTTTATAGGCATAATCGTAAGCGCCGATAATATACTCCACAGAATTAGAAGCTGCTAATAATAGCATTTTAGCGCGCCAATTGATGCCTGCTATGCCTGAAATATTATTTCCGCGTGCGCCAATGATGCCTGCACATTCATTGCCATGATTTTGTGTATTATCGAACTGCGTTTTATCGAAGTTATCATTCATGGCGTAGAAATTATAACCTTGATAATCATCTACGTAACCATTCCCATCATCGTCAATGCCGTTGTTCGGAATTTCCAATTTGTTTTGGTAAAGGTTTCCCGCAAAATCTTTTATTTTAGTGTCAAATCCTTGGTCGATGATTGCTGTAACAATTGTATCGCCGCAAGCGGTTGTGCCACCTTGCGTTATATCCCACAGTTGCGGAACGGATGTTTTGGGTAAATAATATTGTTGGTTGTAGAGTGAATCGTTGGGCGTTGTGCCGCGCGGAGAAACGATGGAATTGTAAGAAACACCAACTACATCTTTATTAAGTGATAAGTGATAAGTGATAAGTGATGAGCTATCTTTATTAACTTGATACTTATCACTTATCACTTGATACTTATCACTTAATAAACTTATCTTGTAGATATTGAAACTCTCTGAAACTGTGCTATGTGATGTATTCGGAAATTGCTTTTCAAAATCTGAGAAGAACTCAGTAACGTTGGTTTCAGGTTGAAGTTCGATCAGTAATTCGTTGTTAGTTATTCGTTGTTCTTTCTTCGTTGTTTGTTGACAGTTTGCAATTATACTATCAAAAAACAACGAACAACTAACAACGAATAATAATAGTAAATTTCTTCTCATCGGAAATATGTTTTGGATAAGTACCAACCTATTAGGTGCGAAGCTCCTATTAGGTTGGTTGTTTTTAATTCAAACCTAATAGGAGCTTCGCACCTAATAGGTTTTACTGCAATTTAAACGACACCACAAACCCTCCTGACGCATTGGTTGAAGGAAACGCTGCGGTGGTGAGTGGCGTTATCATATTATAATCTATGTAAAAACGCAAATCCATTTGTTTGTTAACGGTGTAAGTGGCGGAAGGCGACAAACGCAGGGTGTTCGAACCACGCGATGGCACAGTTACGCCTTGACCTAATAAACGATTTGCTGACAAATCGTGGCGATAAGACACGTCAAAATTCAAAACTAAATCGTTGCCTTTAGGTGCTTTTTTGACTTTTTTCTTTTTAACGGGCAATCCATCTGGTCCTGTTTCTACAACTTCGGGTTTATTCGGATCTTTAATATCTTTATTCAATAGTTTTGATTTGTCGAGATTGAAATCTAAGAATTTGATATAAATGTTCTTCAGTCTCTGACCAAATTTAAACGTGAATTCATCTACATTACTTTCTTGCAAACGCGCATCGCTTAAACTTAAAGCCAAATTGCGCGATTTGCGATACGATGTTCCGAATATAGCACCCGTTTTCAAAGCTACATCGATACCGAGGAGTGGTTGAAACTGCTCGGATATGACAACCGTTGGAATATTATATTGCGAATAATATTCGTTCGGCGATTCGCGTTGCGCTTTGGTTGGGGTCAGTGCATCGAAATTTTGGTCTGAGTTGAACGAATTGACAGTAAATGTCGATTTATAACCGTGCGTGATATTGATACTCGTGAAAATATCTTTCAAACCTGGTAATTTTGCTAAACCGTTGTACGCCAATCGCCAGTTAAAGCGTGGTAATTGGTTCGTTAAATTGGCATTGACGTCGTAAGTTTTAACATCTTTACCTAAATACGCCGCCATGAACGATTTTACCAAAACGGACTGATTTGTAGGTCCGTAACCTAATTTATAGCCCGGATAATCGGGATGCGCTGCACCCGTAGGGTTTAAGCTATTCGAAACTATCGGGCGATTTTGATCGAAAGCTGTGAAGACATCTTCAGGGTCTCTGAAAAAAGTGTTAATCGCCAAAAACGAAACGGTATAACTACCACTTTTGTATAAATTTCGACCGACAATGCTATCGATACTATTTACAGTGGATGTATTTCTAAATTCAACACTTTGGTTTTCGACTTTATTGCTGTTTAAATCCAAATCGACTTTGAAATCAGTAAACGGCTCAATCGTTATACGCGCATCGAACGTTTGAACGCGGTTATCGAGCGCGGCTTTAACTTGCCTAATATCGGTCGAAATCCAGTTATTGCGGCGCGCTTTTTCGAGCCAAGTTAAATCGGCTTCTTGCGCACCGAGCACATAATCCCAACCTGGCGAGCGCAAATTTTGCATGCCAAATAAACCCGCCTGACCATTTCCTGCTGGATCGCCCGTAAAACCTGGCACAAACGAGTTGATTTGTTCGGTGTAATTAAATCGCGCTTTGCGAAGCAATAGGAGTGGTCTAATAATTACTTTTTCGGCAATGCTGGGTTCGTAATCTTTGGGTAGCTTTGCTTTTTTTGCTTTGGCATTTTTATCCAAGCCATTGTTTGCATTTTGCCCTTTGCCATTTGCATTTTGTAAACTATCCGTTGCATTTTGAGCCTCATTGCCTTTTGCCTTTGGCTTTTTGACCTTCGGCGCATCAGTGAAAATAGGTAATTGAATTTTCTTCAAATACTTACTCGTATTGTATAAATTATCGAAATTTAAATCGGCATTGACCTGACGATTTTGTCTGTTATTGATATTATTACCAATCGCTTTGAAATTTTCAGGATCACCATTCGGTGCCGGATTATACGAAAATGCCTCCCAACCATACGTTGCACCATACGTACCACGTAAATTAATCCATTCTAAAAACGGAATATTGCGCGTTGGCACGGTATAGTTCACGTTGATATTTTGGTCGTAACGCTTAGTTCTGCCAAAATTTTTCAAACTCTGATTGATATACTGGGCTTTCTCGCTCTCAGGCGTGGGTGCGCCGAATTGGTCGAAATCGGGTAATTCATCAATCAACGATTGGTTCTTAGCATCGAAATTAAGTTTTAACGAGCGCGTTAAATCCCATTGTAACGTATAATTTCTATCCCATGTGAAACGCCGCTGATAATACGTGTTCGAAGATGCTTCTTCTCCCGCAAAACGATACTGAACCGTATTAAGCTCACGATCTAAAACCGTATTAAATCCAAAATTATTAGGCAATGGGTTGAAATGAAAATCGGTTATGAATTTCAAATATTTTCCGACTTTCTCGTTTTTAATCAATTTTTTAAAGGGCGAAATATAGAGTGGCTCCATTGAAAACGTGTAATCCAATGAGCTTTTTGTACTTTCTCGTTTTTCTGATTCAACGACAGGATCGTGACGCTCTAAATTTGTTTTAGCATAACTGACGCTGAAGTTTTCAATATTCCACGGGCGCGGTGCTTTATCGCTCGTTCTGTCTTTTCTGACATTATTGAAGCTAATACCATTGATGGTTTGAACCGTTTGAGCGTTTCTGGCTATTGAGTCGCGCACGGTAGGGTCGGTTGTAGCTAAAAGTTTATCTGCGAGTTTAACATCTAAATCGTACGGGTCGTATTCGGGTGTAGTGGTTTTATTGCCGTATTGAACCGTCATAGGCACGTGAATACCCAATTTAGGTTTCAAGAATTTACCCATCTCGAAATTTCCGATGACGTTGTATTCAACCACTTCTTCGCGACTGCGTTGCAAAACGCGTTGGTCGATACCACCGTAACCAATGCCAAGATAATTTCCAGAGATACTCACATTACCAAGGTCTGCCATTTTTACATCTAAACGTGCTAATGCGGCTGCACCTGCGTGCTCGTTCAAACCCGTGACGCGCAATTCGTTCACCCAAAGTTCTAATTGGTGCGGAATACCATCTTTGTTGTAAGCACCCACCATTATTCCTTTAACCAAACCTAAATCTGGATTACCCTTTATTTTTATTTTATGCGTCGGATTTTCTGGATCGACGATGGTATAAACTTCATTGAGGGGTGCATTTTTAGCATTGCGCAATTTTTTAGCAGCTATTAAACCTTGAAGCGCAAAATCGAATGAGTTCGCAGCGTTCCAAACTGTATCGGCGTATTCATTCACTAAGCCTGTAAAATTTTGTCCTGGCGTTGTCGGATTTATGGGTAAACCTTTTTGCTTCGTCATACTTAACGGAATTTCATACTCGTAGTAATTCGTCTCAAAATCGGAACCAATACGCATAAACGCACACATTTTTCCGTCTAACCCATTTCCACTATACGGTTGTTCTGTGCTTTCAGCGTGAACAAACATTTTGAGGCGGTCGTAAATGCGCAAATCGGAGGCGAATAATTTAAACGCCGCTCTGCCTTGATTGGGTGCTAAACCCGTAAATTTCATATCGAGCGATTGCTCGTTTTGAAGGGCGTTTGTGCCAGTTGAGCCTACAATATTATCGCGCACAATGCCCGGAGGAACGACGTAGTTAAATGGTTTTTTGTTACCGTTTTCTTCAATATTGATAGCACTGAGTTCCAAACTCGAACCAGAATTACTCGGATCAACGGTGAAACCCGGTGTGGTCAATGAATTTTGGTAACGACGCCATTGATTTCTGATGAGATCGAATTTAGCAAAACGGATATGCGTTTCTTTCGAAAACCCTTTCATGATAAGACGCATGAAACGAATGTTTCTAAAATCGTTCACTTGACCATATTTTTTATCGTAAGAAGAAACTGGCACGCGCAAGTGATACCAACGCCTGCCCGAACCAGAAGAATCTTGAATTTGCTCGACATAATATTTCAAGTTCTTACTGTCTAAGTTTTCACTCGTTAAATCGTTGCCCGCTGTAGCCAATGGTGTGAGCGGCACGGCATACTCGTAATACGCTTCGTTTTCATCGAAAGAGTTATCGCGATTGACATCTTCAGCATCAGGAATGTTGGTAGCAGATTGCACATTTGTACCCGTACTGCTCTTCGAATTACCCTCTTGACCGTTAAATTTGCGGTATTTCTGCAAAATATCCGTTTGGTTGCCTCTATAAGTACTATCAGAATAATACACAAAATTGTCGTTCGATGGGTCGGCTAAAATATTGGCGTAAGCCTGTGCCGTTAATCGCGACTGAATTTTGGCGAGCCAATCGCGTTTGAAATCACGCTCATCGCCATCATTCAAACCGTCTAACCCAATATCTTGTGCCACACGGTCGGCATCATCCGCAGAAAATGAATTGGGTAACGGAATCTCTGTGCGCGGTACGCGACCCCAAATACTGGGGTCAGTTCTTAAATTCGGATTACTTGGCGAGGGCAAACCATTTTCATACGTTTTTCTCCCATCTTTTAAAATATCTTCAGAAATTTCTCCTAAATGAATCAATAATTGACCAGAATTATCCTGACTCGTACCGTTTGCTCCCCTGAATGGGTCGAGCATCCAAAAATCAAGATATTCAATATTCGCCGCTTCAAAATCGGTTGTCGTCATGCCGCGCTGAATACCCGCCCAACGCGTTTCTGGTGCATTCAATCCGCCATTATTGCTCAAACCTTTGGTCAATAAAGCACCACTCGCACCGCGTAAACCATCGGGTTCATCGTAGTTATATGGTCCGCGCTCTTTTGGGTAGTACGATAAATCGAAAGTATAAAGCGGATATGAATTAATGCCAAAAGTATTCTGGCTCGTTTTATTCGGAAATACTTCAGTCTGTTGGATAGAAGTTGTATAATCACCCAGATTTGCACTTTGTTGAGGATCTTGCAAATAATTATCAATTCGATACCAGTTCAGCAAAGCGCGATTTGCGCCCGAAATAATAGTCGTATCATTCGCCTCTTTCCAAAGCGGATGTTTTTGAGGCACACTCGAAATTGACCACGCATTGGTTTGAGAAGTCAAAGAAAATGGACTCGATGAACCTTCAAAATCGTCGAGATACACCACGCCGTGTTGGTCTTGACCCGACGAACCATCGATCGCCGAGGCGTGACCTGGTTTCATCACCGCCGTTTCGGCAGCAAAAGTAATTTTAGAAGCCTCTTTGGTTTGAATGAACGGTAATTTATCAACTAAGCGCGTCAACCAAGGCGCGTCTTCTGTGAAATTCAGATCGAGACCAAAAACCTTATTATTAATTGGGTCATCGCCGAAATTCACTTTTCTAAGATACGGTATTTCGAACAAATTCATGTACGTAGCACCAATGTTAAAATTCTTCTTGTAGGCATAGTCGGCGCGGAGCCCGAGCATTGTGCGCGTTTGAAAATTAAACAGCGAGTTATCTTCAATAGCGACGTTTAAATTGATATTCGGCGACACATACGCCGGATTTAATACCGTCAATAAAGCCGTACCATAATCAATCGCAAAATCAACGCCTTCCAACAATTTTATGCCGCCCGCAGTTACCGTCACAGCACCTGGTTTCAAACCAAAAGCCTGCAACTGAATTTTATTACTTGACGTCGATTTAACCTGCCCTTTAATGACAAATCGGTTTTTGGATTGATTTTGCTGCGCCTGAAACAGCGTTGAATCGTACAGCGCGTAATATGGATATCTATCTGCAAGCGTTGTATCCAAACCCTTACTCGCTAAAATTGCCGCCATTTTACTGCGCAGCGAGCGACCAAATGGCTCAAGCACTGGAAAATATATTCTACCCGATTTGGTGTTAATCGTCACATCGGGCACAAAATCGAACAATCCATCCGGTTGTGGGTCGCCCGATTGATTTAATCTATCTAAATTCAATAAACGAAGCAATGGCACGTCTGGAATTTCACTCAAAGAGCGTTTTTCCGCTTTGTCTTTACCAGCATCAGCCGTTGTTCCCGCATCTTGGTAATAAATATCGAGGCGTAAATCTTGCGGATTTTGAACAAACGCATTGATAGAATACACGTTTTTCATCATCAAATCGAAAAGCGGTATCGTCGGATTATTCGTATTGTTTTTCAATAATTTACAAAAAACGACTTGACTCACACTATCACTACCCGTAACGGTCGGAATATTTTCTGCAAATTCCCCCACCTGAAACGGACCTTGCCCATTGTAAAAATACGTGAACGCCACACCCATCACTTGCTGACGGTCAATATTGTTGATACTGATTGTTCCGAGTTTTGGATTGAACGTATATTCATTCGCCTGCAAACGTTTTGCTGAGCGTTTTACATAATCCAAACCCTGTACAAAACCGTAGTTACCCTCCAAATTTCGAATCACGCGGTCAATACGGCGCGTATTTTTATCGGCAGTCACTTTTTCATACACATCATTCGACGCATTATCGGGTAGCGGACCCTCAATACTCGTTGGAGCGCCGGCCTTCAGTCGCGTATTTTTGTTATTAAACCGCGACGTTTCACCCAAATCGCTCAAAGCTACAATCTGCCGAATCTCTCTGTCCTCATTTCTATCGTTCGACACCCACACCTCCATCTTCGTCACCGTAAACAAGCTATTAATGAGCGGTAAACTCCTCAAAGCCTTTTCGTACGTTCCGCGATTGAAATGCGTGAGAAAGAAATGTCGGTTTTCGTCGTATTGGTCAATATTCACGGCAAAATTTTGCAGCGTTGACCCGCCCTGTACTTGAATATTCTGTTTCCGATTGCGTTGTTGTGCCGCAATAGCCGTCAAACGCAAATAACCAAATTGCAATTCTGTTTTAATTCCAAACAAATTCTGACTGCCTTGTATCAACGTTCCGCGCAAAGGTAAATTCACATTTCCAGCTTCAATATTTTTAATGATGTCGTCGTCGCCAAAAACGTTGGTATTGTAATTCAATTTCATGATGTTGTCGAAATCGAATTGGGCTTTATTGTTAAACGCCGTGTTGAGGTTTAATTTATTTCCAATTTTAC
>JAYWBA010000268.1:0-8906 GCA_043781915.1 Saprospiraceae bacterium
AAAAGCAAAAAAAAAATTTGTGTGTGTTTTTTAAACTTGAAAATAGAAAACCTTAGATGTTTTGTTTGTTTTGTTCTCCCCCCTTTGCGGGCGCCCCCCCTCATTTGTACTAAGAAAATGGCGAAGCGAATTCCCTATTTTAAGCCTTATTTTGTTTCTAAGCCTCTAAAACACTTGTCGTGTAAAGTGTGAAGCCCATCTGTTTTAAAGCGCTTAAAATCAATTTTCACAAGCAACCCGTTTTTTAAACTTTACTTAAAAATAATTACATTTTTTTTAACGTTTAAATGTCTACACCTTTCATACTTTTGAGCGTCAGAAACACGGCTATATGAAAAACAAGCGCTCAAAATGCTCAAAATACTGAGGGGGGGTACTTGAACGAATAAAACCCCACTTTCACCGAAATCTTGTTTTGAAAAAATACATTATAGCCAATTTTCATCAATCATTGCAGTCTCATTTCTAAAATCTATTTAAAATCTATGTCAGACACATCACGCCGCAGTTTTATGAAAAACGCTGCCACCCTTGCCGCAGCGACCACCCTCGTACCCAATTTGGATTGGCTGAAAACCGAAAAACCAATTGGTTTGCAACTTTGGAGTGTTAAAGAAGAAATGGCAGACAATGCCGACAAAACCCTCAAAGCCATTGCTCGAATGGGCTACAATTATGTGGAAGGTTTTGGCATGAAAAACGGTAAATTGTTCGACCAAACGCCTTCGGAATTCAAAAAGATGTTGAAGGAATATGAGCTTAAAATGAGCAGTTTACACCATGTTTTCACGTCTAAACACTACGATTCGGCTAAAAAAACGGTTACGGACGAGTGGAAAGTCATTGTTGAAAATGCGTTGAAAATGAGCTGCCGCTACCTTATCAGCCCTTTTACAGAAGAAGCTGACCGCAAAAGTCCAGATGGCTATAAAGAATTTTGCGATATGCTCAACAAATGTGGTGAGTATTGCAAAGAACAAAATATTCGCTTCGGCTATCACAATCACGCCTACGAATTTCAGACAAAATGGGATGGCAAAATGATGTACGAAGTATTGATGGAAAACACAAATCCTGAAGTCGTCGCGATGGAATTGGATTGGATGTGGGCAGTTCGGGGCGGTCAAAATGTGGTGACTTTGTTTGAAAAATACCCTAATCGTTTTGAATTGGCGCACATCAAAGACCTTGCAGAAGAAGGCAAAGATGAGTCAACGATTATCGGTCAAGGTGTGATTGATTTTGAAGCGATTTTTACAGATATTCGCAAAGGCGGTACTAAAATGTATATCGTTGAACTTGAAAATTACCAAAAAGACCCCATTTCAGATGTTAAAGTTTGTTTGAATAGCTTACGAGACATTTTGGACGATGTGGAATCGGGCAAATTGAAAGGCAAAAAGAAGAAGAAAAAGAAATAATAATTAAGTGATAAGTGATAAGTGAAAAACGATAAGTGACTAAGCGGCGAAACTTTTCACTTTTCACTTAACTATCATTGAGTCACTGCAAGAAGAAATAGATAATCTTCAAGCGCAATTAGCGGCTAAATCCAAGTGAATTTCATAATGGAGAAAACCTAGTCGATAATGGAGAAAAAGTAGTCGATAATGGACAACTAAAATAACAGCTTTTTAGGCGTTTTCCGAAGGTATCGGAATGTTCCATATACTGAGGGGGTGATTTACAGTTCAAAAATTTTCAATAAATATGCCGATGGATTGCTAACTGTTGTTTTGTTCAAATCTAATTCGTGCAACCGTTTAAAGATGACTTTATCTGTCCATTTGGTTAAAATTTTATTGATTTGGGCTGTATTCAAGCCATATTTTTCAAAACGCTCTACTGTTCGGTCAAATTTTGTAGGGTCAAAATCGACGGGTCGTGCGACGGTAAGCACAGGCGCAACAGCAGGTACAGGAAGGATGATAATGGGTTTCGGTTCAGGTTTGGCTTCGGGTTTGCGGAAAATGAACTCAACACCTGTAATCTTTCTACCTTGCTTTTTCAAATGGTAATCAAATTGAAATTCTGCTTTTTCGTTGATTTCGGCTTGTGCTAAACGTAAAACCTTATTTTCAAAACTAATCCATTGTTCAAATTTTTCGCTGCCATCTTCATTAATAAGGCAAAATCTTTCTTTTAGCTCATGTTTAGATACCCGTAAAAATCCTGTGCTCTTAAACTGACATAACATTTCGTAAAGCCGTTTTGAGTACTTGGAATTTAATGATGTTGCAGTTTCTAATCCAAAGGTTGTGAAATTTTTTTTAAGGGCAAATAAATAAGGACGAAGTCTTGGAGATATTTCAATTGTAGAATATCCTTCTTTGTAGTGTTGTGCAGAACTTATGAAGGTTGCTTGTAGATACCCCTCAGTATTTTTTATGAAAAAGTCTCTGGTAAGTAGCCTTGTAACAGCCGCATTAAAATCATCATTCCGTACACGTCTGCTCGTAAAAACAGAAATGTCGGATGGTGAAACTTTATAAACCTTTAATGGAGAATCCTTGTCTGTAATTTGCGACATGACAGCGTACATGATGTTCTTTTCTAAAGAAGTCATTTCATAGCGGGCTATGGTTAAAGCATTGTCTTGAACGAGTAATTTGTTTTTCATTCTTTTTATATTTTTGGCAAAAATGAGTCTTAGCCAACGAATCAAAAAATATATTCACTGGAGTTTTGGTATTCGTCGTGAAATATATTTTTTACTTATTTATTAACTTTTGCAATTATCAGCCTCTTGCTTCATGTCTGATAATTGCGTCCTATTTTTTTTTAAAAGCCTTTGTATGTCTTTAAGGTCTATTTTTTTAAAAAAAAATCACTTTTTGCTTTTTAGTGATTTTTTAAATTTTTTAATCGTTTTTAAAGGTTTTTACGCTCCACAACTCATTGGTTTTGAATACCTTACAAGGTGTTACGGATACTTAAACTCCATCTACGAATACCTTAACTCCATCTACGAATACCTTAACTCCACTTTACGAATACCTTAACTCCACTTACGAATACCTTAACTCCACAACGAATACCTTAACTCCACTAATGACTAAAAATTTAACAAAAAAAAATCTTTTTTAGTCAAATATGTGGATAACTCATAGTAAAACGATCATAAAAACTCCACCAATGACTAAAAATTTCAATTTTGTTGATTTTTTTTAGTCATTGGTGGAGTTTTTATGGTCGTTCTGGAGTTTTTATGGCCTTTACTGGAGTTTTTATGGTCGTTTTGTGGAGTTTTTATGGTCGTTTTTGGAGTTTTTATGGTCGTTACCCCTTGTAACTCATTCAAAATCAATGAGTTGTGGAGCGTAAAAACCTTTAAAAGCCTTTAAAAAATTTTTTAAAATTCACTAAAAAGGAAAAGTGAATTTTTTTTTAAAAAATAGACCTTATTGTACATGTTATTATACATTTGGTTTTTGTTTAAAAAAAAGGTTCCGCCAACTATCAGAAATAATTTAACACTCTGATAGTTGATGTTTCCAAAATGGAGATTTTATAGTCGATAATGGAGATTTTATAGTCGATAATGGAGATTTTATAGTATTAAAATGGAGATTTTATAGTCGATAATGGAGAAAAACTTTCCTGACGCGACGTAACTTATTGATTTTCAATTGGTTATGGGGGTCTAAAAACCTTTAAAAACCTTTAAAAAATTTTAAAAATTCTCTAAAAGGCGAAAAGTGAATTTTTTTTAAAAAATAAGGTTTAAAAACACTTCTATACATTTGGTTTTGTTTTAAAAAAGTTCCGCCAACTATCAGAAATTAAAAGACACTCTGATAGCTGGCAATTAAAAAATTAGCTAAAATGGATAATAAATTAATCATTCAAGACAATGCTTTAACAACGGCACGTTATGACATGACTGCTATTGAAAAGAATATCATGTACTCTGTCATGGCTCAAATAGAAGATACTGATTCTCTATCTAAATACTACAAAATCTCCATTAATGATATTTCTCAATATACAGGAAAACAAGTAAGAAAAGAAGAATTTAGAGCTTCTCTCGAAAACCTGCTATCAAAGACTATCCATATTAAAAAACCCGACGCCGAAGAATTGCTCATTACTTTCATATCTTCGGCAGAATATAAAAAGGGAGGCTACGTGGAAATAGGCATTGATTCTAAAATTCGCCCTTACTTATTTTCTTTAAAGAAAAACTTTACTGTTTTTGGCGTAGAAAGCGCAATAGTGCTTAATTCAAAATATTCTAAGCGGATATTTGAAATGGTTTCACAATTTGCTTCAACGGGCATTTTAAAAATAAGCGTAGAGGAACTAAGAAGTCGGTTATTTATTTTAGAACATGAATACCTACGTTGGTCCAGCTTTGAAAAGAACGTCCTTGAAAAGGCGAAAGCTGAAATAAACGAAAGCACGGGAATTGAAATAGACTACACTTTGAAAAAGAAGTTTAAAAAAATAGTTTCAATAGATTTCTTCATCAAGAAAAAAGAAGTCAATCCTATTATTGTTCCTGTGCCTAAGGCAATTATTGTTGTAAAGCCTATTCAGGAGAATTTTGGAGCGGACTATGAGCGTCCAATTGAGCGAATGAAGGCGTTTGGCTTAATTGAGAGCCAAATAAAAGCAGTTATCAAGAAGCATGATTTAAAAGTAATAAATAAGATGCTTTATGATATGGATTGCAACAAAGACAAAATATTCAACACAAGCGCTTTCTTGTTGAAGGCGTTTGGAATTTAATCATATAATTCATTATTCATCATTCATCAATGGACAGAAGAGAAGCGATAAAACGCGCAGCCTTATTAGTCGGTGGCTCGATTATGATGCCCGATATTTTGAAAGCGTGGAATGCGCCCCATATTATCGACAACCCGTTTTTTAAAATCACGGTCGCACAAGAAGCCTTGATTGCGGAAATTGCGGAAACGATTATTCCAACCACCTCAACGCCTGGCGCTAAAGCCGCAGGTGTTCCCGCTTTCATTATCAAAATGTTGGCAGATTGTTATGAAAAGAAAACATCAGACGATGTGATGAACAGTTTGACTGCTTTTGATGCAGATTGCACAGCAAAATATGGCAAAACGTTTGTCGAACTCGGCGAACCAGAACGCATTGAAGCCTTGAAAGCCGCCCAAACAAAAGCGTACGCTGACCGCGAAAAATACAAAAAAGACACCCAATCATGGGGTAATACCACGATTGAACAAGCGCAACCATTCTTTTTTATTATGAAAAGTTTGACCGCAACGGGCTATTTTACGTCTGAAATTGGGGCAACACAAGCTTTGCGTTATGAACCAGTTCCGGGTCGTTATGATGGTAATTTTCCTTACAAAAAAGGCGACAAATCTTGGGCAACGTAAAACGGCATGTTATTCCGTTTTTGTAACTAATTAGGTCGTCCACAGGACTTGTCCCGAAAATCGAGATTACACTAATTTTCGGCATATGTGGATAATATGTGGATAATTCACGAAATCAATATGTTGGAAAAAATTGTAGAATAAAATTTTATTTTATTTTAAAATACGGAATAAAATACTAAAAAATCTGTCTTTCGCCTAAAAAGAATAATATTCTAAAATATTTCAAAAAATAAGAATAATATTCTGCCGTGCTTGTTTTGGCTATTAAACGGAATAACATTCCGTTTTACGTTGAAAAACGTTATATTATTTTGAATAAAAAACGGAATAACATTCCGTTTTACGTTAGAAAATAGAATAATATTCTGCAATTTTTATTTTTGCGTGTATCGAAAAATTAAATTCTGTTGTACGTCTAAAAGCGGAATAAAATTCCATTGTATTTGAATCAAATTTTAAAAAAATTTCACGCTCTTAAAATGAAAAAATTCTTTTCAATTGCCGTTTTAGTTGCTGCTTTCGGCACAGCCTCTACTGCACAAGCTGTTGCCATTCCTGCTGACATCAAAAGCTTGTTGGAAAAACATACCTGCTATACTTGCCATAAAGTGGATAAAAAATTGGTCGGTCCAGCTTGGCAAGATGTAGCTAAGAAAAAATATACAACTAAGCAATTCACCGCGCTTGTTTATAAACCCGTTCCTGCTAACTGGCCTGGTTATACTGCCATGATAGGTTTGCCAAATGTGCCTAAAGCCGATATTAAGAAAATTTCGGAGTGGGTGGCAACTTTGGCGAAGTAATTATTCGTTATTGGGTTATTAAGTTATTGGGTGTCCACCTAATAACTTAATAACCCAATAACGATTAACCATCTAAAACTTACAAACGATGCTCAAGTTATTTTACACATTCCTCTTAACCACCTTACTTACGAATTGCAAAGCACAAGAAACCACCGACGAATTTCAACAATCTATCAACGAAATGAGGCAATACAAGCCTCTTTTCGCAAGCGAGGACGATTTTGAGACCATCGAAAATAGGCTGATTGTTGACATAACTGGCGGTATTAAAAAAATTAAAGTCAATGATAAAACCGTTGATTCAGTAGGTTTTAGGCAAATAATTACCCAATTCTTAAACACGCATAAAAATCAAAAATCGCTTTTAATTGCGGGTAGCCTTGACCATGCGGCGTTGGATAATATGCTGATTTGTACACGAGTTTTTCACGAATGTAAAACGGAATGTTATTCCGTTTTGGCTAAAATCTATTTCAAATCCTTTAAAGATTTTGATACATTTAAAGCAGAATCGCTTAAAATCAAGGAAAATCAATTAGAATTGAGCAAAAATTGATAGAAATACTGAGGGGTCTAATTTTGAACTAAAAATTAAAATATAGAATTAAAATGAGCTATTTAGAACACATAGAAATTCATTCAGACATTCGATTCGGCAGACCTTGCGTTAGCGGAACAAGAATAAGTGTGTATGACGTTTTAAGTTGGTTAGCGGCGGGGATGTCTCATTTAGAAATTATTGAAGATTTCCCAGAATTAAACGACGTTCAGATTCGGGCATGTTTGTCGTATGCTGCCGAGAGAGAACGTAAATTGAAAATTGCCGCATGAAATTACTTTTTCATAAAACGGATATTGAAGGATTAATCGCTGATTCTGACACAGAATTGCTTGAAATTTATTGAAAATGGCGAAAATACTGAGGGGTCTAATTTTATAAAAAATTGCAATAGAAAAATTCCATTATAATAAAAACTATCAACCAAGAATGGCAAACTTAAATATTGACGCCGAAAAAAGTAAAACCTATGACGCTATTGTCATCGGTTCGGGCGTCTCAGGCGGATGGGCAGCGAAGGAGCTGACCGAAAAAGGCTTGAAAGTCATTATGCTCGAAAAGGGAAAACCCTTGGAGCACATTACAGGGTATGCCGAAACGAATAAAGACCCGTGGCAATATGAACATCGGGGCAGAATCACCATCGAGCAGGCACGAGAACACCCATTTTTGAAGCGCGATTATCCCTATTCGGAGCACAATGCCCAATTTTGGATGCGCGATTTGGATGCCCCTTATGGCGAAGCAAAACGGTTTGACTGGTTTAGACCTGACATCGTAGGCGGAAAATCAATTATGTGGGGACGCCAATCTTACCGTTGGAATGAAATGGATTATCTCGAAAACCTTAAAGACGGACACGGTGTTGACTGGCCTATTCGCTATTCGGATATGTCGAAATGGTACGATTATGTCGAACGTTGGGCAGGTATTTCAGGTGAAAATTTGGACAATTATCCGACTTATCCTAATGGACAATTTTTGCCACCAATGGATTTGAATGTCGTTGAAAAAGACGTGCGTAAACGTATCGAAGCTGCTTTTCCTACGCGCCGTATGACAAGTGGGCGTGTTGCCAATTTATCGCAAGCGCACAACGGACGCGGCGCCTGCCAATACCGCAATATGTGCCATCGAGGCTGTCCATTTAGCGCTTATTTTTCGACCCAATCCTCTACCCTACCCGCAGCCGTTGCGACAAAACGCTTGACTGTTCGCCCTTATTCTATCGTCAATTCGATTATTTATGACGCTAAAAAAGGCAAAGCAACAGGTGTTTTGGTCATTGACAGCCAAACCAATGAGCGCATTGAATTCAAAGCAAAAGTTATTTTTGTTTGCGGTTCAACGGTTGGTTCGACGTGGATTTTGCAAAATTCTATTTCTGAAACTTTCAAAGAGGGTCTTGGCGCTTCATCAGGCGAATTGGGACACAACTTGATGGACCATCATTTCCGCGTAGGTGCAGGTGGAACAGTTGAAGGTTTTGAAGACAAATACATTTACGGACGTAAACCCAATGGTTTATACATTCCACGTTATCGCAATGTTGGCGACGACAAACGCGATTATGTGCGTGGTTTTGGCTATCAAGGTGGGGCTAATCGCGGCGGTTGGGGGTCGTATGTTGCCCAAGAAGGTTTTGGTGCAGCATTCAAAGAAGCAGCAACGGAGCCTGGACCTTGGTCAATCAGCATGACAGGCTTCGGCGAGTGTTTGCCCTATCATGAAAATTTGATGCGTTTGGATTTTGACAAAAAAGACAAATGGGGACAACCTACCGTCTTTTTTGACGCTGAATTCAAGGAAAACGAGAAAAAAATGCGCTTGGATATGCAAGCTGATGCCGTAGCGATGCTTGAAGCAGCAGGTGTTAAAAATGTCAAACCTTATGACAATGGGTCGTATCCTGGCATGGCTATACACGAAATGGGTACGGCACGCATGGGCAGAGACCCTAAAACATCGGTTTTGAATGGCAATAATCAAATCCATGATTGCAAAAACGTATTCGTAACAGATGGCGCTTCAATGGCATCTTCAAGTTGTGTGAATCCGTCGTTGACGTATATGGCGTTGACGGCTCGGGCGGCTGATTTCGCGGTGTCTGAATTGAAAAAAGGGAATTTGAAATAAAAAAGCACCCCCTCAGTATAAATGATAAAAAAGCCGCATTGA
>JAYWBA010000269.1:0-50370 GCA_043781915.1 Saprospiraceae bacterium
GATTGTGAATAAGCAACACAAAAATCACACTATTCGGCTTGATTTTTTAATCATGGAGTCCTATTTTGCCTTTTACAATTCGTAACTCACGTTATTTAACGAACTTTTGTTGTTTGAATGAATTCGGTTAAAATAAATTGCCAAAGCCATGATAGCTAAAAACGCGATTAGCCAACCTAAATGTGGCGCCATTTTTAAAAATTGCAATTAATTCGACTTCAATACTTATAAAAAATAGAGTTGAATTTATGAGACATTAATTACCACCAACTTTTAAATTGCTTGGAACGCTGGTAGGTGGCGTTTTATCGAAAGATGAATCGTCTAAAGATTGTAAAAAAGCAATGATTTGATCTCGTGTATCATCGTTTAACCCATTGAGATTGGTATCAAGTTGACCATTGGCTACATGCGAATTTTGTGATCGTCCATTTTTTCCAACATTGTCGTAAAATTTCATAACGTCGGCTAAAGTCGCTAATGTGCCATTGTGCATATAAGGTGCGGTTAAACTTAAATTTCTGAGCGTCGGCGTTCTGAAAGCGTAACTGCCATTACCCACATCGGTCGCTATTTTAGCATTATCAGGCACAGATAGTATGTGCAGCTTATAATCTGAAAACATGGGACCAGAATGGCATCTGACACACCCAAGCGATTTAAATGAAGTAAATCCCGCTTTTTGAGCGGCAGTTAGCGCATTGGCATCACCATTAATGAATTTATCATAAGGCGAATTATTAGCAACAATGGTGCGTTCAAATGCAGCAATAGCTTTAGAGATATTTGTTGCAGAAACAGCCTCAACATCCGAAAATATGCTCTGAAACATAGTCTTGTATTGCGGTATATTTTTCAAACGCGCCACAACCGAATCTAAAGCGTTATCGGCAGTGAAAACCGTGCCACGCATTTCTTCTAAAGCTTTAATGGGTTCTAAAGATTGCAACTCCAAACTTAGTTTTCTGTTATCAAAAAACATCGGCGCAGTTAACGGGTCGTAACCTGTATTCGTGGTTAAAATGCCGTTAAAAGCCGAATTGACAATGGTGGGTGTATTGCGTTTTGTAAATAATCTGCTACCTGAAGATGCAAAATTGCGTGCCGCAGCTAATCCCACACCATTTACACCAATAGCAATATCTAAATTATCAGTATAAGCTAAATTCGGTTGATGACAACTCGCGCAGGCAACATCTTTATTACCAGATAAAATAGGGTCGAAAAATAAAAGTTTGCCCAGCGCAATTTTTTGCGCATCGTGTAGGTTGTTCGATGGTGCAATAACATTGGAAGGGAGTGCAAAATCGGTAGATGATGCGATAATTGGATTAGTATCGACTGTATTTCTGTTACAACTTGTAGTGTAGAGTATTGTAAACAAACAAAAAAATGGAATATAGCGGAGCTTCATTTCGAACTTATTTAAAGTTTTGTGATATTTTTAATAGAAGACAACGAAAGTTTAAAAAACGCTGCACCCCAAAAACAGCACAATTCAGTATTTTATCGGTACATTTTAAATGTGTTCGACCGAAATTCTTTGGGTGAAACGCCTTCAAACTTTCTAAAAAACCGCGCAAAATAAGATGTATCTTGAATGCCTAACGAAAATGCAATTTCACTAATCGTTAAATCACTAAAGGTAAGCAAACGTTTGGCTTCAAGTATTGATCTATTATGAGCAATATTTAGAACAGAATCGTTAGTAATTAAATGAACGGTTTTATTTAATTTGCTGATTGAAATTTGTAAGGCATCGGCATATTGTTGCATAGACCAACTTTGTCTAAAATTTTTTTCTACTAAATCAGTAAACTTTCGAAATAAATTCAAATCGTTTTGTTCAAATCTGGTGTTGATATTGGCGTCATCCAACTGTCTTTGAATTTCTAAAAGCAGTAAATACAACAATGATCCCAATGCTAATTCGGAATGTGGCTGCTGATACTCTGAATAGAGGTTTTCGAAATAAAATTTTAATTTGGGTTGCTTTTCGAGAATAATTTTAATTTTAGGTGAGTGGTAAATATTACCAAGGTGCACCATGTCGAATAAAAATTGATGGTATGGTTGTAAAGCCCAAAAAAAGTCGGCATCAAACATCAATCTGAAACCCTTGATTGCGCCCTTATTTTCACCTCTAAAATGGAGTTGACCTTGCGTTATAAAAGACAAAGTGTTTTCGCCAGCTGTGAATTCTTTAAAATCTACAATATGAGATATTTCACCTGATTCTACAAAAAAAAGTTCATGAAACAAATGTTTATGTGGACTTAACACATTTTTAGGCAGTTGAATTTGATTTTCTAACCTATCAATATGAAAATGAATTTGCCGATGAGGGTCATTCAAAAAATCTTGTATAGTGTATTGGTTAAACGTCATGTATTGATGATTTTGTTGCTTATCTTTTTAAAACGGTAGCTAAAAAATTTTCAATCTAATTCCACGTTTAGCAAATGTCGCTTTTTTTGTTAACTTCGTCTCATTAAATTAATGTATTCAATAATGAATTTACGTTTTACATTTTTTGTACTGATCTCTTTATCGTTCAGTTATGCAGCTCCAGCGCAAGCCGTTGATTCAGTGTATAAAGTAGCTGACTTAGACATTAACACCGTCCAGTTTTCAAATGTTTTTGATGGTACAGGCTCAACAGTGTTGCGTTTGGGAGATGGTGGAAGTTTAACCTTGCATTTCGATGATTTGAACACGTCGCTGAAAAATTTTAATTATACTATCGAACAATATGATCGAGATTGGAAACCTTCTCGATTAGAAAAAGCAGAATACGTGCAAGGATATTTGGAAGATAAAATTATAAGTTATCAAAACGCGCAAGCAACCAATATTCCATTTGTGCATTATCAAGTTGCGGTGCCGAATGAAAATATGCGGATCAATAAATCGGGTAATTATTTACTGCGCGTTTTTTTGGACGATGACAACAAAACAACTGTTATTACGCGCCGATTTATCGTTATTGAATCGGTAGTAACTGTAACGCCTTTGCAATCCATTCCGAATGCAGCGATTTATAACACACATCACGAAGTGCATTTTCAGATTGATTATAAAAACTTCAAAATTTCAAATCCAAACAATGAAATTCGTGCAACGGTCATGCAAAATGACAGATGGGACAATGCGAAATACACTAAAGCACCACAATACATTCAAGGCGAATCCATAATTTACGATTATTCCGATACTTTTGCTTTCAATGCGGGTAAAGAGTGGCGGTATTTGGATTTGCGCAGCTCGCGATTTCGCTCCGAGCGTGTGCAAACTCTCAACAAAGGTGAAGACACGTGGGATTATACGTTACTCGCCGATTTAGATAGATCGCGCCAAACGTACATTTATTATCCCGATATTTCAGGTAAATTTTTTATCAATACCACTGATTATAGTAACAGCTCTGCACCACAGGAAGTTATTTGTGATTATGTCAATGTCAATTTTTCGCTGTTCAAAAAAGAAAAAATACCTGACACAGAAATTTATTTATTTGGTGGATTTACAGATTGGAAAATTCAAGATAAATTCAAAATGAATTATAATGAAGCGAAACAACTTTATACCAATACAGTACAGTTAAAACAAGGTTTTTATAATTACTTTTATGCCACAACGCACGGAACAGAAAAGGCGTACGATATTTCAACCCTTGAAGGAGATTGGTACGGTGCTCAAAACGATTATACGGTCATTGTTTATTATCGACCCTTTGGTGCGCGTTACGATCGCATTATTGGTTATTTAAAGTATAAAATTCAGGCACAATAAAAAAGAGACTTCTCTGAACGAGAAGCCTCTATTTTTTAATTTACATAGATGCAAAAATTATGCACCAGCATACGCTGGATTTTTTGCACTCTCCGTTTTAGCTAATGCGTAAACCACAAAACCGAATCCAATTTTGTTGATAGCATCACCCACGTTGTACACTAAATCTAACGAACTACTTGAAGCAAAAAGTTTAGCACCATCAGGTCCTAACCATCCACCAGGCATAGCCATGTAACCGATAGGGTAAATTGCCCAACCGACCAACACAAACCAACCTAAAGAGCTAATCGCTTTTTTAACAGCAGAATTGTTCGAAGCAGCTGCCAATTTTGCTGCTTCACCGTACCAAGCAGAATACAAAATGTAAACATAACCGACTGACGAAATGGCTCCCCACATAAATGAGTGCATCGATTTATTAGCTTGCTTATCAACGAAAGCTTCGCCGATATAACCTGCTACCAACATTAAAACAGCTGCACCGATGAGTTTCCACATGAAGTCTTTACCTGCACCAGCTGGGCGAAGCAACAAGTAAAACTCAACACACATCAAAGGCACTGTTAAAGTCCAATCGATATAACGCAACGCAGTTGGTGTTGTGTGTGTAGAAACGTAATAGTCACGCATGTAGTAATAATGTACAGCAGCAATACCAGTGATTAAACCAGAAACGAGTAATGATAAGCGCCATTTAACGTCAACAGAGTTGCGCTCAACAAAAAAGAAAACAGATGAGGCTAACATCGCCATGTAGCCAATAAAAAAAGTGAATGCAATTGGATCATCTTTCGGAATGATCATGACATCTAAGAAAAACTTTTGCATGTTAGAATAATTAAAGAATGGTGAAAAATCATTTTGTTAAAAAATTAAATACAGAACATCATTTTGTTTAAATAGTTTAATGGCAATGTAATTTTTTTATTTCTTTGTTTACTTAATTTTTAATTGGTTAAAATGCGGATTTGGAAACAAAATGAAAGATATTTTTGTTCAAAAAAAATTATAAAAATTCGTTATTTAGATTAATAATTAATTACGGCTTTTTTTCAGCGTACATGCCGTGCATTACAACCAAATGAGGAAGTGTAATTGTAGAAATGAAAATAAAAATCAACATTGTAGGCTCCGTTTCTGAAAAAATTTTGAACCAAACCCAATAACCCAAAATAAGAAAAATAAAAGCTAAAGTCGTGAACGGAAGTGCTTTTATCCAAGTATTTAAAAAAGCTGTTTTAAAATTTAAGTTTGGAAGAATATATTTCGATATAGTTTTAAAGGCGATGATACTGTGCCAAAAAGCAAAGTATAAGGTAAAACCTAAAAGGATGGGCAATTGAGATACCGTTATTAACACCACAAGCGGCAATAAAATATGATATAAACTGTAAGTCAATTTTGGTTTTTGATTTATTAAGAACAAAACTAAAAACGACAAGAACAAGATGCCCAATATTATAAACTTGTAGTCTTCTAACAATAAG
Organism: Saprospiraceae bacterium; assembly: GCA_043781915.1. Taxonomy (GTDB): domain Bacteria; phylum Bacteroidota; class Bacteroidia; order Chitinophagales; family Saprospiraceae; genus JAAFJT01. The sequence continues at coordinate 5,283 of JAYWBA010000269.1, forward strand.
AAAGTCTTTAATAATTGGCTATGCATTGGAATTATTTTCAAAAGAACAGTTTTCACTTCACTCATATTGTTTAAAAGAAGGAAAGCCAAAACCAAATTACCCCAAATAAAGCGCATCAAGTTAGTGAATAAATAATTTTTATTAAATACTGGAATATCCGTTTCGCCAAAATGCCACGCTGAAATAGCTAAAAAAATTGTTAGACTTATTTCTGGCTGAACAAACCAACAGAGTGCATAAATAAGTATAGTAAGGATATATCGTACAATAAATTGAATTAAGTTAAAATCTTTTTTCAGATAAGTAGCGTTTTTTTCTTCCACCAAATGATCAATTGCACCGTGTGGAATACCCGTTAAAATTAAAGCTGCAACTAAAAAGAGTAGCTGACTCTGAAAACTTATAGGCGATAATTCTTTTATAAAAAGCGATGCCATAAGTATAAAACCTACTAAAACTAATTTAAAGTAGATAATTTTCATACTTTAGTTTATTAAGTGTTTTAAGAAAGGATACCAAGGCAATGAACCCAAGAGGAAAATATCTTCAAGGATACTTGTTTTTTCATCCATAAACCGAACAATAGTGTTCATTTTATTTTTTTTGAAAAGTGCTTTAAATATTTCAGCACCCTTCTCTGGTTCTGTGTTTAAAATACGGAGTAAAACGGTATCGTAAAAAACAAATCTAATCGGTATTTCAAAGCGTTTTATTTTTTCGGAATTGGCGAGCGAACGTGCGATTAATTTAGAATCTTCATAGATTCTTTTAAACGCATACCCAGTAGAAGGTTTTACAGCACCCGAATTTGTGCCAATGTTTAAATAGTTAGGGGTAACTGTCTTCGAAAATTTAAAATTAGTCATTGGTATAGCACCATTTTCGGATTCTAAAATGGTAAAATTATCAATCTTTAATTTTTCTTTCACGTACCTCTTTATTCCCTCATCATAGATATTGTTTTCAAAAATTGTATCCGAAAAAACGGTAAATTCGACAAGTGCCCTCCGTTTTGAGAAAGGTAAAACATACATAAAACGAACTTCTTTGCCTTGTGAAATCGTAAAATCCATTAAACACGTAGTGTTTTCATCGAAACAATCTTCTTCAGTTTCTATAAACCATCCCCGAAAATGTTGCCATAAATGAATCGTATTTTTATCATAAATTTTTTCGGGGCATCGGCTATCAAAAACGAAACTGGATATAATCGAATTACCATCTAAAAAGTTAATTTTAAATTTATCCCCATGCTTTTCAACGGTGCTTGCTTCGGCTTTAAGTAAAGTTATGTTGCTGTTATTGGGTAAAAATTTATTGTTAAAAAAATCAAAAAAGGCATCCCCAGAAATATAATTATAGCTGTAATGACTTAATTGTTGCGTTGTTGCGAAATTCGGTGCGGCAAAATATAAATTAGACCAAGATTTTTGAACCAATTGAGGGAAAATAGAATCGTCGGTCGACCAAAAACACCAAGAGCGGTTGAGTTTAACGCCAATATCACAAATAGCTATTTTTTTAGATTTTAGCGAATCGTGTTGCATCAAAGCGTAAGCCAACTGCCAACCTGAACATCCTGCGCCAATAATGGTGTAGTCGTACTCAGAAACTTGCATCAAGGGTAATAAATTTTAAAACTTAATTTACTATTAATATTCAAATACCTAATTTTGTTTTGCGTTTTAGAATATTAAACTTAAACCGAAATGTTTTAAATTCGACTAATTCTTAAATTCCTTAAATTCGAGTTTAACTTTGTGCTGAAAAAATTTTACGAAACAAAATATGTCCAATTCGAAGAGCTCTTTAACGCTGCGCGCCGATAAATTAAATAAAATGTACGGCAGCCGACCTGTTGTGCGCGACATGAGTTTGTATGTTAAACAAGGCGAAATTGTGGGTTTGCTCGGACCAAATGGTGCGGGTAAAACCACTACTTTTTACATGATGGTGGGCTTTATAAAACCTAATTCAGGTTCTGTATTTTTGGTTGATGAAGACATTACCTCGCTTGCCATGTATAAACGCGCACAACTCGGAATCGGTTATTTGCCGCAAGAGCCTTCAGTTTTTAGAAAACTAACGGTTGAGCAAAACATAAAAGCAGTTTTGGAAATGACCAAACTCAGTAGAGAAGAACAGCTCGAAAAAGCAGAAACATTGCTCGATGAATTTGGTTTGAATAAAGTGCGCAAAAACAATGGTGATACACTCAGTGGTGGTGAACGCCGAAGAACAGAAATTGCGCGCGCACTCGCAACCTCTCCTAATTTTATTCTTCTCGATGAACCATTTGCTGGTATCGACCCTATAGCCGTTGAAGATATCCAAGCAATCGTCGCCAAATTGCGCGATAAAAATATCGGTATTCTCATTACAGATCACAATGTTCAAGAAACGCTCTCAATCACCGACCGCGCTTATTTAATGTTTGAAGGTAGCATTTTAAAAGCAGGCACCGCCGAAGAACTCGCCGCCGATGAAATGGTGCGTAAAGTATATCTTGGTAAAAATTTTGAGTTGAGGAGAAAAAAATTTGATTAAGCATTTAAGCCGACAAATACCGTGATAATTTGAACAACTCAAACTTTTCATCACTACTTTATTGGCGGCGGTACCCGATGTTTAGTGCCTTGCTCATAGCTGTAAACGAGTTTAATCAGTGTAGGCTCTGCGTACATTCTCCCTAAAAACTGAATTCCTGCTGGTAAATTGCCGGATGAAAATCCCATTGGAACTGTAAACGCTGGCTGTCCGGTATGCGGAGAAATAATCTGACTGTTGTCGCCTTTATAATCTTTGTAAGAAGCATCAATTTGAGCTGGTTTATTATTCCAGGTTGGATAGACGATCGCATCCAATTTCAATCTATCCATCTCATCTTCAATAGCTTTGCGGTAGGCGATTCGGCGAGGCGCAGTGTATGTATCGCCACAGTTGCTTATCACAGCGTCGCTACTTCTGAGCAATACCAACCGATCTGAAGCGGATTTGGATTTTGAACCGATGCGAATAATATCCTCCAAAGTTTTTATCGTGTCATTTTTTACGTACTTTGCTAAAAATGATTCAACGTCAGTTTTGAACGTCTGGCACCATTGGTTTTTGCGCAAAGTATCAAAATCGGGTATAACGACAGGATCTATGATTTGAGCACCCAACTTTTTCATATCAATGAGTGATTTTTCAAACAAGGCTTTAATTTCGGGATCAGGATTGGCTTCACTGAGTGTGCGCAACACACCGATGCGTGCACCTTTAAGTCCATTTTTTTTCAAAAACGGCAAGTAATGCGCCGGCGTTTTTCCTTCCGAGTGTTTCGTAATGGAATCTTTAGCGTCAATGCCTACCATCACTTCCAAAACTTTTGTCGCATCTTCCACCGTTCGGCACATCGGACCAACCACATCGTTGACAAGATAAAGCGGTACAATGCCTTCACGGCTAATGAGACCAAGCGTTGTTCTGAAACCGACCAAAGCGTTGTGCGATGACGGACCGCGAATAGAGTTGCCCGTATCTGTTCCCAATCCAACTGTACCCAAATTAGCGGCTACTGCAGCGCCAGTTCCACCGCTCGAACCTGCCGGCGTGTAGTGGACGTTGTAAGGATTCAGCGTTGCGCCGTGTGTAGAACTGAACGATCCCCACGGTGTAAAAGCCCATTCTGCCATATTGGATTTGGCAATGACGATTGCTCCAGCTTTTACCAATTTATCAATCACAAAGGCATCCGTATTGGGATAAAAATTTTGAAGCGCAATCGCCCCAGCAGTTGTTGTCATTCCTTTCGTGTTAATATTGTCTTTGACAATGATAGGAATGCCGTGAAGCGGGCGAAGTTTTTTTGTGCGCTTGTATTCCTCGTCCAACGCTTTGGCAATTGCCAAAGCCTCAGGATTGACGGATGTAATGGCATTGATTTGATTATTGAATTTGTTAATGCGCTCCAGATATGCCCCAACCAATTGCTGGCAGTTAAATTTTCCGTTTTTGTAAGCCTCATGAATTTGAGTGATGGTCAATTCTGTGACATCAATGGGTGCCGATGTTTGAGGCATCCGAAAGGAAAAACAAGTAAGCACAGTGCAGCAAACCAAAATGATTTTTACACCTGTTGTGTTGGCGATATTTTTTTTCATAAATTTATTTTGGAAGAGAAGGACTAAGTTGAAATTTTTCGCTTCGCTCATCAAAATTAAGTAATGAGCAGTGAAGGACAAATTAATCTGTGCATTATTTTAATTAATTTCAAACGTAATTGGGATTTAAAATTTTATTTGGATAATTGGAGTCGACTAAATATAATTAATTCAATTTTATAGCATTTGATTAAATGAATCGAAATTCAAAAAACTTCTTTATTTTGAAAGCCTAATTTTAATTTGTGAAACAAATAATGAAGTTGTTTTAACTTTCTGTTTTGAGTTGAAATTATTGTATTTTTGAATTAATTGCAGAAAACAACCAGTAGTTCTAAGAGCGTGGGGATACGATTTGAAGGTTAACATACGTATATATTACGATTTTCATTTTGCTTGTTTGGCTAAAAACTCATTCTGAGATTTATACGGCGTTCTATTGTGCTCTTTTGACCATTGTTCCAGAACTTCATCATTTAACTCACCACTATCCCATTTCTCATTGAGCAATTTGAATAGTCGTTGGGTTTTAAATTCAATTAAAATCCGTTTGAATTCAGCCAACTCATCATCCTTTAAATTAATTCTCAAAGCCATTTACAATTTCAACTTGTGCGTTTGATAAAGCTACCATTGTCAATAATTTTTACAAAAATACGCATTGGATTTGCATTGTGCAAATTATTCTTTTTAGAATATAATTTTGAAAGCCTGAAGTTTATTCTTCCGAAAAAAGCAACAAACCCTTTGAAATATTTTTTTAAGGTTTATATTTGTATTATAAAAATACAACTTGGAGACGCAAGCCTTTTTTGAAAATATTCGGGAAGAAATTCAAGCGCGATTAAACGTTGCACAAAAAGAAATTGATTTTGATATAGCTTGGTTGACAGTGTTTAAATTAAACTTTTCGTAAGCAATCCTTAGTGATATAACTGTTCATAGCCTAAAGTCAAATACTATTTTTATTTTTTTTTAATAAAGTTTATGGATAATAGAGGATGTTTTGGTTTAATAGTAGTTCTATCAATACTATTTGGAATTGGGAACTATCCTACATTCACAAAATGCCTATTAGTTTTTTTAATTTTTTTAATTTTTTTAGGAATATATTCATCTCTAAAAAGGAAAGTTAATGCCAAACGTAAAAAATTAACACAAAAAGAATTGGATGAATTAACTGAATTTGTTTTAAGACAAAAAAATCAACCTAAACTTGATATAATTACACCTCTAAAACCGATTGTTAAAACTGAAATAAAAGAAGAAGGATTCTTCGAATCTTTAAAAGTCATAAGTGTTAGACAAAAAGGAGATAAATTTACTTGTGTTTTAAAAAGAGAAAATAATACTTACGCATATGTAGAAAGAGCTAGTTCACCATATGTATTAAATTCAATTATAAAAAGAAAAAAAGAAGAATCAGATAGATTTAATTGGTTTTCGCATGATTATTATGTTATGAGTGGTTTTAATGAGGGTGAACAATATAACAATGATGAACTCAATTCAGAGACAAATTTCATGATACTTTTTTTTGATACTGAGACAACAGGTTTGCCCAATAATTATAATGCGCCTATTTCAGATTCCAATAATTGGCCAAGATTAGTACAATTAGCTTTTATTTTGTGTGATGATACAGGTAAAATATTTTCGGAAGGCAACTATATCGTTAAGCCTTCTGGTTTTGTAATTCCAAGTGAAGCTTTTAGTATCCATGGAATCTCAACTGAACGAGCTAATAGTGAGGGTGAGAATTTAGATATTGTTCTAGGTTATTTTAATGAGGTTTTAAACAAAGCGAATGTTGTAGTAGCCCATAATATCGATTTTGATAAAAAAATAATAGGAGCTGAGCTATTTAGGTTGGGTATTGTAAATTCATTAGATATAAAGCATGAAATTTGTACAATGAAACTTAGCACTGATTTTTGCAAAATAAACAGTACGAGAGGTTATAAATTCCCTAAACTTTCTGAATTGCATTTTAAGCTTTTTGGCATTCAATTTAATGAAGCTCATAACGCATTAATAGATGTTAAAGCTACTTTCAAATGTTTTTGGCAACTCATAAAGTTGCAGGTTATCTCTTTGCCTGAAATAACTAAAAAAGGTATAAGTCCTATTCTAAAAGCAAAGGAAGAAAAGAATGAATCCCTAAATAGTAGGGTCAAAGAAGGGAGTATTCCAGTTTCTAAAATTTTAAATTTTATTGATTTACTTGAATCTGGTTGGGATGAAATTCAAAATATAGAAATAAAAAAAAATGAAAATATAAATGAAAATTTAAACCCTGATAAAGCTGTTTTGAAATGCGAAATTAGTTTGGATAAATTCAATAATTTTGGTCAAAGAGTTGAAAGAGAATTTATTGTCGATCCGGATGTAAATGTGCTAAAATTACAGATGAAAGGAATTACTAAATTGCCTAAAGAAATTGGAGATTTTACAAATTTAGTAACGCTAGATTTATACTCAAACTTTCTCGAAAATTTACCTAAAGAAATTGGACAGCTAATAAATTTAACTTATTTATCGCTATTTAAAAACCCTATTATAGAATTGCCCAAAGAAATTGGAGAACTAATTAATTTAACTTCTTTAAATTTTAGTCAGAACCAACTCAAAGAGTTGCCAAAAGAAATCGGACAACTCACTAAATTAACATTTTTAAATTTGTCGTCAAACAGACTCAAAAAATTACCGAAAGAAATTTTTAATCTTAGTATGTTAGAAAATCTGTTCTTGAGTAAAAATGATTTTGGTGAAAATGAGAAAAAGGAAATTATAAATTTATTGCCCAATTGTAATATTCATTTTTAAAAATGAATATTATTTTAAATCTAAAAAATGTCCAAAGGGTTTACAAAAAGGAAAATAATTTTCGACAAATATTCAGACCATTTAATCTTGTCAAAAGAATTATGACTTGAGGTTGAATTTAGTAACTCGAAGCCTTATAAGTGTCAATTACTTTTTTATATACCAAAATATTTTTGATTAATATCTGCCGACATCCGGACTCCCGAAGTATTACTTATCCATGTACGAAATACTGAAAGAGCAATTCTAAATACTTGGCCCTTTATTTGGTTTTCTCCATATATAAAATCTTGGCTTAGTGAGTACTCTGTTCCCATTTCCCGAGTCACAGTAAGAGGATAATAAATAATTCCTTCTTTTTCTACACAAAACCGAAGCAAGAAACCATCAGACAATGACCAAACCATATCTATAAAATCATGTATTTCAGATTTAATGGTTTGATTGATAAAGGATTCATCAACTTCGTTTTGTAAAGCCCCTAATCCTATTATCCCATAAAATGGAGAGTGAGTTGCTACGTTCAATGTTGGTCCAGCTACGTTGTTTGCTGCTAACTTAGATTTTATTCCATTGCTATAATTGTCCAATATTTCTCTTGTCTTTTTTAACTGCTTAATTGATTCTACTAATGATTTTTTTGTCAAAGTCCTTTTTACTTCAATAATTCCACATACTGCCTCAACTTGAACTATTTCGATATCACTTACGCCAAATTTGTACAATGTTGGAATTCTGTCATCCACTATTATTATGTCATGTTGAATCAAATTATCTGTGTTTAAAATTGAATCCGTTGTTGCTACATATCCACTACAAATTCTATATCCCGATGGAATGTGTTTTTTTATAGTCTCTTTAATATAGTTTTCAACTATTGTTCCAGATGTTTTTAGTTCACCATTAAAACCTTCCTCTTTTTTTTGTAACAAAAGTGATGATTGCTTTATTATTAAATTTATTTCAGCATCATAAACGTCTTGGATATTTTCTATTTTTTTCAATATTATTATTTTTTAAGCATTCAATAACCGTTGTACTGACCTTCGCTCGCCATTCATCTTCCTTGTTCTTTAAAGTCTTTCTTTTAGCAAATAATTTCAATAAAAAAAACCTTGACCCAATTAGATAAACCTGTCTTAGAATGTTGAAATAAATTGTTAAAAAGTCTGGTATGAAGAAAGAAAAGATGTTATTAAGTTGAAACTAGTTGTTTTTAGAATAGTGCCAATAAATGTTTAATTCCCTGAAAATAAGGTTGTAATGAATCCCTTAAAAAAGAATAAACCGAAATTAGATCTGATACTATAGCTAATCTGCCAATTGCTTTTTTTGATTCCTGTAAATTAGGTACTGTTTTTTGTATTAATGCTCTATCTTGTTTATTTGAATCAAATTGTGGTTTGATACTTATGTTACAATTGTTTATTGTAATAGTGACTCCTTCGCTATGTTTATTTTTTAGGTATTCTATCATCTCAATATTTTTTATTCTATCATTACCTACAAAATTTCTATTCATAGATTTTTCAAATCTACCTTTCACTCCACCGCTCTTTTTTTTCTTCGTACTTAGTTTACGATTCGGAAACCTTTTCCCCATTTATAAAATATAAAAAATTGATTAAAAATTTTAGCCTCTACTTCCTTCTCACCAGCCTTTCAAAGAACTTTTTTTGAATTCGAACTTTTGAATTCAATATTTATATTATAATAACACGGTTATAACCAATTCATTTGCAAATTTTAAATCTTTATGTACGAATGAATCGCTCGTTTATAAATTAATTATCGCAAATTAATGTACTAAATCTTTTGGCGGATTTGGATTATTCCCAAAACTGTTTTTGTTCTGAATTCTTCCATCCAAACCATGAATTACCAATTCAGATTTTTGATTAACTGCAATTTCTTTCCCAAATTTCTCTGCATCATCTTTAAGTTCGAATAACTTAGTTGCTTTAGAGTTACCTGCACCTTTAACTGCCCAGCCATCTTCGTGTGGCACAACGTGCTGATTTTTTTTAACCATTTATATTATTTAAAATTTTATACAAAATTGCAGTTAAAACAGCCTTGTTCAAAGGATAATTACTCACATGCTGTTTATATTGTCTATTTATTTTAAAAGTTATGTTTTCACAAGGGTTCGCAAGTAATCACAATAGCAAGTGATTCAAAAATTCTCAATCTACTTCCTTACAAATAAATCCAATTAATTTGGAGCGCGACGCTGTTCAAGTTCTGAAATAATTTATGATTGTAAAGTAAGAAATTTGATTTAAAATAAATCTTCCTTATTTTTGTAGAAATATTTAGTACATGGAACAGGTAAAGCTGGATCTTCAAGTTTTGTATTGAAATGATCATTATTTATATTTGCCTCGAAAAATTCATACTATGCCAACAAAACGACACAAATACCAAGATTATTTAAATCAATTTCTGGATTGCCCACCTAAGTATTTTCAAGAAGTTGAGAGAAAAGCGTTTAGATGGGTTTTTGATGACTGTGATGAGGAGAGTTTTAAACCTGCTCTCATTTTAAATCCTTTAAGAAATTTAGTAGGCGATACTTTGAAATGTTTGGGTTATTCACTTTCATTATTTAACGATAAAGAAAGCGCATTAGCAAAATATCAGAGTCTCGTTAAACGCAAAGCATCCCTCGTTGAAAGTTTAGGGAATAAAATAGCTGAGTTCGATATTGATAAAAAAGATGGCGTTTGCTCTGAGCCAGAACTTCAAAATTTTAGCCATTTTAGCATCCATGAGTATGAAGGGATTGATTTATCAAAAAAAAGGATTAATATTGTAGAAATTTTCGATAGTAATGGAGACTTTAAAAGGTGAAACTGTAAAATCGCTGGATTTAAAAACGCTACTCATCAGAGTTGTTGATGTTCTAAATTATGAAGGACCTTTGGTTTCGCTTTTTTTGAATTTTAAAAATTACGAAATTTATCTTTTTGATTGGTCAGATAAAGACAAAAAAGCAAATCGTTGGCTCATTTACCGTTGCCAAAGAGCAACTTTGAATAAATTATTAGAAGGTGAAATTTCTTATTTCGATTTAATGATGTCAGATGAGCCGTTTTGTTACAGTGTAGAAATTGATAGCGATCAAAATTGGCTAAATTTCTTAAAAATCGCAAAAAAAGATTTACCCACTAAGTATATTCCCTCAAAAGATTCTTTCTTTGATGTAGTAGATTGTCCTGATTTCAATAAACTGAACGTTTTTGTAAAATCTACTCCAGCACGTTCCACGCGCTAAGAATATCAGTTGTTATGCACAAAGTTAGGTCACCCGACTGAATTGAAATCCAAATCCAATGGTGTAAATTTCGAGCAGAAATTGCTTGAATTAAAACGTTTGTATCTAAAACAATTTTCATGAATTGGATTCATTAATTTTAGATTGGCTTGCAATTTTAGATTTGTATTTAGTACGCCTAATATTCTGAGCACGGTTAACCAATGCTTCCGGCGTAATACCTTGAGCATCTAAAAGTTTATCGGCCATTATAGATATTTGTTTAAATCTAAACTCTAACAAAACTTTTTTTAGTTCTTTCATATCCTCATCGGATAGATTTGTAGCAAGCACTTTCAATAATTCCAGTTGTGCATCATTAAAAGGTTTTTTTAAAACATCATGAGTTTCCATAAATCCAATTTTAAACAAAGTTAAGATAAATTTTGAAAACTAAAGAAAACTTTTATCTCTCAAATATATTTGCGGCAGAGGTCGGCAGAATTTCCAACTGGAACACAAATTTTAATTTCATTCGTAAAAACAATGTCAGTTCAAAATTGATTGTTAAAATTATATCAAATCAAAGTTAGAAATTTGAATTAAAATAAGACCTCCTTATTTTTGTAGAAATATTTAGTTTGTGTCCAAACTACTTTCTCAATAAATAAATTTGTGCAACTCCCTGTTTTTTGTTTCCTTTATGAAAAATTTACGTTAATACCTAAACGTTCTATAAAAACAAAACCTTAAACATGAATTTTAGATTTTTTGCCTTTGCAATTATCCAGACGTTATATATAACGTCTCTACTTTCAGCACAAAAACTACTCAGCCCAGAAGAATTTTTACCACATAAATATGGTGAGCAATTCACTCCACACCATTTAGTGGTTGACTATTTCAAACACGTAGCTGCGAATGCGCCGAATGTGAAATTTATTGAATACGGCAGAACGAATGAATCACGACCGCTGATAGTTTGTATCGTCAGTTCGCCCGAAAATATGGCGCGCTTAGAAAGTATTCGCGCAGAAAATATGGCGCGTACAAATGGCGTGGCGAGTAATTCTAAAAACCCTGTGGCGATTGCTTGGTATTCAATGAATGTACATGGTAACGAACCTGCGAGTTCTGAAACCAGTATGTCGTTGTTGTATTCAATGGTTGACCCAAATCGCGCGGATACGAAGAATTTTTTGAAAAACACGGTACTTATCATCGATCCTTGCGTTAATCCTGATGGTTATTCGCGTTATACACACTGGTATATTGGCGCATCGGAAAAAAATCCAGATCCAGACCCTGAAGCGCGCGAACACAGCGAACCTTGGCCCGGCGGTAGAGTGAATCATTATTTATTCGATTTAAACCGCGATTGGGCTTGGCTGACACAAGTCGAATCGCAACAGCGCATGAAATTGTTTCAGCAATGGATGCCACAAGTTGTGGTCGATTATCACGAAATGGGATTCAGACAGTCGTACTATTTTGCACCTGCGGCTGAGCCGTTTCATAAATACATCACACCGTTTCAGCGTGATATGCAAAAAACGATTGGAAAAAATAACGCTAAAGCCTTCGATGCACACGGCTGGTTGTATTTCACCAAAGAAGAATTCGATTTATTCTATCCGAGTTATGGCGATACTTATCCAACATATAACGGTGGCATTGGTATGACCTACGAACAAGGGGGCATCAGCGCAGGCAGATTGGTTCAACTCGATAACGGCAATTATTTATCGCTGAAAGACCGCATCGCACACCATTTTGCAACAGGCATTGCTACTTTAGAAACGGTTTCGCAAAATGCTTCGGCTTTGTGTACCAATTACGAACAATTTTACAAAAATAATATTTCTGGAAATGTTGGAACATATAAAACCTACATCATTCCAAATTCCAATAATCAAGCAAGTCTAACAAATTTCACAGATTTACTCACAAAACACAATATTACGTGGGGGCATCCGAAAACGAACAAATCTGTTTTGGCTTATAATTACAATACAGGTAAAGACGTTCCATACAACGTTTCTACAAGCGATTGGATTATTTCAATGTCTCAATCACGTGCCACACTCGCTGGTATTTTACTCAATCCTGACAACGTTTTAACAGATTCTTCTACTTATGATATCACAGCGTGGAGTTTGCCGATGGCTTTTGGTCTGAATGCTTACGCAACAAAAGAAAAATTTGAAGTTGACATTGATACTTTATCGTTGCGCAAAATGGCATTGAACAATGTAAGAGATTCTGCTTACGCTTACGCTATTAATTGGCAAAGTCTGAACGATGGTAAATTGGTTTCTGCATTATTGAGTCGTGGTGTGAAATTGCGCGTCAGTTCTGCACCCATACAATTGCAAGGCAAAACGCTTCCGCGTGGAACTATTTTGGCACTTCGAAACGATAATGTTGATTTAGGAGCGCGTTTTGATAGAGAAATTGCTTTCACTGCGGGCTTTAATAAAACCGATGTAACACCCATTCATTCTGGCTTTTCAGATGCAGGTCCCGATCTCGGTTCGGGTAGACTGGAGCTTTTGATTCGACCTTCTGTGGCACTTTTACAAGATGATGATGTGGACAACCATAGTTATGGACAACTCTGGCATTTTTTTGAACAAGATTTGAACATGAACGCCATGCAAATTAAACTTAGTGATTTTAATCGATTTAAATGGTCGCGGTTTAATGTTTTGTGTTTGACAGATGGTAATTATTCAAATCTCGATGCTGGAAAAATTGAACGCATCAAACAATGGGTAAATGAAGGCGGTAGATTGATTCTCATTGGTGATGCCTTACATCCTTTCGAAGATAAAAAAGGCTTTGAACTCACGAAATTTACTTCCAAAAAAGAAAAAGATGCGGCTGAAGAATCTGAAAACCAAAACAACTTGAAAAAGCGTTTCATGCATTTCGATGAATTTGAACGAGATGGTTTGAGTGATAATAACCCTGGTAGTATTGTTAGCGTTAAACTCGATAATACCAATCCATTAGCGTATGGAATGAACGACAACTATTTCAGTTTAAAAACCAGTTCAGACGCTTATCAGCCGTTAAAAAATTGTTTTAATGTCGGTATTCTCAATCAAAATGGACCGAGTGCTGGATTTGTAGGCTCGCGCGCTAAATCTGCCTTAGCTGGAACAATGGTTTTTGCAGTTCAAAATTCGCGCTCAGGCAGTATTATCTATATGGTGGATAATCCTGTTTACCGCGCTTTTTGGTATAATGGTAAGTTTTTAATGTGCAATGCGTTGTTTATGCCGATGAAGTAATCAATTACGAATTAAAAATTACGAATTACGAACTCGTAAAACTTCTATGACTCTGCGTTAAACCATAAACGCAGAGTCGCAGAGGACGCAGAGAAATTATTCTACTCTTATCAACTTCTCCAAACCATAAGCACCATCACTTGCTACACGTACCCAATAAGTACCTGATGGTAAATCGGCAGTAGAAATTTCAATATTGTGCGCACCAGCATCGAATCGTTCGTTCTTTTTAATCAAACGGACTAAATCGCCTTGAAGATTGAAAATATCAACATTGAAATAATCTGTTTGAGCGATATTGAATTGAAGATTAAACGCTGCACGGGCAGGATTAGGATAGCAAAGCAAAGGCAATTTCTCGCGCGTTGCAATATCGGTTGTAGGTGTGAAACGCGAAGAATCAATGACAATATTTTCATCGCCTTTCTGATAGAGCATATATTGGAAATATACCAGCATCATTTCATCCGTTGTGTTTTCGCCCAGAGTGACGTTTTTAGGTGGCGAGTTCGGATTATATGGATTATTAGGCGTATTGTCGTAATTTGCTTCTGCTTTAAGTGTTGTACCCGCAGGAATTTTCAAAGCATTTTTAAACTGGTACGAACCCTGCCAATGAAAATCCCAATTAGGGACATTGATTAAGCGCAAAGTATCGCCTCCAGGCTGCAAACCATATACTTTAAAATTTCTACCAATAAGGTGCATGTGTGGCGCAACAGACAGAATTGTAACATCGACTGGAATATTAAATGATTCCGTAAAGCTTTTTACAGTATTTGCTGGAATATTTAAAGCGGGTGTAATATTGAGTAGATGGTTTAAAATGGGTTCTGTGCTTAACTCCCGCATACCTGTACTGTTGGTTGCATATTTAAAAACGATGCGTGTGCTATCTATCTGATTATTTGTTCCACCAGGATAATGTACTTGTAGAACAATAACCGTATTTTTTTTCAGTTTTACGCCTAATCCCCTTGGAAAAGATGTTTTACCCTGACCTGGCACCCAACCAAAAATGAGTTTAGACAGATTAGAGCCTGTACCGCCAAAATTTGTATAACCTGGTTGACCATCCTTAGCATTTTGTTTCAACAAACTCTGCGTCGTATCTTGAAAAGCCAAAACGTGGTGAACAACGCGGCGGTTTCCTGGGAGAACTTCGATATCTGTAACAAATTGGTCGTTTAATAAATTGGAAGGAATAGCAAAACAACGATACAAATCGGTACTTGTATTAACATTATAAGGTGGAATAGTGAGCACTAAATTGGGAGTTGCAATTTCGCCAATACTTGAATATGTTGGCGCAGGTGGTGCTTTGGTTAAATCGCCTGCAGGTGCACCCGCCGAAACCCAATCGCTGATGGCTTTTTTTTGCACATCGGTTAATATGCGCTCATTCGCTAACGATGTGTAATGTGAATCGGGCGACCAAGGCGGCATTACACCCGATTTCGTATCAGCTTGAATACCAAAACGATTATTATACGCATCGCTATAACTTAACAAAGTGAACGGCGCAATACCCCCTGTTCTGTGGCATTTTGAACAATTGTTGTAAACAATGGGTGCAATATCGTTTGCCCATGTAGGTGCTTGTGCTTTAATTACACTGAAAAACCCAATGACAAAAATTAAAAGTAAAGTATTTTTAACCATGATTTTAATCTGAATTTACAGAATTTAAAAATTTACAGAATCTTGGATATAGTTTACAGAATTTAAGAGTAGATGTCTGAATTAAGATTCTCATGAATTAAGGATTTTCAGAGTAGTTTTTAATTGTTTTGTCCTGAAAATCCTTAATTCATGAGAATATTGGTCAAATTTAGTCTTTTACAATCACACAACCAAAGACTTCGGTTCGAGTAGTCTCAATTTTTTTGTTTATTAACACAGCATCAATTGCATCAATTAAATAATTGGCGCTTGTTATGCCCCGCCGCTTACCCGCTCTAAAATAAGCATTATCAATAGCACCACTGTATAAAATTCTTTTTTCTGAATCAACTAAAAAAATTTCGGGTGTAATATGCGCATTAAATGAATTGGTTGTTACAAAAGCACTATCGCGTTTAACACGAAAATTCACGCCAAATTCTTTTACAAATTGATTGACGATGGAATCAGTGACGTAAAAATTGGGGAAAATGCCTACAATTTCTACGCCTTTATTTTTGTAAGTGTCTTGAATTTTATTCAAAACTGGTACATAACTTTGGCTCATTGGGCAAGTTTCTGAAAGAAAGACGAAAATAGTTATGAGTGGCGAGGGATGAGTGATGAGTGATGAATCCACTTTTTTCTCATCCTTCATCTCAAATAACCTATCTCTATTTTCGCTTTGCGCCATAAGCTTTGCGCCAAAAACAGAAAAAAGTGATACGAGAAGAATTGCGTAGATTAATTTTGAAAGCATTTTTGAAATAATTCAGTAGCTAAATGTATTTGAACTTAATTTGACTTGAAAGTTTAATTGTTGGTCTCTGTTTTAAAATCGCCTTAATAAAAAACAGCAACATCATCCAATTTTTTTCGATGAATGTCAGGCACAAAAACTTCATCAGCAGCATAACCAACAGGTAAAAGTAAAAAAGGCCGTTCATTTTTTGGTCTATTCAGAATAGTTTTTAAAAAATTCATTGGGTTAATTCTATCGACAAACTTGTCGATTCATATTTCATGTGTGAATAACCATTTATCACTTTCATGCTTCAATATTTTAGTTCAACAAAAAGTCTAAATAGTTATAGCTTCATCTAACTGCTTCTGTTGAGCAATAATTTTTCGTTAATGCTCGCCATCATGAATACGTATTTGGAGTAAAATATGCCACAAAAATAATAAATTTTTCGTCACTCTCCAAATTCGCGCGAATTTGGAGAGTGAACTCGCAGAATTGGCGTGAATTTGGACGGTGGTTAATAAAAAAATAAAAATAATAATTTATAATATCATCTTAAAGCGTAATTTTGAACTTTCATTCAGATGATTGATACGATTTAAGAATCTAATTAACTGAATCTGTGGTCAAGAACTTAAATTTTTACTCACCTAATTAAATTTTTATTTAATGAAAACTTCTAAAGTTAGGATTGCGATTTTTTTATCACTCAGTCTTTTTTCGTTCAACTTTTCAACTTTTGGGCAGCAAGAACAAATCTTAGGTTTTACAACCGAGCTTTGGCAATCAAATTTAACAAATCCAGCTTTGTTGCCAGAAAAGAAAATTCATGTCATGTTGCCAGGTATTTATTTCAATGCCAAAAGTGATTATGCTCTTAACGATTTTGTTAGAGTTGATCCTGAAACGGGTCGTCGGCAACTTATAGATACTTTTGTGTTGGCTAAACTAGGAAATAGCAATAAAGCGAATGCAAATTTAAATGTTCAAACATTAGGAATTTCTGTTCCAGTGAGTTCTAATTTGCGTTTAAGCTTACATCAAGCTTTTGTTGGTGATGGTGCAATGGATTTAAGTGGCGATTTAGCACGCATATTAGTGAAAGGAAACGCACAATTTAATGGTAAATCTATTTCGTTAGGTTCTTCACTCAACGCCAATGTACACAGCGAATTGGGTTTAGGTTTAGCTTATTCTTTTTCAGCTTTTACAATCGGTGCTCGTGTGAAATATCTTTCTGGTTCGCAAGCTGTTTTTACACCCAATACAAAAGCGAATGTCAAAATCGATCAAAATGCACAATCTATCTCAGCTGATGCCGATTTTAAAATGCTCACATTTGGTTTCAATGGAAATGGTGCCAGCAATACAGGTATTTTTACTGATAATACGGGCTTCGCTTTCGATCTTGGTGGTGTATTCACACTTGGAAAATTAAAACTTTCAGCGAGTATTTTAGATCTTGGAGGTAGTATTAACTGGAAATCAGATCCGCGTGTTTTTGCTTCTACTTCAACCGCAACATATTCGGGTGCTAATGTGCCTAACTTTTTTAAAGAAACCAGCTACGATGGTAACAGTTATGCTGATTCGCTCAAAAAGTATTTTGGCTTCACCGATGTGAGAACAGGCACTTACACGCAAAATTTACCTTTGCGCATATATGTGTCTGCTTTATACGAATTAACTGATGCTTGGAGACTTGGTGCTGTCATTTACAATGAAAATGGCGGATTTATTTCTTCGAGTTCAGCAGTAAGTTTCGATGTAACCCGCAAATTCGGCAGTATTTTTAATTTGGGTTTAACAGGCGCCTATCGTAATAACAGCATTTCTAATTTGGGTGTTCATGGCACTTTGAAATTGGGACCAGTTCAATTGTATGGTATGACGGATAATATCGTTTCGTTGTTCAATTATAAGAACTCTAAAGCGTTTAATGGTAGAGCGGGTTTGAATTTGGTTTTTTAATAAAAAACGAGAAATCAGAACTGATTTAATACAGAAATCATACAATAAAGCACCATCGGGTTTACTCTTTGGTGCTTTATTATTCATGGCATTTTTTTATTTAACGCGCAAAGCTTCACCCCAAAAATAAACGATTATTTTACCGCAACTGAAAGCGTTGCAACTTAATTTTCTTTAGTTTGTTAGTTCATTACGAAACAATTTTATGGAAAAAGCGCGACGTTTCGACGGTATTTTATTAAAAACGAGTAGTTCCTACGACATACTTTTCAAAGAGACTAATATCAATAAGTTCGAGCGCGGAATAATCAATTTCGCCTTAGTGGGTTTTCTTGCTCATCTGTTGCTTATTTTCATAGCCCGACAATTCTCTTTAGGTCAAACATTTTTGGCGCAAATGCCCACCAATTATGTAAAAGCGATTTACACCCCTTTTAGCATTATTTTGTTTTACGAGGTTTTGACGCTCGTTCTCATTCTGCCGCAGAGTATTTCCATTTTCATTGGTAAACAATACGAGATAATAACGCTTATTGCAATACGGAGTTTTTTTCACGATATTTCCGAGTACGATTTAGAAAAACCGGATATTTACACTTTCGAATTTTTAAAAACTATTGGTATCGATCTCATCGGCGCGTTGCTGATGTTTTTGTTCACAATCCTCTATTACCGCGCTTTTGCGAAAACGCGCAAAAATTCAAAAGACCCGTCTTCCAGACGCATGAGATTCATTTTAATAAAGAAAACAGCAGCAGTGATTCTTACAGGGCTGCTCATTCTTCTTTCCATTATTAGTTTTGGGAATTGGCTCAAGGAGTCGATAGAAGCCATCAGAAGTGGTAGTCAATTGCCAAATCCTAACGTAGTTTTTTATAAAGATTTTTTTAGTGTGATGATTTTTGTTGATGTTTTTTTGTTGATTTTATCTTTTATTTATTCCAGCACATACGAACTGATTTTTAGAAATGCGGGCTTCGTTATTTCAACTATTCTGGTGCGGATTGCTTTAACTGCGCCAAAACCCTTCAATATTTACTTCTCACTGACCGCTATTTTTTTTGGTGTACTGCTCATCACATTCTTTGTTTTCTTCATGCAGATTATAAAAAATGAAAACGGCATCAAAATAACTGATGCAGAATAGCCTGTTTTATTTGTAAATATTGTCCATGAGCTAAGTGATGTTCGAAATAAGTGAAATTGTTTTAGAACAAAAATAAAAGAATAGCTCCATTTCGAAAGTAGAGATGAATCTATTTGTAATTCTTTTCTGAAATATTCTTGATATGCTTTGCAGGAACACCACCCACAACAGTATTTGACGGAACATCCATATTGACTACCGCTCCAGCAGCAACAACTGAATTTTCACCAATAGTAACACCAGGCAAAATAGTAGCCGCCGCACCAATCCAAGCATTACGCTTTATCAAAATTGGTTTGCAAACCAATGATTTTCTGTCGGCAGGATTTAACAGATGATTTTCAGTGATGAGATTTACTTTTGGTCCAATTAATACATTGTCTTCAAGGGTAATTCCACCCATGTCGAGAAAAGAACAGGCGTGGTTTATAAACACATTTTTGCCTATTGTAATAAAACGACCAAAATTGGTGTAGAACGGAGCGAATACTACTGTAGAAGCATCTATTTCTTTGCAAATTATTTCGCTCAAAAGTTTTCGTATCTGTTCAACATCTTTCGAAGTGTTGAGTTTTGGATTCAGTTTTATGGTTCGGGTAACAACCTCTTGCACTTTTGAATACTGCGCATCATCCAATCGAATGGGTTCACCAGAACGCATTCTATCAAAAATATCTTTATTATCTTGATTTGTGTTGTCTTGTTTTTTTGATATATCCATTCTGCAAAATTACAAAAGTTAGGTAATAATTAAGCAGCAACTGTATCTAATTCACATTGTTTTTGATTTCAGGTTTATTTTTTTCAATTTTTAGTCCTTTCACCGTTAATATTTACATATTTTTCCAATAATTTTTTTTTAAACCTTTTTTATTCCAAAAAAACTCGTACATTTGTTTCGAACAATTGTTCAATACGTTTGTGCGACATGAATTTTGATGAATAAAACAGCAGCGAATACAGAAGAAGAGATTTTAAAAGCAGCCGAAAATGTTTTTAAACGCAAAGGGTATGATGGTGCTTCAGTTCAAGATATTGCGACGGAGGCGGGAACAACTAAGTCGATGTTGAATTATTATTTCAGAAGCAAAGAGAAATTGTTTTTTGAAATTTTTCATCGCGAGTTTGTAACGCTCATTTCAGGGCTTGTAACTTTTGTTTCATCGAACCTACCGATTAAAGAGAAAATTGAGAAAATAGTTGAATTAGACACTGAGCGGCTTTTGCAATTTTCTGATTTACCCATTTTTATTCTCAACGAAATTAATCGCAATCCAGAAATTGTTTTTAAGAATATCGAATCGTTTCCGATTCAGCAAATTCTCATGGGATTGACACAGCAACTCAATGCTGAATTTGAAAAAGGAGTGATAAAAAAAATATCTGCACAAGAATTACTGCTCAACATTCAATCACTGACAATTTTTCCTTTTATTGGCAAACCAATGGTTATGAAAATGTTTAGTATTGATGAAAATGCTTTTAAGTTGATGATGGAGAATAGAAAAAAAGAAGTAGCAGATTTAATATGGAATTCAATAAAACAGTAATGAGCTGATGGCTCAAAAAAATTTTGTTACGAATCGAACAATTGTTCAAAACAGTTATTCAAATATGAAAAGAATTTTGTTTTTGCTGGTTTCTCTAAATGCAGTTAATTTAAATGCCCAAGAAACGCTTACTTTAGATTCCTGCTACGCTTGGGCGCGCAATAATTACCCACTCATTAAAAGGTTTGATTTAATCAATAAAACCAATACTTATAATTTAGATAATATTGAAAAAGGAAATTTGCCGCAAATTAGTGTAAGCGCACAAGCTACCTATCAATCGGATGTAACGAGTATCAGTATTCCAAATTTCAATGTTCCTTCTTTGAGTAAAGACCAATACAAAATTTATGTCGATGCCAGCAAAACTTTGTATGATGGGGGAGTGGTAAACGCGCAAAAACAATTGCAAGATGCATCGAGCAAATTAGAGAGCGCTAAAATTGAAAACGATTTATACGCACTCAAAGAGCGCATTAAGCAGATTTATTTTGGTGCGCTTTTGTTGAAAGTTCAACTCGAACAAAATGCGCTTTTCATTGGCGATTTAAACCAAACTCAAAAAAAGGTACAAGCTGCTGTGAATAACGGAACTGCTTTCAAAACCGATGTATCGCAAATTGAATCGGAAATATTGTTACAAACGCAAAAAAAATATGAAATTGAATCTGGCATTGCGTCTTATTTACAAATGTTGAGCGCTTTCATTAAGAAGCCTATTGATTCTGTATCGCAACTTCAAACGCCAGAAAATGTAGGGGCGTATAGCAATATGCCCTTACAACACACCTACTTTCGCCCAGAATTGCATTTATTTGAACAACAACAAAGTCTATTAGATTTACAAACAAATACTTTAGATGTAAAAACAAAACCGCGTGTGAGTGCTTTTGTGCAAGGTGGTTATGGTAAACCTGGTTTTAATTTACTTAAAACAGATTTCGATTTTTTTGCCATCGGTGGCGTAAGAGCAAACTGGAATTTGAGTTCATTTTATACCTTAAAAAACGAAAAAGAACTCTTGCAAATCAGCAAAAACGAAATTGCAGTTCAAAAAGAAACATTTTTGTATAATGCTGATTTTTCTTTATTACAACAAAATTACGAAAAACAAAAATTGCAAAAATTACTTCAAACCGATGACCAAATTGTGGCATTGAAAGAAAATATTCGGGATGTTGCGAAAGCTAAATTCGATAATGGTGTGATTACGTTGAACGATTATTTAAAAGAAATCACTGCGGTTAATCAAGCAAAATATAATAGAGAGTTGCATAAAATTCAAATTCAGTTAAATGAAGCGAATAGATTAATAACGTTAGGAAATTGACCACGTTTAAACGGATTAAATGATTTTTAGGAATCGTTAATCAAGTAAATCCTTTAATCCGTTTAATCATGGTCAATAATAAATCAAGTAAATTCTTTAATCTGTTTAATCTCGGTCAAACATGAAAAAAATAGCATTATTTCTTTTAACAAGTCTCATTCTCAGTAGTTGCAAGGACGCAGCACCGAAATTCGACGCATCTGGTACATTTGAAGCGGATGAAATACTTGTTTCTGCGCAGCAATCGGGACAAATTTTATCACTGAAAATTCACGAAGGTGATGCTTTGGCAGCTAAACAGATGATTGGCAAAATTGATGTCACTAATTATCAATTGCAACGCGCACAAGTCGAAGCAACTATGGGTTCACTTCAAGAGAAACTCAATACGGCAACACCTCAAAACGAGGTTGTGAAAAGACAAATTGTGGTGACGCAAACGCAAATTGCTTCGCTGTTAAAAGAAAAAACACGGATTGAAAATTTACTCAAATCGGATGCCGCTACACCAAAACAACTCGACGATATTACGGCACAAATTGAGCCTTTGCAAAAACAATTAGCAGTCTATCAACAACAAATGGAATCGAGTAATGCGTCCGTCGGCACTCAAAATCGCGCTATTCTGAGCGAACGCAATCCGTTGCAAAAATCGGTGGCAGTGATTGAAGAGCAAATTCGAAAAGGAAATATCGTCAATCCTGTTAAAGGAACTGTTTTAACACAGTATGCTTTTGAAGGCGAAATGACCGCAATGGGAAAAGTATTGTATAAAATCGCAGATTTAGATACACTCACATTGCGCGCTTACATTTCTGGTACGCAATTGTCAAAAGTTAAAATTGGTCAAATAGTGAAAGTCAAAATTGACTCGGGAAATTTATTTAAGGAATACAGTGGTAAAATTACATGGGTGAGTGATAAAGCAGAGTTTACACCTAAAACCATTCAAACTAAAAACGAGCGCGAGAATTTGGTGTATGCTACTAAAATTAGTGTACCGAACGATGGTTTTTTGAAAATTGGGATGTATGGTGAGATAAACTTTTAATGAAGGAATGAAAGAATTAAGAAATGAAAACTTTAAAACTCCATAATTTTTTAATTCTTTCATTCCTTAATTCCTTAATTTTATGGAAAGCGCGATAGAAATAAACAACATTGTCAAAACCTACGGCACAAAACGCGATACAGTCAAAGCATTGAACAGTGTGTCTTTTGCTGTGAAGCAAGGCGAATTGTTTGGACTTATTGGTCCTGACGGTGCGGGTAAAACGTCGTTGTTCCATATTCTGACGACTTTGATGTTGGCTGATGCGGGTTCTGCGAGTGTTGAAGGTTTTAATGTAGTGAAAGATTATAAAAAAATTCGCAACACCGTCGGTTATATGCCAGGCAAGTTTTCACTCTATCAAGATTTATCGGTTGAAGAAAATTTAAACTTTTTTGCCACCATTTTTAATACGACAGTTGAAGAGAATATGTCGCTCATTCGCGATATTTATGTTCAGATTGAACCGTTTAAAACGCGCCGTGCTGGAAAACTTTCGGGTGGCATGAAGCAAAAATTGGCGCTGTGTTGCGCACTTATTCATAAACCCACGGTTTTATTTTTAGATGAGCCAACTACAGGTGTTGATCCTGTTTCGCGCAAAGAGTTTTGGCAAATGCTGAAAGGTTTACAAAAACAAAGCATTACAGTTTTAGTTTCTACACCCTATATGGATGAAGCGGTTTTGTGCGATAGAATTGCGCTCATTCAAAACGGAAATATTTTGAGTGTCGAAACACCGCAAAATATTATCGGTAGTTTTGATAAAAAGTTGTTTGCGATTAAAACACACAACATGTACAAATTATTGCTGTTGTTGCGTGCAATGCCTGAAATGAACTCGTGTTACTCTTTTGGTGATTGTCACCACGTTACTTTTAAAAAAGATAATGTTGGAGAAGAAGAAATTAGAAATTATATAATAAGCAATGGTTTTAATGATGAAGTGTCGATAAATGTTATTCAACCGACGATTGAAGATTGCTTTATGGCGTTTTTGAAAGATTGATTAACACACTGCGACCTCTGCGATTCCTCTGCGACTCTGCGTTAAACCACTTTTAACGCAGAGTCGCAGAGAAGTCGCAGTGAACGCAGAGAGAATAGAAAAGTATGGCAACAAATACGGTAATAGAAACCAACAAACTCACAAAAAAGTTTGGTGCTTTCACAGCAGTGGATGCAATAAGTTTTGAAGTGACGAAAGGCGAGATTTTTGGATTTCTGGGTGCGAACGGTGCAGGGAAAACTACTGCAATGCGCATGCTGATTGGTCTTTCGAAACCTTCATCGGGAGAAGGGAAAGTGGCAGGTTTCGATGTGTATAAACAAACTGAAAAAATTAAACAAAATATTGGCTATATGAGCCAGAAGTTTTCTTTATACGAAGATTTAACGGTACAAGAAAACATTGAATTATTTGGGGGTATTTATGGTTTGAAACGCAGCCTGATTAGAGAAAAAGCCAAGGTGCTTCTAGAAAATTTAGAGATTGAATCCGAAAAAAATAAACTTGTTGGTTCGTTGCCGTTGGGTTGGAAACAAAAATTAGCTTTTTCGATTGCAATTATTCACGAACCACAAATTGTTTTTTTAGATGAACCTACTGGTGGTGTTGACCCAATTACGCGCCGACAATTTTGGGATTTGATTTATCAAGCGGCTGAGCGTGGCATTACCATATTTGTTACTACGCACTATATGGATGAAGCTGAATATTGCAACCGCGTTTCGATTATGGTGGATGGAAGAATTGCAGCGCTCGATAAACCAGAAGCTCTAAAAATCCAGAACAATGCACAAAATATGGATGGTGTTTTTCAAAATTTGGCGCGTAAAGCGGTGCGTAATTAAGTGATAAGTAACAAGTATAAAGGGATAGGTTTGTTTATAATTTAATGCTTATCATCTAAAAAATAGATTATGAAACAGTTTTTATCATTTATACGAAAAGAGTTTTACCACATTTTCAGAGATGCGCGCACCCTGATGCTATTGTTGCTTATGCCCGTAGCACTCCTCATTATCTTTGGTTTTGCCATTAGCACTGAAATAAAAAATAACAATATCGCTGTTTTAGATATGGCGCACGATGTGTCATCTCAAAACATCATCAATCGACTCAACGCAAGTGTTTATTTTAAAGTTGTCAACCAAATACAAAATGCTTCAGCCATTCAACAAGTTTTCAAGAAAAATTTAGCCACTTTAGTGATTGTATTTCCTGAAAATTTTAATAAAACACTTGAGTCAACTAATTCAGCACAAATTCAAATTATTGCTGATGGTTCTGACCCAAATACAGCAACAACACTTATTAATTATGCGTCTTCTATCATTTCAAAATATCAGACAGAATTAATGAATGATGCAAAGCTGCCGTATCAAATTGTTCCCGAAGTTCGCATGTTATACAATCCAGAGTTAAAAAGTGCTTATACTTTTGTGCCTGGTGTGATGGGTCTAATTTTAATGCTCATTTCAACCATGATGACATCGGTTTCGATTGTAAAAGAAAAAGAATTAGGCACCATGGAAGTTTTATTGGTATCGCCCTTAAGACCATTTTTATTTATTCTCGCTAAAGTCATTCCTTATTTAATCATCGGTTTTATCAATGTACTAACGATACTAATCCTTTCGGTTACATTACTCGATTTGCCCATTAACGGCAATATTGGTTTAATACTTTTTGAATGTTTTCTTTTTATTGTAGCGAGTTTATCGCTCGGGATATTGATTTCGACAGCCGCACAATCGCAACAAATAGCGATGTTTATCTCCATGATTGGCTTGCTGTTGCCGACTATGCTGCTGTCAGGTTTTATTTTCCCAGTTGAGAATATGCCCTACCCGTTGCAAATAATTTCTAAAATTGTGCCTGCAACTTGGTTTATTATTGCGGTTAAATCTACGATGATAAAAGGTTTGGGCTTATTCGCGGTTTGGAAAGAAACGACTATTTTACTCGGTATGGCTTTATTTTTTTTAACCGTTGCTTTAAGCAGATTTAAGATAAGACTTTAAATCGAATTTATAGAATTGAAAGAATTATTAATTTCTTTAAATCCTATAAATTCGAGTCATTCTTAAAATTCTATTAATTCGAGTCATGAATATACTCCTCGTTTTATTGCGCAAAGAGTTTTTGCAAATATTTAGGAACAAGTTTATACTACTAATCATGTTCCAGCTACCTGTCATTCAGCTTTTAATTTTGCCATTGGCAGCAACCTACGAAATGAAAAATATTTCATTGAGTATCGTCGATAACGACCACAGTACTTACTCTCAGCTTCTGATTAATAAATTTACCGCATCGGGTTATTTTAAACTGACCGATTATGCACGCTCGCATAAAGAAGCCCTTACGAGTATCGAAAATAATTCTGCTGATTTAATAGTTGAAATTCCATCTCAGTTTGAAAGAACACTCATAAAGGAAAATCAAGCGGCTTTGTTAGTCAATGTTAATGCTATCAACGGTAGTAAGGCGGGATTAGCGGCTTCCTATTCGGGCACAATCATCAATCAGTTTAATGCTGAAATTCGAGAAAAGTTAATACAGCCAACAAAATTAAATCCTGCACCAGCCATACAGATTGTCTATTCCAATTGGTTTAACCCGACGCTAAATTATCTAACTTTCATGGTGCCAGGTATTTTAGTCATGTTGCTCTCTCTCATCGGCGGTTTGTTAGCGTCATTAAATATTGTAAGCGAAAAAGAAAAAGGAACAATTGAGCAAATTAACGTGACACCCGTCAAGAAAGCCATTTTTATCGTTTCTAAAATCATTCCTTTTTTAATCATCGGGATGATAGTTTTTACCATCGGATTACTGATTTGCAGATTTTTTTATTCTATTATTCCTGTGGGAAGTTATGTGACACTATACACCTTCGCATTTTTTTATCTCATCGCTTTATTAGGTTTTGGTTTACTTGTTTCAACTTATTCTGAAAATCAGCAACAAGCCATGTTCATCGCTTTTTTCTTTATGATCATTTTTATTTTACTCAGCGGCGAGTTTACGCCTATTTCGAGTATGCCGCGTTGGGCGCAAATAGTAACTTGGTTTAACCCGCTCAGTTATTTTGTTGAAGTGATACGTTTAATAATGCTCAAAGGAAGCACTTTAGCAGATGTAAGTAAACAATTTTTTATGATTTGTTTGTTTGGTTTGGTGTTGAATACTTGGGCGATTTTGAATTATAGGAAACAAGCATAATAAAGAGTTTAATCCATCAGAAGTTTTTTAGCTGATAGCTCATTAATACATATTCATGCTTGCACGCAAAGTAGAACTAAAAAGTAAATAAACCTTACGTTTATCACTCACGCGAATGCGTTCACGGCGAACGCGCTCAGCGTTCGCTTGTTTAATTTTGTTGAAAAGATTAATGTAATAGACATACGCTAAGTAAACACCGAATCTAGCAGAATGAGGGAGCTGTTTAATGCCTTCCAAGCCTTGGTCGAAGTCTAATTTTATATCGGCTTCTATCTGGCGTTTTTGCGTGCAAGTGAAACTTGTAAAATCAATGCCTGGAAAATAGACGCGACCGCGTTCGTCGAAATCACTTTTCATATCGCGCAAGAAATTTATTTTCTGAAAGGCAGAGCCTAAAGCGCGCGCTGATGGTTTGAGCGATTCGTATTGTGCATTGTTGTTTTCGGTGAAAACACGCAAACACA
The DNA here is from genome assembly GCA_043781915.1 of Saprospiraceae bacterium. GTDB lineage: Bacteria > Bacteroidota > Bacteroidia > Chitinophagales > Saprospiraceae > JAAFJT01. The sequence goes on from JAYWBA010000269.1 coordinate 32,960, forward strand.
TTAAACCTACTACTTCGGCAGAACCATAAATGTATTGCTTATATAAATCGTCGTGATAATTGTTAAAATGTAAATCCATTTCCATCGAATCTAAAAAAGCATCTATGAGTTCGCGTTCGATATTGTAAGCATTGACGACTTCTTGAAAAGCTTGTAAAACGGGATTGAGTGAGATTTTTTCATCGATGGCGATGTAAGTTTCATTCCTAAAGCGTTGCAATAAAGTAGCTTTATCGAGATGATGGAAAGTATCTACAATTTCATCAGCAAAGCGGACGAAACCATAGACAGCATAAATAGGAGCGCGTAATTTTTTATCGAAAACGCGAATTCCCATTGAAAACGAAGTGGAATAACGTTTCGTTATTTGCTCACTACATTCTTGACAAACTTTGCTATATAGCTGGAATTGGTTCAGCATTTGTTATTTAAACAATTTTTTCTTGTATGTTTAATAGATAAAAACGCATTTTGTTTAAAATTGAGAAGATTATTTGTCATAGATTTTTTTAACCCATTTTAAATTGCTTCAAAATATCAACTGCTGCGACTTTGCCACTTATTATTGATGGAGGAACGCCTGGTCCAGGTGTTGTTAGTTGACCTGCGTACCAAAAGTTTTTTAAATGTTTATTTTTAAGTTTTGGCTTTAAAAAAGCTGTTTGAAGTAGCGTATTTGCCAAACCATAAGCATTGCCTTTGTAGGCGTGATAATCTTTTTTAAAATCAGTAATACAGTAACTGCGCTTGAAAATTATGCAGTCGCGAATAGATTGACCCGTGCGGAACTCTAATCGTTGCATAATAATATCATAATATTTTTCGCGCAATGCTTCAGAGTCTTCTAAATCTGTGGCAATAGGAATCAATAAAAATAAATTCTCGCAACCATCAGGAGCAACTGATGAATCTGTTATGGATGGAACGCTCGCATAAAATAATGGTGCGCTGGGCCATTGAGGCGCATCGTAAATATCGTGCGCATGTTGATTAAAATCAGTATCGAAGAATAAATTATGGTGCTCTAAGTTTTTCAATCGTTTGTTCACACCCAAATAAAACAAGAGCGATGAAGGCGCCATAACGCGTTGATTCCAATATTGCGCTGAGTAATTTTTATCTTTTTCCGAAAGAAGTTTTATATCAATATGATTATAATCGGCTGAGCCAACTACAACATCAGCTTCGAAAATTTCGCCTGATATTGTTTTTACAGCAGTAGCAAGATTGCCTTTGGTTAAAATTTCAGAAACTTCTTTTCCAGCATGAAAGCGCACACCTTCATCAATGGCTAATGAAATCATACCCTCAATAATTTTGTGCATCCCACCCATCGGATACCAAGTGCCGAGCGCTAAATCTGCATAATTCATGAGCGAATACAATGCTGGTGTGTTTTGTGGCGTTGCACCAAGAAATAAAACAGGGAACTCAATGATTTGGCGGAGTTTGTCGTTTTTAAAATGTCGCGATACATAATCGCTCATTTTAGTGAACATATCGAGCTGAAAAAAACTTTTCAGAACACGCCAGTCGACAAATTCAAAAATGGAATGACTTGGTTTAGTTACAAACTCATTCATTCCAACGTGGTATTTATAAGCAGCTTCTTTTAAAAATTGGCGCAAATGCGGTACACTACCCGACTCCATTCGCTCGAACAAAACTTCGAGTTCATTCATTTGCGCAGGCAATTTTACAACATCACCATCTTCAAAAATAACTTGATAACTTGGGTCTAATCTTTTGAGATCGTAATAATCCGATACTTTTTTGCCAAAAGCGGCAAAATGATTTTCAAACACGTCGGGCATCCAATACCATGAAGGACCCATATCGAAAACAAAACCATTTTCAGTTTTAAAACTGCGCGCACGGCCACCTAAAGTTTCATTTTTTTCAAGCACATGGACATCAAAGCCATTCGCTGCTAAATGTGTCGCAGCCGAAATGCCTGAAAAACCTGCGCCTATAACAACGGCTTTTTTATTCATTTAAACCTAAACCCAAAAATGGCTTTTTTGTTTTTATCGCACATGTAAAAAAGTTTCTTTAGGTCTAAAATCTGAAATATTGAGTGGTGGATTGGAGAAATAATTATTGAGAAGTGTAGCGTGTTCTACATCTGTTATCGTTATGTCATTACTAAAAACATAACCGTATTGCTTGTTTCCAATGTTTACATAAAAATAGCATTGCAGTTGTTTTTCGCCATTTTTTTTAACGATAAAATCGTTAAATACCTTAATAATGAAAATATTTTTTTGTGGAAGAAGGTATAGGTTTGAGTGCTGAGTTAATTTTTTCTCATCACTCGTCTGCGTTAACTCATCAATACCGATTAGATATGTTCCAGTCTTAACCTGAGCAGGAATAGGTGCACGTGAAAGCGGATACAATTTTGTAAATGTGCGTGAGCGTTTATTCCACTGTAGCGTACAGGTAACGTATTCCATACATTGTTCCTGAGTTTTTGTTTTAATATCAGTTTTAAAATTAGAAGCAGTGTAGTTGCTACAATTTACAAAATCTACGTAACTAATGCGAATACTGCTTGAATCTATATCAATAAATTTAGAAATGGCGGGCGAATTTTCTTTATTTCCATTTTGCAAATCGGTGCGTTCTTCAAATATTTTCATCAACCCACCAGGTTTAAAACTGTAAATTTCGATTTGACGTTGTAGTGTATTACTACCCGATGAAAAATTTTTTGTTTCAAAAATCAATTCACTAATTCCATTATCAGTCACATCTTTCAAAAAAAAACTCACTACATCGCGCTTACCTGTTTCACTGATATTAGCGTAGTTAATGCTCACACTCTTGCCTTGGCTATTGGTTATAACCAAGTAAAACTCTTTGTATGCAGGATTAAGAAGAGATTGTGTTTTAAACTTATCGTCGTGTCCATCTGTTGAAGCGACCCAAATGATGGCGTTTTCAAATCCGTTATCGAAATGTACGGCACGCTTATAGAAGGATCGTAGAGGTGAATCAGTCAGATATTCAGGAAGAATTGTCGCTAAATTATCGCCAAAAACCCATCCGACTTCGCCCGTCATTGTGCGCACTCTATACCATTTAAAGGTTTGATTTTGTGTATTATCGCTTTGTTCGTTGGTTGTTTCGCCTATAATTTCGAACAAATCACCTTCGTTGAATTTTTTTTCTGTTTGTGCCGTGTACATTGAGTCGGAGTACATACGTATAGCACTTACTGAGATTGCGGCGCGTTTTGATTGTATAATATCAAGGGCATTTTCAGCTTTTAAATGGGTTGATGAAAATTGTAAAAACCAAAAGAATACAGCGCGAAAAAGCATTTTATTATTCGCCAAGAAGTTTTTCACCACAAAGTCACAAAGAATCAAAGGTTTCACAAAGATTTTTATACTTTTCACGTTAGGGCGTATTCAATATGCCCTTACACTTTTCACTTTTCACTCCAATCACGCCATTTGTAGTTTAATTCGCTCACAAATTTATTTCCTTTTAAATAGAAACGCCACATCCGAGTATCTGCTTCTTTGCCTGCACCTTCAACTCTGATGCGTCGTGTAATTTCAATTAAGTTGAAATCAATCTCATTATCTAAAATGTATATAGGGGAAATATCGCTACATAAATTTGCATGGTGTGTTTTTTCAACAGTTATTCCAAGCGCTCGTGTAAATTTCCCTGGTCCATTTGTTAAATGTCGCGGATCAGTAATTTTCTCGCGGCGTAATTTCATCATTTCAATGCCAGATTGTGGTTCAATAGCACGAATTAAAACACAATCTCCAGAAGTTTCTTCACCAACTAAAACATTAAACAACGGATGATTTCGACAGTAATAAACATAAGCGAAGCCAGCTTGAGAAACCATGCCGCGTCCGCGTTTAGTATGACCAAATTTTACGGAGTGATTGGCTCTATCGTCAGGTGTTCTGTAAGCTTCTGTCTCAACAATCAAACCCGAACAAACCACACCTTCGTATTCTGATACTAAAACTTTACCTAAAAGTTGCTTTGCAACATCTAATACATCAGAATTGCCATAAAATGCAATACCTAATTTTTTACTTTCCATTATTGACCAAGATTTGACTCGAATTTAATGAATTTTATGAAAGAACAGAATTTCATAATTTCATAAAATTCTATCAATTCGAGTCAAAAATAAAAAAAGGCACCCAAATTATGAGCACCTTTTTGTATGAAACTTTGATATACTACATATTAACCCTCTGTTTTAGCATTATGCTTCTTTCTGTAAATGTTTTTGCTTGCATTATTTTCCATTTTTTTCAAATGTCTGCGCTCGCCTTTAGTAACCTTGCCGTCTGCTTTAGCTCTTGCTTCAGCATTGTCAATTCTTGCTTGTTGTTTTTCTAATCTCACTGTTTCACCTGGTGTTAGAGCACCTGTTTTTACACCGTTAGCAATGCGTGATTGCTCATTTGCTTCACGCTTATCAATCTTTGGTGTGTTTGTGTTACCTGTTTGAGCTGTAGCTGAAAAAGTTGTACCTAAAGTTGCAAATGCTGCAATGACAAAATAATTCTTCATTTAAATTGATTAATAATTAAAAAATAAGAAACAAAACAAATCCTCAAAACGAATTTATTTTTCGTGTGAATTTAATCTATTGACACAATGGGCTATATTAAGTTTAATTGTTTAATTTTTTTTAACTCCCATTTAACCAAAACACAAAAGGCACTCATAAATTAGAGTGCCTTTTGTGTTTTGGTTGGGGCACTCGGCACAGTAGTTGATGGAGTTTCAGGAATACTTGGTTTAGTTTTTAGCAGTTGTACTTGTTCCTCTACTTTCTGGCACTTGAGCTGAAACATAAAACCCTAAAACTGCAAAAATGGCGAATGCAAAAAACTTCTTCATAAAATTGATTTGAAAAATTAAAATTCAGTAATCGAAAATGTTGCTAATAAACAGTTCAGACGGGGTAAATTAAGCTTAAATAAAAAAAGCCTTTCCCTATTTTGAGAAAGGCTTTAAGAAGCTTATGGCTCAAAACTCATAGCTATTTTATTATTTGCAATTTTTTAGGAATCAGTTCATTCTCTTTGGATTGGACTCTGACTAAATACATACCATTTGATAAACTTGATACATCTAAAACGTGAGGTGCCGTTGTAACCTCTGTCTTTTCAGCTTGTAAAATTTTACCCGCTAAATCAGAAACAGTAATAGTAACTTCTTTGCCCGCCAATGATTTTAAATCAATATTCAACCCCTCATTAGTTGGGTTTGGAAAAATGTTAAAATCTGATTTACTATCAGAGTTGTTAATAGCCCGTACCCAAGAAAAACTATTATCACCATCAAAATCTACTTCCTTTACACGGTAATACGAAATGCCTTTTAAAGGTTGATTATCTGTGAATTGATAATTATTTTGCTTTAAAGTATTAAAAGCTGGGATGGGTTCAGAAAGAGTTTCGAATGATTTTCCATCTGAACTGCGCTCAACAATAAACTGTTTTACATTTATTTCTGAAGCTGTCAACCAAACGAGTTCAACTTTTTTATTAGTTCCATCTATAACTTTGGTTTGAAAAGAAAGCCAATTTAAAGGCAAAGAATAATTGCAAGGCGGCAAATTAATTCTAGCATCGCCATTATTCTGATTGTGGATATATAAATTTGGAGGGCAATTTGGTAACGATGTTATATGAGTCGGGTCAAGATAGATATTGAGTAAACCGTTGGGTAAAGTAGGCAAACTGGTTAATGTAGTATTGCCTTCAATATTTAATTTAGTTAAACTCGCAGGTAAAGAACCAATGGAGTTAAGCAAATTATTTTGTATTTCTACAGTTTGTATCGTACTTGGTAGAAAGCCAGCTGGAATTGATCCAATACTATTTGATAGGCAAATTAATAAAGTAATTTGTGTGTTTGATAAATTTGGTAACGCTGTTATTTGGTTGCTGTAACAATCTAAACGTTGTAAACTATTGGGCATATTTGGCAAACCTGTAAGAGAACAATTTGTGCAAAATAAAAATTGTAAACTTGTATAGCTTGAAAAACTCGGTAAGGATGTTATTCCAGAGTTAAAACTAACATTTAAACCTGTTAAACTGGTTGGTAAACTTCCTAAAGTAGCTGTAGTAATTGAATTATTACTACAATCTAAAGTAGTTAAACTCGTGAATCCTTGAATGCCACTCAAATTAGATATACTTTTACCACTAATGCTGAGCGTCGCCAAACTCGCTGCTGATGCAGTTAAATTATTTGAGCCATCTATACACGATGGGCAATTTTGAGAAATAGCAGCAGCAAAATTGGCGTCAGATATGTGTTGAGCCTTGATATGCCTTGAGAAAATTGATAGAATAATTACCAGAAGTAATTTTGATTTCAATTTAAATTGCGTAGAGTAATAATTTGTCATAATTATTTAATTTACAAGATTAATGTAGATAAATTACCAAATGTTGTTTGTAGGTGAGATTGATAGAATATTTATCGGTCAAAAACAAAAAAAGTAAAAGAGTGAAAACGAGGCCAGTAGTTTTTATTGTACAAGCTTCATTTTTCACTCTTTCAAATATAATATGCTTTCAAAAGAAAGCGCAAATATACGATTCTTTAGTTCGACACCAGCAACTTTTTTGTAAGAATTTCATTTGCAACTGGTTGTATTTTAATAAAATACAAGCCATTGGCGAAATTTGAAACGTCAATTTGTTGAAGAGAAAAAGATACTTCTTCAATTGTTTTACTCTGAAGTATTTTTCCTGTTAGATCTGTTATACTGATTGTAACTTCTTTTCCTACAAATGCACTTAAATCTATCCAAGTATCATTTTTTGCTGGATTTGGAAAAACGCTTAAATCCGATTTAGAGGCAGTGTTATTAATTGAGCGAATACCGGAAAAACTTGATTTGCCATCCAAATCTAACTCCTTAACTCGGTAATATGAAACACCCTTTAAAGGAAGTTCATCGCTGTATTGATAATTATTTACCGTGATTGAATTATTTGCAACTAATTCTTCGGATAATGTTTGAAACGAAATGCCATCATTACTGCGTTGCACTTCAAAACTTTTGACATTAATTTCGCTTGCTGTTACCCAATTAAGTATTACTTTTTTGTCGCTTCCTGTGAGTTTTACCTGAAAATCGAGCCAATTTAAGGGTAATGTGCTACAAATTGGTAATGTTATGACCGAGTATCCACCATCAAATTTGTAGATAGTTAAGCCAGATGGTATATTTTGAAGGCAAGTTATATGCTCAGGAGAAAGAACAAGCCCTAACATACCAGAAGGTAAAACCGGCAAAGAAATGAGTAGTGTAGAATTACCTTGAATTGTTAAATATTGTAGAGAATTAGGTAAACCTGAAACGGATGTTATACCATTATTTTCGCAATTTAATGTGGTTAAGTTCGATGAAGACAAATTAGCTGGCAAAGATGTTAGTACATTATCATGGCAATCCAAAACTGTCAAACTTGAAGGCAAGTTCGGCAAAGAAGAAATATGGCTACTGTAACAACTCAAGCTTGTCAAATTTGAAGGCAAAGAAGAAATAGACAGTGACGAAGTATTTCCCACGCACACTAAATGTAACATACTTGAAGGAAATGTTGGAAAATCTGAGAGTGCATTACCACCACAATTAAAATCAGTTAAACTTGTAAATCCATCTACTCCTGCTAAGCTCAGAATTTGCGGTATTCCTCCTGTAAATTGAACATTTAAAGAAGTCAGACTCGCAGCTGGAGGCAATAAATCTCCTGTTGATAAATCAATACAAGTCGGACATGCAGCACTAATAGCGGCAGCAAAATTAGCATCTGGAATATTAGTTGCTAAATTTAGTTGATAGTTGTTAGTTATAGAGCCGCCAAGCGTGGCTGAGCTACTTTCGTTTAAAGTATTTCTGAAAATTTGTGAATTCTGATTGAGACTTGCTCCAACACAATTCTTAACTAATACATTTCTGGCATTTGAAGTTACAGAAAAGTAACATGCAGCTATAAAAACAAATAAAATAGTAAATTTCTGTATCGTTTTCGATACAGTGGAATATAAGTGTATTTTGTCCACGATGTAAAAAAATTAGAATTAGGAAATAGGTTTAATAGCTCACTCAAATTAAAAGAATAATAAAACTTTAAGTATTCTTTTAATTTAAGCCGAATTTAAGCAATTAACTCCATAATAATTATTTTTTAGTAACTTACTCTTTGATATTCAATAAAATACCGTATAAATTTTAAATATTTTAAATCATTTTTTTGTAATAAGTAGAGACAATGACACTGCCGTTGTATATACTATTTAACTATTTGCAATTTTTTAATTATAGCTTGCTTTCCAATGTCCTCTAACTTGATAAAATACAAGCCACTTGCATAATTTGAAACATCGAAAATGTACGGCGATGAAGAGGTTGTATTTAATGTTTCAAAGAAAAGAATTTTACCTTCAGCATTTGAAAACGATAAAGTAATATTTCGATCTTGAAAATCTGACAGATCTAACCTTACATGTTGGTTTGCAGGGTTCGGATAAATTTTAAAACCAGACTGAGTCAACATGTTATTAATTGAACGAACTAAAGAATAACTGACCTGACCATCATTATCGGTTTCCTTAATACGATAGTATGTGACACCACTTTGCAACTTTCCATCAGTATAATTATAACTATGTCGAGCCAATAAATTAAAAGCACTTATAGGTTGTGAAATGGTTTGAAAAACAATACCATCATCACTGCGTTCAACGAGAAAATATTTTACATTGCTTTCAGATGCAGTAACCCAGTGCAGTAGAGAAGTTGTTTGCAACGTCTCTATCTGAAAATCGAGCCATTCTAAAGGTAAAGTTCCGCAAACTGGCGGTGGAGAAATTGTACTACCGAATTTATTTTTTACTGTTAAACCAGATGGAATATTGGGTAAACACAAAACATGGTCTTCGTCGATTTGCAAAGTCAAGCCTGCATTCAACGTGGGCAACATACTTAGATAAACATTACCTTGGCACTGCAAAGTTGTCAAACCTGATGGTAAACTTGAATTAGACCCGAGAAAACCAGAAGTTGTAATTGAATTACTTTGGCACTCTAATACAGTTAAACTTGAAGACAAGGTAGGTAAACTTGTGAGCGAACATTCTAAGCATTTGAGTACACTTAAAGTTGATGGTAATGTTGGCAAAGAACTTATTCCATGATTACTGTAACAATCCAAATAAGTCAAACCCGAAGGTAAAGCGGGCAATGGAGAAATATCATTTCTGCTGCAATTCAGAACTTTTAAGTTTGAAGGCAAAGTAGATGGTAACGATTTGAGATAACGAATTGATCCATCCGCTGAACTATTATTTGAACAATCGAGTTGTTGTAGATCGGACGGCAGACTTGTTATTGCGGCAATTTGGTTATTATTACAACTTAAAGTTGTTAAACCAGAAGGTAATGCAGGTAAACTCGTTAGACCGTCATTAATACAAGTTAATGTTTGTAAACCAGAAGGCAAGTTGCTAATAGTAATGGATGCAATATTACTGCAATCTAAAAAAATTAAAGTATTTGGGAAGGTGGGCAAACCTGAAAGTGGATTTCCGCTAACTCTTAAAGTTTGTAAGTTAGTAAAATCAACAATTCCTGTTAAATCGGTTATTGACTGATAGCTTAAATCAATAAAAGTTGTAGCTAAACCCGTTGTTGTTAAGGTTGCAGATGAACTATTTGCAATAGTAATACACGCTGGACAAACATTATTGATAGCAGTTATCAATGTTGGGCTTGTAATAGTAGCATGTGCGCTCTGTAAAGTAAAAAGTGAAAAGTGAAAAGCGAAAAGTGAAAAAATATAAAACTTGCTTTTAACTTTCAACTTGTCAATTTTTGCTTTTATTTTGTTTTTAGACGGTGAATAAATAAAATGTTTCTGCCTCGAGGTGATATTACTTTTGTTGAGATTGTTGGGCTTTAACGACTCGCAGCTAAAGTAATTTAGATATCCAATCATAAGAAATGGTGGTTTAATAAAATGAATAATGATTGCGTTTTTTATGCGATTTACGCATATTTGATTTGCTTAAAATTTTATAGGTCTTGTCGTAATTTTATTTAACCAACATTTCGTTGATAGTTGTTCGTTGATAGTTGTTCGTATTAATAAACAACTATCAACTATCAACGAACAACTATTTCACTCTTTCGCTTTCTTTTTGCCCATTCGCACTGAATGTTTTATTCGCAGGCGTGCGGCGAATCAGAATATTTTCCAAAACTATCATATCCATTTTAGTACGCAAAAAGCACTCCAAAGCATTTTCAGGTGTATTGACAATGGGTTCGTTTTCGTTAAATGAAGTATTTACTAAGATTGGCACTTTCGTTTTTTCATAAAACTTTTGTATTAAATTGTAATACCTTGGATTATCGACATGGCTTACAGTTTGTAAACGGCCTGTCCCATCAACGTGTGTAACTGCAGGAATTAAAGCGTGTTTTTCTTTTTTTATCGGAAAAACTTTTTCCATGAATGGTACGTTATCTTCGACTTCAAAATATTCAGAAACAAATTCTTCTAAAATAGAAGGTGCAAAAGGGCGGAAACTTTCGCGACGTTTAATCTTAAGATTCAACAACTCTTTAGCTTCGTTATTGCGGGGATCGACAAGAATAGAACGATTACCCAACGCTCTCGGACCAAATTCCGCGCGACCTTGGAACCAACCAACCACACCACCATCTATCAAACAATCAGTTACAATATCGAACAAACTATTGTCATCAATTCTTTCGAAATTAATGTCTTTTCCCTTTAAAATTGATTTAATATAATCATTATCGAATTTAGCACCAGTATAAGCTTGGTGTTTAAATGGTGCGCGTGGCAAATTAAATATTTGGTGTTGTAAATACAAAGCCGAACCTATACTCGTTCCTGCATCGTGCCCGGCTGGCGGAACAAATACGTTTTTGAACGGCGTATATCTCGTAATTTTACCATTACAAACCGAGTTTTGGGCTACACCGCCTGTAATACACACGCTATCAAGCTTAGTTTTATCGTATAAATCGTTGAGCATGTAAAAAACAACTTCTTCACAAACTTTTTGAACGGATGCGGCTAAATTTTTGTGGTATTGTGTTAAAGATTCGTCTTTGGCACGCGCGCCACCGAAAACAGAAGCCATATAATCTGAATACAAACTTTCAACGTGCGGATTTCCGCCCTCCCAATCCATTTTTACACCTTCAACGAAGTGCCTAAAGTATTTAGGATTCAATTCGAAAAGTCCGTTAGGCTTATATACAATTGTGCGTCTCACTTCGTCAACCAATTCGGGTTTGCCATAGGGTGCTAGACCCATAACTTTGTATTCATCTCCAAAATATGGAAATCCTAAAAGTTGTGTAAATGCTGTATAAAAAATGCCTATTGAATGTGGATAAGAGACACTGTCTATAACTTTAATTTTGTTACCTTGCCCAATGCCACGCATAGTAGAAGTGAAATCACCAAAACCATCGACCGATAATATAGCACATTCATTAAATGGAGATACCATAAAAGCAGATGCCATGTGGCTGCGGTGGTGCTCAATATTATGTACTTGCGCTTTGATATAGCGCATGTCATAACCCAATCTTTCAGCAATTTCTTGCTTGATTCCTTTTATTTTCATTGCGTTTTTTCTTCGTTTACCAATAGAGGTCAAAGTAAAAACATTGCGCGCAGCGTAAAATAATTTTTCATAAAACTTAGCTTTGGGGTCGCGTGAAACCGTAATATGATCCACTTCACGCAAAGTAATACCCGCTTCTGTAAGACAAAATTTTATAGCTTCAGTAGGCAAACCCGCCCAGTGTTTTTGACGACGGATGCGTTCTTCTTCTGTTGCAGCAATTAATTCACCGTTTTTGTAAATGCAGGCAGAAGAGTCGCCATGATAAGCGTTGAGTCCAAGAATGATCATTGAGTAAGAATTATAAGATGAGAAAATAAGTGTTTATTCGTAGAGACAGGGCATTGCTCTGCCTTTACTAGCTATCTACATGAGTGTGCATAAGTGTATTGTTTAATCCGCCGTTGACGTGCTTCTATTTTTGTATAAAGATCTGAATATAGTAGAGCTACATTTTCGGGATTAAAGCGTTTGACGTTTTCTAACCCCGATTCAATCAACTTATTGCGATATTTGTCATCTGCAATTACCTTATCAATAGCGCTTCGTATTTCTGTTGTGTTCAAAGGGTTAGCAAAACAAGCACCTTCTCCCGCTACTTCAGGCATGGAAGAAATAGTACTTGTTATAACAACCCGCCCAACAGTTTGGGCTTCGAGTATTGGCATTCCGAATCCTTCAATAGTCGAGCAAAACAATAAAATATCTGCTTCTTCGTAGGCTTTTTGAAGTTCTTGCTCAGAAATATTAAAACTGATTTTGTAATCGATATTTAATTTTTTTAGCAATGCAATTTGCTCATCACTTAATTTTCCTATTAAATGAAGTTGGCATGGCAAACCATAGATAGCCTCAGCATGTCGTTCTAAGTTTTTATTAGGCGATATGCCAACGTGCAAAATAGTCGGATAGTCTTTACGAAATACTTTAGGGGTATAACTAAAAGATGACTTAATAACGATGGGTACAATTTTAATTTTTTCTGGCGGACATCCCGTGTAATGTATAATATCTTGCTTAGTAGCTGTAGAAATAGCTGTAACAATTTCAGAGTTTTTTACAGGAAGTTCAAGCCAAAACTTTTTCATAATCCAATAAGAAAAACCTTTTTTATCTTTCATAAAACCACAATCTAATATTGTTAAAATAGTAGATCGACGCGGCAAACCTAATACAAAAAAGTTGGTGTCGCCAGTAATATGATTAATTGCAGCTTTGTTGCGCCGCACCTCCAGAATAGCACGAATTCGTGGCAATAACCCATTGCTGAAGTAAGAAGATTCGAACCAATCTAAAATAAATCCACGATTCTTTGGAAACGATTCGACCATCTCTGCAAATGAATGTTCAATACTTGTATTCCCTGTTGGGCGTGGTTTTCGAAAAAAGAGTCGCACCGTAACGGGCGAATAGATAGTTGTTTGTGTAGATTTAAGCATTTGTCAGTATATTTAAAATTAGTTGATAGTTGTTGACAGTTGTTGGTTGACAGTTTGTACTTCACTGTCAACTGTCAACTGAAAACTGTCAAATAAGTATTGTTCTATAAAACAAAACCCTGCTGCAGTCGGATTAATTGATTTAGCACTCGGAAACATAGCTGTTGAAAAATGATACAAATTGTCGATTCCTCTGACACGGCAATTTGTATCTAAAACAGCATTTTCATCGTGCCCTATGCGCAAAAAACCAACAGGATGATATACATCTTCAATTTTCATCGATTCTATATTTGGGTCGTAAACAACTTCGTATTTAATGTCCTCTTTGTCGAGCAGTTTTATTAAATTGTTCTTTATCTCGACAATAGATTTTTTATCCTCTTCGCTGACATGCCAATTTAATCGCGCAGCTTTTTCACCGTATTTATCCGTTTGTTTCGATAAACCAATACTGTTTCCATTCGGATATGCTTGTTCAATATCTAGTTGGATACTCCAATTATTTCGATGCGCGTACATTTTCTTTTTAATCAGAACATTATATCCAAAGCGAATCAGAAATTCAAACCCTTCTACAACATCTTTTAGATTAAAATCAATTTGCTGTTTGCCAAAAAGCAAACGTTTTATAGAAGTAAAAACTTTAACTTCTTTATTGAAAATGGGATGCGCAAAACCAATTCTATTATCAGAATCAGCTACAATCCAACGCTTAGTAATTAAACTGCCATTGATAATATTTGGAACAAAATTAGTTTTGTAAATTACAGGTGGATGTCCTTTTATTTTAAACAATTCAACTGACAAATGGTCGCCATAATGTTTTCCTAAATCTGTTGAAGTGATAATTTTATGTTTTTCGTTCATTGCTATAAGCAATCTGCACGATTCAATTGCACCCGCTGTTAAATAAAAAATATCTGCTTCAATTGTCTTTTTGTTTCCTTCTGCATCTGAACAAATGACTGATTTGATAGTGCTATCTTCAAAATTGAAATCGGTTACGCGCGTATTTTTAATCAAATTTACAGAACTCAGCGCTTTTTTATCTAAGCCTTTAAAAATATTGCGCTTGGTGTATTTTAGCCAAATGCCTGTTTTCTCGATGCCTTTGTCGTCTAAACCTCGTAGGTTTTCAAAACCTACGAGGTTTTTCAGAACGATTGAACGATATTGTTTATTGACATCAACAATTGTATTCCAATCTTTTTGGTTCGTCGGATTATCGCGTTCATCAAAAAATAAAACTTGACCACCCCAACGCGCTGATGTTCCACCCAAACCAAAATATCTGCCTTTTTCTGCTGCATGCGATTCTTTCGATTCGGCAACAACGCCCATTTCACTCTCGCTTTTGGTTTTTTCATTACCCATTTCAATGACGGTAATATCTACTTCGTTGCCATAGTTCTCAATAACTCTGCGCAATAAATACGCGCCGTAAGTGCCACAACCGATGATGCAAATTTTGACCAAGACTATTAGGAATTAAAGAATGAAGGAATTAAAGAATTAAAGAATTAAGGAATTAAAGAATTAAGAAATTAAAGATTCCTTGAAATGAATTTCATTTTTCATTCCTTCATTCTTTAATTCTTTCATTTTTATTCGCGCTTCAGTGAGGCGAATAGATAAAATGATTTCAGCAATGACGCGTTGCATGGCGTAATGCCAACCATATTTGCCATCTAAAATGCCACCTTTTAGAAAAAGACAATAAACAAATGCAACAAATGGTGCGGGAACAATCATCCATCGCAATTTATCACTCCATTTTAATTGATTAAACGGTGTATGAATGAGCTTGTCTGCTTCTTGTTTTAAATATCTATCTTGCGAACCCAACCAATGTGAGAATGATTTTCTATCGTCGTGAATAATATAACCGTCTAAATTGCCGATATTACCATCAATATTAACGGTATGTCCGTGACCATCGTTCACATAATTGGCGCGACTTTTTGCATACAAAACTTTTCTGGGTGGATACATGCTGCCGCGAACTGGTTTGCCGAAAATGGCGTATTTGAATCGTGCTGAATATGCTGCGATTTTATTGCCATCTAACTGTAGATTCAAAATATCGTTTACAATTGTATCATCTAAAATATAATCGGCATCGAGCGACAAAACCCAATCGGATTCAATTTTAGATAAACCAAAATTACATTGGTCAGCAAATGAAACAAACTTATTCTGATACACTTGGACCTGCGGATATTGCGCCAAAATATTTAAGGTCTCATCTGTACTAAAACTATCAATAACTACAATGCGTTTCGCCCATTGCAGCTTGTCAATATTTCGTGCAATATTAGGTGCTTCGTTAAAAGTTATAATGAGTGGTGTTATGTTTTCTGAATTGTTCATTTTGAAAAAGTGTGAACTAAACCTCGTGAACTAAACCTCGTCCCGACAAAGTAGGGACGAGGTTTTTGAGGCTTTTGTAATTAGCTATGTATTTTTGAACCAAAATATCGGGGTCAAAATCTTTTCTCACTTGCTCGCCACTATTTTCTGAAATTTGTTGGCGTTTTGGATGATTATTATTTGCTTCGGTTAATTTTTCTACAATACTTTCAACGGTTGTATCGCACACCCAACCTAGATTTTTTTCAGCCACATAATCTGAAATGCCAACAAACTTGCTCACCAAAACGGGTGTTCCAACTGCTAAAGATTCAATAACAACAAGTGCAAAATTTTCATTGTGAGAAGGTAAAACCAATAAATCTGCTGATTCAAAAGCAGCTCGACGTTGATCTGCATTTACCCAACCAATCCAATTTATTTTATCGGCAATTTTCAAATTTTCGCATTGTTTTTTTAATCCTTCCAAATATTCTGCTCCACCACCACCTGCCATAGTTAAAGTCCAATTGAAATTTACTTTAGCCAATGCATCGAATAAAAGTTCAGCTCCTTTTTTGGGATGCAAACGGGAAAGAAAAAGCAAATTTAGTTGACGGTTGTCAGTTGGCAGTTGACAGTTGGCAAGCCCGTTTAAACTGCCAACTGTCAACTGCCAACTGTCAACTAAATTGGGCAAACTATCCAAATCAATTAAATTTGGTAAAACGCTGTGTTGCCACTCAGGAATAAAAGCCAAACATTCTTTTGCTTCTTGTGTTGAAGTTGCGAGTAGATGCGTGTTTTTTAAAAGTTTTTTACCGATATATTTATGAAAAAGTGGTTTGAATTTGCCTTTAATCGTAAACGGACTGAGCATACCATGTGGCGAAAAAATGGGTTTTACGCCTCTTATTAAACAGACACACATCGCCAAAATTACTGGCAAATTCCACCATGAATGTAGATGCACTGCATCGTACTTTCTTACATTTCTAAACAAAAACCAAATTGATGGTGGGGCTAAAAGTAATGGCTCTTTCGTAATTCTTCTGAAATAATATACATCAACACCATCTACTTTTTTAGGCAAATTACTAAAAATTGGTAAATCCTCCTCGCCATTAGCCGTTGTTGAAAGTACCGTTACTTCGCAATTGCCTTTCGAAACCAAATTTTCACAGAGTAAAGTTACAGCTGTAACTGTGCCCCCGTAAATATAGGCGGGTTTGTATGTTGGAATGATGTGGAGTAGTTTCATAACAAAAGGCAAAGGCAAAAAACAAACGGCAAAAATAAAAGAAGAAAATAAATGGAGAATGCTAAATGGCAATGTTTGTCTTGATATTTGCATTTTGCATTTTGCCATTTGCCTTTTTTATTCCTTCAACAATATTTTCGTAACTGTAACCTTTCATGATTTCGAACGAACGTGCTCCCATTTTGTCTAAATCGGATTTTGATTGAGATAACACCTGATAGATACAATTTGACAAACTTTTATAATCGCCTGAAGGATACATAAAGCCGTTTCCGGCAATCAAATTATAAGCGCTACCTACCATGTCAGAAAGAATGATGGGTAAACCAAAACACATTGCTTCGTTCGTCGAAAGTCCCCATGTTTCGTACATTCCTGAACACATAACGTATAAATCAGCGACTAAATAATAATTGGGCATTTGACTTTGGTTAATAAAACCAGTGAGTAAAACGTTATTCTGCAAATTATTTTTAGCAATGAATTCTTCCATCTCTGGTCGAAGATTGCCTTCTCCAACAAAAACAGTAAAAACTTCTTCTTTATTAGGCAATAACGCCAAAGCGTTCAGTAAATCTAATGGGCGTTTTTTTTCGATAAACTTACCCGAACAAATAATCACTTTTTTATTGAGTGGAATGCCGAGTTCATGCCGAATAATCTCTTTATCGTTTTTATTT
>JAYWBA010000270.1:0-23563 GCA_043781915.1 Saprospiraceae bacterium
CAATTTGCAGGTGGAAGTGTTGATTTAAAACTAATTAATGCTCAAGCGCAAGAACTTATTCATTTGATTGGGGGTTTATAATCTGCCTGAATAATTATTTTGTCCATAATTAAAGGATTCAAGGATTAAAATGACGGATAATAAATGCTGAAAATATTTAAATCCTGAAAATCCTTCATACTATCTACCATCAACTTACAACTAACGACTAAACAATGTCCGAAACGAATTTTAAGTTAAACACCGTTGAAGAAGCCATAACAGATATTCGTAACGGAAAAATAATAATTGTTGTTGATGATGAAGACCGTGAGAATGAAGGCGATTTTATTTGCGCCGCTGAATTGGTTACGCCTGAACTCATCAACTTTATGGCAACACACGGTCGTGGATTAATTTGCTCGCCGATAGAAGAGAAGCGCGCCGATGAATTGGATTTGAAACCGATGGTGCCGCAAAATACGGCACTCCATGAAACTGCTTTTACAGTTTCCATAGATTTGCTCGGTCACGGTTGCACAACAGGTATTTCTGCTTACGATCGCTCGACGGGCATTCGTTGGTTAACAAATAAATCAGCACAAAGCACCGATTATGCGCGACCTGGACATATTTTTCCATTGCGAGCAAAAACGGGCGGTGTTTTGCGCCGCACAGGACATACTGAAGCAGCGGTAGATTTTGCGCGCATTGCAGGTTTATATCCTGCAGGCGTTTTAGTTGAAATATTAAATCCTGACGGCACAATGGCGCGATTGCCACAGCTGTATGAAATTGCCAAATCGCACAATTTAAAAATAGTTTCGATTGACGATTTGATTTCATACCGCATGCGCACCGAGCGCATTGTCAAAAAAGAACTTGAACTGACTCTTGATTCTAAGTATGGCACTTTAGAAATTTGTGCATATCAACAACTCACATCCGGCGATATACATTTAGCCATTAAAAAAGGGCATTGGAATACAGGTGAAGTTGTACCTGTGCGCGTACAATCATCAACGGAACCCAATGATATTTTGGGAGCACTTTTTAGTCAATCGGAAGAATCGCTGCACAAATCGTTCGAAATTATAGAACGTGAAGGTAAGGGAGTGTTTTTATACATCCAACAAAGCGAAAAAGGACATTCGATGCTGCAGCGTTTGCGCGTTTTGAAAGCGCAAAAAGAGAAAAACACAACAGCTCAAGGATTTATGGACCGTCGCGATTTTGGCGTAGGGGCGCAAATATTGCGCGATATGAATGTTTGTAAAATTAAATTGATAACGCACAAACCACTCAAACGCATTGGTTTACAAGGTTATGGTTTAGAAATTGTGGAGAATATTTTACTCTAATCATTTATAGAAAAAATTAGAGAGGGTTGAAAAAGGTTTGCATGAATTGCAAAAAAGGATAACAGAAGGGATAAAAGCTTTCTTATGCGAAAATGATTGAACTCAAGAAGATAAATAACCAAAAATTGGCTATTTCTATAAATGTAGAAATCAAGATAACTAATGCACGTGATATTATAAATCAAAATTAACAAAATGTCAGTATGAAAAAATTAGTCTTTATGGTCATTTTATTGACCTCTGTAAAATTCTTAATAGCACAAGATCGCCCACTCGGCAAATCGTTTGCAACGCGTAGTGAAGTGATGGCGCAAAACGGAATGGCGTGTACTTCACATCCGTTAGCGACTCAAGCTGCGATAGATATTTTGCGAAAGGGTGGGAGTGCAGTTGATGCCGCTATTGCAGCCAATGCTGTGCTTGGTGTGGTTGAACCACACGTAAATGGTATCGGTGGCGATTTGTATGCCATTGTGTACGAAGCTAAAACGGGTAAATTGCATGGATTGAATGGTTCAGGTCGTTCGCCGTATTCACTTACTTTGGATACTTTAAAAAAACGCGGACTGAAATTTTTGCCACCACTTGGCGTTCTGCCTATTAATGTACCAGGCTGTGTTGATGCTTGGTTTACACTGCATGGAAAATTTGGCAAGAAAAAAATGAGCGAAAACCTGAGTTACGCCATTCAATATGCCCGAGAAGGTTATGGATTGGCGGATGAAGCTTCTACGGCTTTTAATCGCTTTGGTAATACCTTTAAAAATTATCCTGACGCGTTGGCAATATTTACGCCGAACGGAAAAACACCCAAGCGCGGTGAAATTAGAAAAAATCCTGCACTCGCAAATACACTTACGCGTTTAGCCAACGAAGGGCGCGATGTTTTTTACAAAGGTGCAATTGCGCGCAGTATTGACAGTTTTTTCAAAAAACAAGGCGGTTTTTTAAGTTATGAAGATTTGGCTGCGCACAATTCAGATTGGATTACGCCTGTCAGTACAAATTATAGAGGTTACGATGTGTGGGAATTACCGCCGAACGGACAAGGGATTTGTGCTTTGCAAATGCTTAATATTCTGGAAGGATTCGATTTTTCTAAAATTCAATACGGTTCACCCGAACACGTGCATTTATTCGTTGAAGCTAAAAAATTAGCTTTTGAAGATCGCGCAAAGTTTTATGCCGATTCAGCTTACATGCAGCCAGGTATAGTCCAGAAACTTCTGAATAAAAATTACGCTTCGGAACGCAGAAAACTGATTAATTTAGATCGCGCTGCTATAACTGTTGATGCGGGCAATCCAAATTTAAAAGAAGGAGACACCATTTATTTAACCGTTGCAGATGGTGAAGGCAATATGGTTTCGCTCATTCAATCCAACTATCGCGGATTTGGTTCGGGTATGGCAGTTGAAAGTTTGGGTTTTATGTTTCAAGATCGCGGACAACTATTTACTTTAGAAGAAAATCAGCCGAATACGTATGCGCCGCATAAACGCCCGTTTCACACCATCATTCCAGCTTTTGTTACGAAAGATGGCAAACCTTGGATGAGTTTTGGCGTTATGGGTGGTAGTTTTCAACCACTTGGTCATACTGAAATAATTATGAACATGATTGATTTTGGTATGAACGCACAAGAAGCAGGAGATGCACCGCGCATTGACCACTCAGGTAGCAGCGAACCAACGGGCGAAAAATTTGAACGCGGCGGTGGCATGGTGTATCTCGAATCTGGTTTCCCTTTCGAAACTATTCGCGCACTCATGCAAAAAGGACATAAAATTGGTTGGCAATCACCAGGCGCGTATGGTGGTTATCAAGCTATTCGATATGATGCGGCAACAAAAATGTATTTCGGTGCGAGTGAATCGCGGAAAGATGGAGGAAGTGCGGGTTATTGATTAAGCAGATTTATTTTTTAATTCTATTTTAAAAAGTAAGTCTTGTTGGGCCTATAATTTCAATTAGCATAAATTTTACTTTGGTTTGTTCGTCTTCAAAAATATCTGGATTTTCTACATTATTTATGAATAAGTGTAACGAATTGAACTTTAAACCATTCATTGATAAGGTTCTTTGTTTAGCAAAAAGGTAATAACCTTGATTTTGCAGGTTATTTAATTTCTGATTAATTGAAATTTCAAACTCGAGAAGTTCCCTATGCTGCAATGTTGTAACTCCTAAAAGTTCAAAGTAGTCTTCAAGAAATGAAGTTAAATCAGAAATTGAGTCAACATCATTCTGACTTTTTATTTCAACATTGTCGATACTTTGTGCATTTGAACCTTTCATCAATTTTAACAGTTCATTTCCAGTTTGAATTTGCTCAAATTTAAATATTTTAGTCTCTAATTCTTTAGGTTTTTTATTGGTTTCAGTGTCACAATTTTTTTCTTCTGCTTGAATAAAACATAATAAACTTTTGGAGATTTTTGTACTTTCGGCATTGTATTCGGAAGTAGTTATAGTGCCCCAATTGTTTTCGTTTTCGTTCTTTGAAAGTCTACTTGATAAAAGAATTAAATTAGTTTTTAAATTTGGTAGGTTTTCAGTTAGAATTTGTAGAGATTCTTTAATCCAGCCGTTGCCAATAAGAGTGCGACATTTCTCAAATAATTTTTTATCCATTTTAAATCAAAGACAAATAGGGTTCACAAAATATTCAATTTAAAATTTTTCAAAGTTTATTGCATAATAGTGAATGAAGTTTTAGAAAAGGCATAATTTTTTTTAAAGTAATAGAATCACATATGCTTGGGGTTTATTCAGATTTTAAGGCTTATTTCAATCGTTATTTTTACTTGCTAAATAAATTAAGAAACTAATTGTTAATACCACATACAATAATGTAAAGAATTTGCCATAATTATCCAGAATGTAGTAACCTATTCCAAAAAATGTTAAAATTGATATAAAACTTTTAATTTGAAACAAATAACCTCCTTTACTAACTATTTGACCTGTTCGACGATTTATAAGCATTGTTATTTTTTTGAAAAAGCGACGCAAAGAATCAAAAAAGCTTTGCTTTTAAAGTCATTTCTTAAATTGGCGATTAAAGAAATCTTAGAAATTATAGATTAAAACAAAAATTAAAAAAGATAAAACTGGAAAGAAAATTATCCATGCATAACCTGATAGTTGCTCAATAGTATTTCTAGAACTATATCAACTATGAATAGTATTTCCATGGGTAGAAGATATTCTAACAAGATCCATAAAGTAAACAACCCCATAGATATAAACCCCAAAACTAAGAATTATAAAGGTCTTATCCTTGAAATTTTTAGTTTTAATAATTCCATAAATATGGAGAGCAGAAATTACCAAAATCCAAAACGTAGGAGGACCCATTAAGTGTTTTTATTTTTAAACAATCAAATTTAACTTCGTTTAAATTTCAAGCAAATTTTTAACAAAAAAAAATTAAAATTACGCAACAGCAAAATCAGATCTTTCTCTCATTGCTGGCGAAAGAAAACCTAAGACAATATCTGATTTAGGAATGCCACGCTCAATAAGTTCTTTCATAATTGAAAATTCTGTATTATTTATTTGAAGCCAAACTTGCTCACCAATAATATCAATATGGAAAGCCACAGTGTAAAAAAAATGTCCTTTTTCCCAACCGACGGAGACCATTTGATAATGGTTGCGTTCAACGTCAATCAAGAATTCATCTTTTACTTCTGAACTTGAGCCACTCAAATAAATTTCATACTCTTTCAAAAGTGCAATAATGATTTCTTGATATTTTTTTATTTTATCCATTTTTCAATTTCTTGATTTTTGACATTATAAATCACAATTGAAATTTTCTTTAATTCAATTATTTTTTGAACAGATTTTCTTTCGAAATAAGATTTGAATATATCATCTGATACTGCTAAAATAACTTTACGATCAGGTTCTATATCAGAAAATGCAATTGTATAAGTATCGTATTGACCTAAAGCACTATAAAATTCGCTGTTAAAGTCGTCACCACCAAAGGTTTTTATTTCAATTGCAATTTTCTCAGAATTTTTTTCGGCGGCAATAAATCTTTCTGCTCCTAAATCTGGATAATAAATTGAACCTTCCCATCGAATACGCATCGGATCATCTGTAATTGTCCAACCATCTTTTTCTAAAGCTACTCGAACATCGTCGTGATAAGTATCTTTTCTCGGCATCTCAAAACTTTATACAAAAATAATGAAATTTTTATTCAATCACAATTTTTTTGAAAAAATTATGCTTATCACTTGAATCTCAATGATAATTTTTAGCGTGCCGCTTCTTAGAAATAAATGGTGTTCCAGTTCATCTGCTCATTCTTTCATAAATGCTTACAATGCTTCATTCAAAAAACGATTTAGGTATCTCTATATCTTTCCGCAAATAAATGACGCCATAAAAGGCACTATCAGCACTGATGGTGTTTTTTTCTTTGGTTAGCCAAGTGAGTTGTGTTTTATCGCCGAGTGAATCTAATTTGCCGATGGGTGTGTAGTTTTGTTTAAATTGGTTGTACCAATCTGTAATTTGATGCACCGTTTTAATGTTTTTTGGATTTTTTTTATAATCAGTGTAATACAAAAGAATTTCAGGTTTACTTTCTTCAAATTGCTTGAAATATTGTTGTGTAATTGAATCAGCGTATTTATGTTTTTCCACGAGGGAATAATTATAAATAAAACTTGTGCTTGATTGTTTTTTGGTATAAAAAAATATCTCAGGTTCATTACCAATAATGCCAATGCTATATTTCTTATCCCTGAAACTTTGGTTTATTTTATCTCCAATCCATTTATTCTCGTTAAAACCATAAGAATTATACATAACATTGTTGACAGTTATTGAATCAAACTTGAAAATATACTCTGATTGTAAAATGAGAACAGCAATGCAACTTAATGATAAGTATATATCTTTGGTGATAAATTTTGTTTTCCAAAATGCTTCAATATTGAATAGTATATAGGCTGACATAATAGCTCCGGCAGGAAACATTAACTGAAAATAATGTGCTCGGTAATACCAACCCATTGAAGTTGCTGCGAAAGAACAAGCAAAAAATAAAAAGGCATCTAAATTTTCTTTGAAAAACTTTCTTCTTCGAAATGCACAATAAATCATAGAAAAAAATAAAAGCCAAAAGCCAAAGGCATCCCAAAAAATAGGGCGAAAATGCCATATCTCAGAAATATTTGTTTCCATACTTGTATATGCTGATGCATACGTGAAAGTTAGAAAATAGAACTCAGAGAAAATGTTTTTTTGGAAAAAATATACGAGCATTAAAGATATTGGCACTGCAATTCCAACTACAAAAACTGACAGTTGTTTAAATAATTGAAAATAATTTATTTTGGGAAACTTAGATAAAACTGTAAAATTTAACAATTGCAAAAACACAAAAAGAATATAAAAGAAACCATGTTGCTTACAAATGGTCGATAAAGCTAAGAATATACCTGAAAAAATTAAATACTTAAAGCGTTGCTTTGAAATAAATAGGCTAGAATAATAAATGCCGATTAATCCAAAAAACACTACAAAATGTTCTGCATTTGCTGTCCAACCTTGTGCTGAAAAGCAAGAGCAAAAAATAAGAAATATGCCAGCCGCAAACTTTCCAATTTGTTGATTATACCATAAATTTGTGAAGCGTAATAGAAAAAATGCGCTACCAAAATTGGTAAAAAGTAGCGAGGTTTTGATTGCAAAAATAGAATCACCTAAAAAATAGAAAATGAGTGCATTAATATAATATACGCCCGGGAATTTCATATTATAGAAATCCTTGTAAGGCAATTTGCCGCACAAAATTTCTTGCCCTGCGTAAGCAAATTCGCCTTCATCGCGTTCTAAAACAATATCGAAGTGATGGAATCTAATCCACAGGAATAAAAAAAAGCTAAAAGCTAAAAATATATCTTCTGTATTTAAAATTCTTTGAAGCCCTTTATTTTGCATTTTAATGTATCCGTTTAAGCTTGAGGAATATAAAAACGAAGGAAAACTAAAATCCAAAAATCGATATAAACTATACCGAAAAGCGCTAAAAAAACGATGTTTAAAATTTTACGTCGCTTTTCCGACTCGAATTTTTTTGAAAATATGCCAGCTACAGACCAAAAATAAAAAGGGAAAATGGGTATGAAATATTTTCCTTCATAACCATTGTCAAAATAATCTCCTACTTCATCCCAATGCAAATGCTGCACTAAAATGATAAGCATAGACATGCTAAACCCTATGAGTGCTAAACCAAATCGCTCCCAGAGTTTGAAAATATAGTTTTGAGCGGTTGAAAAGATAATGATAAAATAAAACAAAATTAAACCCAATCCACTCGGAACAAATCCATCCCAACCAAAGTCGCCAATCCAAGAATTAGTCGTGCTGGTAGTAATTATTCTAAGCGATTCGTATATCCAGTTTTTAAAAAATAAGAGTGGATATTCTAGAATATGGTGGATTTGCTGAGTCGGATTAACCCGAAAACCTGTATGTATGTTTTCGTAAGTTGTGATATTTAAATTATTCGGATTGGGATATATGAGACCGTTAACGATGTGAGACCATTCCAAACCTAAAAGAAAATTAGCAATTAAACCAGACGATATGATTAATATTTTTTGAGGTATGGATTTAAATTTTTCATTCTGCACAAAAAGTAACAGCAGGATGATAGGGAAATAAATAATTTTATTGAGGGTAGTAATGAAAATAATAAAAGCAAATAGAAATAGCTCTATAGGCTTAATTTTTTCGTTATACCTAAACCTAAAAAATAGTGCGAATGCTAAAAACAACAGCGCATTACTGGTTACATCGGCACTTAAACTCGCATTAATACTGATTGAATCGGGCAGAAACAAAAAAATCATTGCCAATTCTTTAAATTTTGGCATTATCATAACTGCAAAACAGACGCATATAAACCAAAAAATAAAATTAAATAACCGTCCCAAATACATCATTTTTAGCGGATTTGATTCAAAAATTTTAAGCAATTCAAACGCAACTACTTGAGGCAAATAAGCTGTAATAGAATACCTTGCTGTGTTTGGAAATTCTCTAAAAACAATATTTTTTGCATTTAAAGGCGTGTTCCAGCATTTTAGAAGCGTATCGAGAGATGTTTTATTTGCGGTTTTAAAAACCAAAGGTTCATCATAAGGATCCATGATATCAACCACGCTCTGAGGCATATAACCGCCAATTTGAGTCGAATCTGAATTAAATTCGCCTAATAAATGCCCATCAGTTATCTGATAAATGCGATAAAAATGGTGGAACTCATCGGGCGATTGGAATGGCGGGATGAGAAAAACAAGTATCACTCCAAAAACCAAAGTAAGAGTGAACCAATATTTGAATATTTTAGGCTGAGTACTTAATAAGTTTTTAAAGCTTTTCGTTTTATTATTACTGCTCTCTGACAAGGTATTTAATTTAAAAAGAAGCGCGAAAATAAATAAAATACGTTAAGGTTACTAAAGGTTGCTTCTTAGTTTTAAAGAAATTTTTATTTGGTGCATTTTTTTTGGGTTTTTAGAATGAGCATTCAAATTTTCGAGCATAATTTGCTGAGAAAAGTTGGCTAAAGCACAGAAAATATAATTGGATATTTTTTTGCTACCATTTCTGAAACAATTCTTGAATTATTATAAAGAAAATGAATGCTCATTCCCAATTTATGATTTTAAAATTACTTGTTTTCCAAAATAAAAAATAGTATTTTTGCAAATTACTTACTTTAAGTTTTATTTTTACCTTTCACATTTATAATTTAGAAACAGCGAGCAAAATGTAGGAATTTTGTGTCGTATTTCTCTATATTTAAGCAAAGTATGTCCATTAAAAAAGATAAAGTAGAAGAAACCCTTGTGGTTGCCCAAAAACAAAGTTTATATCATCCAGAATTAGAAAAAGATTCGTGTGGTACTGGTTTTATTGCCAATTTAAATGGTGTAGCTACACACCAAATAGTTGAAGATGCGCTTCAAATGCTGATGCGTATGGAGCATCGTGGTGCGTGTGGTTGCGAACCTAATTCGGGCGATGGCGCAGGTATTTTAATTCAAACGCCACATACGTTTTTTGATAAAAAAATGAGTGAATTGGGTTATACTTTGCCCGAATTTGGTATGTATGGCGTAGGTGTTGTATTTTTCCCTGCTGATAAAAACTTGCGTAATCAGTGTCGCACTTTGTTAAACGATTATTGCGACGAACTCGACTTTGATGTGATAGGTTATAGAATGGTGCCAACCGACCATGAATTGCTCGGTGATACTTCGATGGGTACAGAGCCACGTATGGAACAAGTTTTTGTTAAACCACGCACTACGCCTGAAGATAGATATTGGTTAGAGCGTCGCTTATACGTTCTGCGCAAATATACAACGCATGAAATTCATAAAACTATTCCAGAAACGAGAGATCTTTTCTATTTTTCATCGTTTTCTTATAAAACAGTATCTTATAAAGGTCAGTTAACAACGTGGCAATTAAAGCCTTATTTTCCTGATTTGAGTGATGTAGATTTAGTTTCTGCCATTGCTTTAATTCACTCGCGTTTTTCAACGAATACTTTTCCAAAATGGAAACTCGCTCAACCATTCCGTTACATTGCGCATAATGGTGAAATCAATACTATTACAGGTAATTTAAATTGGTGGCGTTCGAAAGAAAAAAGTTTAGAATCTAAAT
Source organism: Saprospiraceae bacterium (assembly GCA_043781915.1). Taxonomy (GTDB): domain Bacteria; phylum Bacteroidota; class Bacteroidia; order Chitinophagales; family Saprospiraceae; genus JAAFJT01. The sequence goes on from JAYWBA010000270.1 coordinate 10,053, forward strand.
ATTTTTCAGAATTAGAATTGGAACGTTTATTTCCAGTTTGTGGTGATGCGCTGTCTGATTCCGCCAATTTCGATAATGTTCTGGAGTTTTTAGTGATGAACGGACGCTCTATTCCGCACGCATTGATGATGATGATTCCCGAAAGTTGGCAGCATGATGCAGAAATGAGTGCTGAAAAGAAAGCGTTTTACGAGTATCACGAAAACTTTATGGAGCCTTGGGATGGTCCAGCAGGTGTTTGTTTTACAGATGGTGTGCTTGTAGGTGCTACTTTAGATAGAAATGGTTTACGCCCTCTGCGCTATATTTTAACCGATGATAATATTCTAATAACCGCATCAGAAGCAGGTGTTTTGAGTATTCCTGAAGAAAAAATCGTTTTAAAAGGTAGTCTTCAACCCGGAAAAATTCTTATTGCCGATTTAGATTTACATAAAATTATTGGCGATGAAGAGGTTAAAGGCATAATTTGCAATAATTTTAAATATGAAGAGGTTGTTAATAAAGGGCGAATTAGCCTTGAGCAGTTAGCTATGAGCAATGAGCCTTCTGGCGATAGCTCAAAGCTCAAATCTCAAAGCTCAAATCTGACAGCTAACCAACAGATTTTCGGCTTCACCCAAGAAGAAATAAAAACCATTCTTCAGCCCATGATAACCAATGGTGAAGAAGCACTCGGTTCTATGGGAAGCGATACGCCTTTAGCGATTTTATCGCACCATCCGCAACACCTCAGTAATTATTTCAAACAACTTTTTGCGCAGGTAACAAATCCACCAATTGACCCGATTCGAGAACGTTCGGTTATGTCGTTGCACGTTAAGTTAGGGGTTGCTCAAAATATTTTGAATACTAAAACAGAAAACTTGCCTTTCATTAGTTTGGAACAACCTGTTTTAACTATAGAAGAATTAGAAAAAATTAAATTAGTTGATAGTTGTTCGTTGAGAGTTGATAGCAGTATATCGCAAACGAACAACGAACAACGGACAACGAACAACAATTTTAAGTCTGCAACCATCGATTTATATTTCAGAGCAGAAGATGAGCAAGGTGTTTTACGTGCAGCTATTGATAGAATTTGCGCACAAACAGAGCGACAAATTCGACATGGTGCCAATATTATTGTACTTTCTCAAAAAAATATTACAGCCGGAAATGCACCCGTCCCTACGCTTTTAGCAGTTGGCGCAGTGCATAAACATTTGGTAGAAATAGGTTTGCGTTCGCATGCATCTATAATTGTTGAAGCAGGAGATGTTTGGGAAGTACACCATTTCGCAACACTCTTAGGTTTTGGTGCACAAGCGGTTTGTCCGTTTATGGCATTTAACAGCATTGATCAATTAGCTTTGAGCTTTGAACCTTCTTTAATAAACCAAGAAGAAAAGCACAATCCCTACAAGGTAGGGACAAAGTTTAAAGCTAATTACATTAAGGCTGTTAATAAGGGACTATTGAAAGTCATGTCAAAAATTGGCATTTCTACTTTGCAATCATACACAGGTTCTCAAATTTTTGAGATATTGGGTTTGAATGAAGAAGTTGTTCAAAAATGTTTTTCGCGAACTGTTTCGCGATTAAGGGGCATTGGTTTTGATGGTATTGCTTACGAGATTTTGCAGCGTTATCATGCCGTAGAGGCGCAAAATCTTGCATCTGTACCCGTAGAATTGCCAGCAGGGGGTGTTTATCAATGGAAACGACGCGGTGAAGCGCATCTTTTTTCGCCACAAGTAATACATTTTTTACAGCTTTCGACAGAAACGAATGATTATGCGACATTTAAGAAGTTTAGTAATTTAATCAATAGTCAAGAAGAGCAAGCATTTACATTGCGTGGATTGATGTCTTTCCGACGTACTGTTTCTGTGCCTTTAGAAGAAGTTGAACCTATTGAATCTATTTTGAAGCGTTTTGCTACTGGTGCAATGTCATTTGGTTCTATTTCACACGAGGCACATTCAACTTTAGCAGTGGCGATGAATCGTATCGGTGGCAGATCGAACAGTGGCGAAGGAGGTGAAGATGAAATCCGTTTTACCCCAAAAGCCAATGGAGATTGGGAGCGTTCGGCTATTAAACAAGTCGCTTCGGGCAGATTTGGTGTGACGAGTTATTATTTAAGCCAAGCCTATGAGCTGCAAATAAAAATGGCGCAGGGCGCAAAACCCGGCGAAGGTGGTCAATTGCCAGGTTATAAAGTAGATGAATGGATCGGCAGAGTTCGACATTCAACACCTGGCGTAAGTTTGATTTCACCGCCTCCACACCACGATATATATTCTATCGAAGATTTAGCCCAACTTATTTTCGATTTAAAAAATTCGAACGAGCAAGCAGATATTAATGTCAAATTGGTTTCTAAAGCGGGTGTTGGTATCATTGCATCGGGTGTTGCTAAAGCTAAAGCGGATAAAATATTAATTTCAGGTTTCGATGGCGGAACGGGTGCATCGCCTTTGAGTTCAATTCGCCATGCAGGTTTACCCTGGGAATTGGGTTTGGCAGAATCACATCAGACATTGGTTAAAAATAAATTGCGTGATAGGGTAATTCTGCAAACGGATGGACAAATGCGCACAGGTCGCGACCTAGCCATTGCGACTTTGCTTGGTGCTGAAGAATGGGGTGTTGCAACAGCTGCTTTGGTTGTTGAAGGTTGTGTGTTGATGCGCAAATGCCATTTAAACACTTGCCCTGTTGGTATCGCAACGCAAAATCCAGATTTACGTGCGCGTTTTAACGGTAAAGCTGAAAATGTTGTCAATTATTTTGTTTTTCTTGCTACTGAGTTGCGAGAAATTATGGCACAACTCGGTTTCAAAACCATCAATGAAATGGTAGGTCAAGTTCAATTGTTGAAAATGACTTCAAAAGTACAGCAAAACCAAAAATACCGCGAACTCGATTTAAGCGCCATTTTATATAAAGAACCTGTCGATGAATCTGTTGGTCAATATAAAAAAATTGGTCAAAATCACGAACTCGAAGATGTTTTAGATAGAAAACTTATTCATGCTGCATCGGAAAGCATAGTGAAAAAGAAAAAAATGTCGGCGCAATTTCCCATTTCAAATACTGATAGATCAGTGGGCGCCATGTTGAGTCATGCGGTTTCTAAAATACAAAAAGCGGAAGGTTTACCGGAAGATTCGTTGAATTTTAAATTTACGGGTTCTGCGGGTCAATCGTTTGGCTGTTTTGCAACAAAAGGAATCACCTTTACACTTGAAGGTGAATCGAATGATTATTTTGGCAAAGGGCTTTCAGGTGCAAAAATTATTCTTGTACCGTCGCCCAAAGCGCGCTTTAATCCTTCCGAAAATATAATTCTCGGTAATGTGGCATTATATGGTGCAACATCGGGTAAAGTATTTATTTATGGTCGCGCAGGCGAGCGTTTCGCTGTAAGAAATTCGGGTGCAACGGCTGTTGTTGAAGGTGTGGGTGATCACGGTTGCGAATACATGACAGGCGGCGTTGTGGTTGTTTTGGGTGAAACAGGTAAAAATTTTGCTGCGGGTATGTCGGGTGGTATAGCGTATGTGTACGATAAAAACAAATCGTTCAGCAAAAAATTCAATAACGACCTTTCTGATATGGAAACGCCCGCTGAGGAAGATTTGTACATTTTGCACGATTTGATAGACGAGTATCAAAAAAATACAAGTAGTTTGAACGCTGAAAATATTTTGGATAATTGGTCAATAGAAAAACACAATTTCGTTAAAGTTATGCCACGCGAGTACAAAAAAGTACTGGCAGCGAAACGGTTAGCCATGAGTCATTAGCTATGAGTATTATTAGTCTGAATAAGGATTTACAGGATTTTAGGATTTTCAGGATTACAACTTGCAATCTTAATCCTGAAAATTTTCTAATCCTGAAAATCCTGATTCAGACAAATTTAAACCCATCAACAGCGTTTTGTTTCAGTGAATCGTTCTTAATACGAACTTGATTCACTCATCTCAAAAACTGTTTATGAAAAACGTTTTACTTTTTATTTTTCTTTTCTTTGCTTTCCATCTTGCAGCGCAAACTAAACCATTTGAAATTAATGGAACTATTAAAGGGATGGATTCTGGTTATGCCGAGTTTTATCCTGGAAGAGGAAATACCAATGTTAAAATAAATGAAAAGAAAGTACCTATAAGAAATGGTCAATTTGTTTTTTCTGGTGAGTTAAGTTATGCCAGTATGGTAATACTTGGTTTTACCGATTCTCTAAAAACATACTATACTTTTTGGTTTTATATTGATGAGGGTAACCAACTTGTTAAGTTAGACACTGCTAAGCAAACATTTGTTGGTGAAGAAATGGATATTGATGTGATTTCAAATTCTAAATCTTGGATAGAGTATAATGAAAAGTTTAAACCAACTGTAGAAAAAGTTAAAGACCAAGAAGGCTCAAACTTATTAAAATATGTCAAAGAGAATCCAAAATCATTTGTCGCACTTATTGAAAGTTCAAGTTTCATTAGACGAGTTTATGAACCCGGTTTTGATTCTATTTTCAATAATTTTGATAAAAGCTTAAAAATGACACCGGTTGGCATAAAAATATCTGAAAAATTAAGCGCTTTGAAATCAGTTGAAGTGGGAGCAAAATTTCCATCAATACCTTTATTTGACAGTTCAAGTAACAAAATCGTATTAGATAAATCACTTTTGAGTCAATACACTCTTTGCGATTTCTGGTTTAACGGTTGCGGTTATTGTATTCAGCAAATGCCAGAACTCAATGAGATTTATGCAAAATGGCACACTAAAGGTTTAGAAATTATAGGTATCACGGTCGACCCAAAAGAAAAAGAGCAAGCTTGGAAAAATGTAATTGCTAAACAAAATGTCAAATGGCTTCAATTGTGGGATATCAACAGTGTTGAAGCTAACAAGTTATCAGTAAATTTCTTTCCAACGAGTTTTTTATTAGATAAATCGGGAAAAATTGTGGCAGTTAATATTAAGCCGAGCGAATTAGAGAAATTTTTAGAGGCGAAATTGTAATTAACCCTTCGCTAACAACACCTGAAACGTATCCCCAAAAGATTTTTCAAACGCTATTTTTTTACCTTCAATAACCGATTGAATAGCAGCTTCTGTAAAATGGCGAATAGTGTATAAATCGTAACCTTCAAAACATTCGATATTGAAATGCGCTCCTAATTCTGCTAAAAGTGCCGCATGCTTTTCTTCAACGTGTGTAATAGCCACATAAAAATACGCACCCGAATTTTGCATCAGGTTGACGAATATAAAATGCTTTGCAAAAATTTGAAATAAGGTTGCTATATGTTGCTCAACTAAAAAAGAAGCATCTTTATTGGAGATGCGAATAAATGCCTGATCGCGTTCAATAGTAAATATAGGTGGATACTTAATTTCGTTTTCAACATTTCCAATTTGTGTGCCTTCAACATCTTTTTTAACAAAAGAACGCACTATTAAAGGAACATTTTTTTGTTTCAGTGGTTGAATGGTTCTTGGATGAACAACAGTTGCACCGAAATACGTCATTTCAATCGCTTCTTCGAAACTGATATTTGGTAATTTTTCTACTTTTTTAAACACACGTGGATCGCCGCTGTAAACCCCGTCGACATCCTTCCAAATCGTCATGTGCTGTGGTTGTACATAATGCGAAAAAATGGCTGCAGAAAAATCTGAACCTTCGCGACCTAAAGTTGTCGTATTATTATCTTTCGTTGAGCCGATAAACCCTTGCGTAACAATTATAGCGGGTGTAGAAGTATTTAATTTAGGAAGAAGCAATTTAGAAATACCAGATTCCGTATTTTGCCAATTCACGCGGGCTTCGCGCCAAGTTTCATCAGTTTTGATGGCGTCGCGCGCATCAAACCACTCAACATTTAAGCCTTTTTCGGCCAAATAATCTGCAACGATACGCGTAGAAAGCAATTCGCCGAGACTTACAATTTGATCGTAAATATAATCGTAAGCATCGTGTGGCTCATCTTCAAGAATCCATTCAATTTCAACAAATAAATCGTTCAAAGATTGTAATGTAAAAGTTGGATTTTTTAAAAGCTGAGAAGCCGTTTCGAAATGTTTTTTTTTAACATTCTCTAACAATTCCTGTGTGTTCGTATTCCCAAAATAAGATTTTACAATTTCCTCCAAAGCATCCGTCGTTTTACCCATCGCAGAAACAACAATAACCAAATTTTTATCGCTGTAGGATTTTATGATACCCGCTACATTATTTATGCCGTCAATATCCTTAACGGATGCGCCACCAAATTTAAAAACCTCTATATTATTCATTTCATCAAATTGAGGCGCAAAAATAACTCGAATTGACCAAGATTAAAAGATTATCAGATTTTCTTGACTTTAAATCTTACTAATCCTTTTATCTGTTAAATCTTGGTCAATAACCGTGCAATATTGAAAGCTGTCATTTCTAAATTCTCTGAGGTGGTTTTCAGTGATTGCTCTAATGTAGTTAATTTTTGATTGATTGGGAAAGAAGCTTTCAAACCTAAATCATTTAAATTTTGAGATGACAAATTTAAAGAGCCACACAAAGCAATCACAGGTTTGTTTTGGCTTCGTGAGATAACGCCAGAAATTAATTTACCTTGAATAGTTTGACTATCGATTTGTCCTTCACCCGTAAAAATGATATCTGCCCAATCTACTTGTTTATCGAATCCCGTTAAATCCATTATAGTGGCAATGCCGCTTTTTATTTTAGCATTTAGAAAATACAAACAACCAAAACCCAATCCGCCTGCTGCGCCTGCGCCCGGAAAATGTACTAAATCGGGATTGGTTAAACGTGAAAAATGTTCACCACCCTGTTCCAAAGCTAAAATATCTTCAGCACTTGCGCCTTTTTGTTTGGCATAGGTATGTGCAGCACCACTTTTACCTAATAATGGATTGTTCACATCGCACATCACTTCAAAATCTACGTTTTCCAACAAATTTTTATCGGGGGGAATAATGGACTCAACTTTAATGAGATTTTCTCCAATCGGAATTAATTCATTCTTGTTTTTATCTAGAAATTTCCAACCCAAAGCAACTGCCAATCCCATTCCTAAATCATTTGTAGCTGAACCGCCTATGCCTAAAATTATTTTTTTTGCGCCGTGCGTTATAGCATCTAAAATCATTTCACTTACACCAAAAGTTGTTGTTTTTAACGGATTGCGTTCCTCATTTTTTAATAATTGCAGACCCGCTGCTTGCGCCATTTCGATAAACACCGTGCCGCCATGTTTGGAGCCGCCATGCATGGCGGCTATACCATAACGCGCTATAATTTTTCTAAACAATGGGTCATGAACTTCAACCGTTTTTGTTTGTAATCCTAAATGAAAATCTAAAACATCTTTAACGCCTTCGCCACCGTCGGCTAAAGGAAAAATATGGGTGTTGGCATTTGGATTTGCTCTTTTTAAACCGCGTTCAATAGCAAGGCAAACTTCTTTGGAGTTTAATGCGTCTTTAAAACTATCAGATGCGATGAGGATGTTCATATTTAATCAATGGCTCTATCTAAATGAACATAACCACCATCAACATGAATGAGTTGACCAGTAGTGTGGCTTGATTTTTCAGACAATAAAAACGCCACCATATTTGCAATTTCTTCGCAAGTCGTCATCCTATTTTCTAAAGGAATACGCGACGTAATTTTTTTCAAAGTTTCTTCAGGATGGGGCAATGTTTGAATCCACTTGGCATAAAGAGGAGTCCAACTTTCTGCAACAATGACAGCATTTACGCGAATACCATATTTTAAAAGTTCCACTGCCCATTCACGTGTTAACGCATTTCTGCCGCCATTAGCCGCAGCATACGCCGATGTTCCGCCTTGTCCTGTTTCTGCTGTTTTTGAACCAATATTAACTATGTCGCCTTTCGATATTTTTAAATAGGGTAGGGAATAGTGTGCCATTAAATAATAATGTACCAAATTTTTATGTAGCGAAGCCATGAAGTTTTCGTAATCGCCGTGTTCTAAATTTACACCATCATTAACACCAGCATTATTAACCAAACCGTCAATCCGTCCAAATTTTTTGACGACTTGTGCCACTGCTTTTTCGCATTCTTTGGGTTGTGTTAATTCTGCTACAACAGAAAAGGCTTTTCCTTTCGTTAATTTAATTCTATCAACCACAATTTTATTATCAACTTCGTTTCTGCCGATAATTGCAACCGTTGCACCTTCTTTGGCTAAGACCTCTGAAATGCCTTCGCCAATGCCTTTCGCTCCGCCTGTGACGATTATTATTTTATCTCTCAAACCCAAATCCATGATGAGTAATTTTATTTTTTAGAAATTTTAGTTACAATTTAATTTTAAAAATCAACTTTTTTGATTCTATAAAAATCTTTAGCATTCTCACCAAAAATTTTTCTGGCATCGATTTTATTTCTGGAAACATAATTTTGAATTATCGAAAGTTGTTGCTCGTAAGTAGCCGCCACTAAACATACGGGCCAATCAGAACCGTACATAATTCTATCTTCCCCAAAACTTTCGAAAATGACATCGAGATAAGGATTGAAATCTTCCTCTTTCCAATTTTGCCAATATGCTTCTGTTACCATGCCCGAAACTTTACAATATACGTGTTCGCGTTTGGCAATTACTTTCATGTTTTTTGCCCAATCTTTAAACAAACCTTGTTTGATGTATGGTTTTGCTATATGGTCAATCACAAATGTAGGGTAATCAAAAAGCCTTAAAAATTTACTCCTAATTGCTTTTAAATGCCTTGGATAAACTAAAATGTCATAAGTATAACCTTTTTTAAGAATAAATTTAACGCCTTCAATAAATTTCTGTTCTGTCATAAATTCAGGTTTTTCGTTTTGAAGAATATGTCGAAACCCTTTTAATGCTTTGAACTGAGAAAAATAGTTGAGGCGTTCTTCCAGATTATCTGCTTTTAAATCAATCCAACCTACTACACCTTTTATAAAATTGTTCTTTTCAGCAAGTTCTAATAAAAATTTTGTTTCAGCTTCCGATTGATCGGCTTGAACGGCGATACAGCCATCAAAATTGTTTTTTTGCAAAATAGGAAGCAAATCGTCTGGCATAAAATTGCGCCTAATATTCGACATATCGGGTTCAGTGATCCAGCTATCGCGAATGGGATCAAAATGCCAAAAATGTTGGTGTGCGTCGAGTCTGACCACTGATTAAGTATTAAAAAAACATCCCGAAGATTCTTAGTCAGAAAATTCGGGATGTTTTTGTTTAAAAATATTTAGCGAAAAGGTTATTAAAACTCTTCGTCATCATCTTCGTCGTTATTGCGGCGACCGCGACGTTTAGAAGGCGATACATAATCATCGTCATCATCATCATCACTGTCATCAGCTACAGTATCGTCTTGTTCTTTGATGCCATCTAAATCGAGTTCGTCTAAATTCAGACTGTCAGCAACTGGTAACGGTTTTTCATCATCCAAATCGTCTTCATCGCGCACACTTGAAGCCCGCGTATCAGTAACTGTAACGCGCACTAAATAATACAAATCATCCGTATCAAAAGGCAGCGCCATTACACGCTCACCTTTGGGTGTTGTATATGAAATTAATTTGTGCGAAAACCCATTCGGATATTCTAACTTTATAGCCGCCTGAATTTCTTTAGGCAGCTTTAAATAATCTTTTACAACGCGGGGTTTAGATACTTTCTTTGCCATAAAAACAAAAAATAAATCGAATCAAAAAAAAGTGAAAAAATTTTAAATGCACTCAATCACAAAATCGGCATAAAATTAACCGCACAAATTAAATTACAAATAATTACAACAAAAAAAATTTAATTTATGCGTATAAGTTTTTAAGTGAGTGCTTAAAAATGCTATATTAGCACAATTGTAATTAATTTTTTTTAAAAATTACGCTTTATGCGATTTTATATCATTGCAGGAGAAGCATCGGGCGATTTAATCGGTGGATTATTGATTAAGGCTCTAAAAAGGCAAAAACCCGATTCAGAAATTTTTGCTTGGGGTGGTGAAAAAATGGAAGCTGCTGGTGCTGTCATCCGAAAACATTATCGCGATTTAGCGTTCATGGGTTTTGCAGAGGTGGTGAAACATTTGCCGGAGATTAGGAGGAATTTTTCTTTTTGCAAATCGGACTTAACAGCGTTTAATCCCGACGCAATAATTTTTATTGATTACCCAGGGTTTAATATGCGCATGGCGCATTGGGCGAAAAAGCAGAGCGCTGAGAAAAAATGGAAAACGATTTATTACGTGGCGCCACAAGCTTGGGCTTGGAAGGAACGCCGGGTGTATGCGCTTAAACGCGACGTCGATTTAATGCTCTGCATTTTGCCTTTCGAAAAAGATTTTTTTGCGCGATTTAATCTCGATGTAGAATTTGTAGGTCATCCTTTGCTCGATGTGGTTGACGATTTCAAAAAAACAAAAGGCAAAAGGCAAAGCACAAATAGCTATAGTGAAATGGAAAAACCTTACATCGCGCTTTTGCCAGGTAGTAGAAAGCAAGAAATTGAAAAAAATTTGCACATTATGCTGGGTGCAATATTTTTTATGCCAGATTTCAATTTTACAATTGCTGCAGCCGCCAATCAACCCTTATCCCTTTACACTGAAATCATTGAAAAATATAAGGAAAATAATATTAGGACCAGTAACTTTGATGACATTAAAGTCATTCAAGGCGATACCTACAACGTTTTATTGGGTGCTGAAATGGCAGCCGTGAAATCGGGAACATCCACTTTAGAAGCTGCTTTGTTTAATGTACCGCAAGTCGTTTGCTATCGCGCAGGACGCATTTCGTATCAAATTGCGAAGCGCATTGTTAAAGTCCCTTTTATAGGCTTAGTAAATTTAATTTCTGAAAAATTAATTGCTGTCGAACTCATTCAATCAAATTTTAACCCTATTTTTTTAGCGAAACAACTTGCTGAAGCATACCACCATCGCTTTCAAATGCAAACAGATTATAAAGAATTGCGAAGAAAATTAGGGTCTAATGGTGCGAGCGAGCGTGCAGCGAAAAGTATTATCCAATTTGTTGAGTTAAAAGAAGCAACGCAAACCCATAGCAACTCCAATCGACCTGAAACACAAATATAAAACAAACAGCTTAAAGTTAGTAAAAAATGTGTTACTTTTGTATAGTTTTTCTTTACCACATAAATATTGGTCAGAAATTAAAATATGGAAGTAGAAATAAGAATTGCACCCGATGCGCGCGAAAACGCAGATAAAATAAAATCAGCACTGGCTGAAAAATCGGGCTTAGCCAATAATGAAATAAATCAATACCAACTTTTGCGCTGTTCGCTTGATGCGCGTGGTATGAATCCTGTGTATCAAATGCGGTTCAAAGTAAACGAACCGAAAGTAGAAGCACCACCCATTTCAAAAAATTATAGGCCTGTTCATAACTCAAAGCCCGTTATTGTAGTTGGTGCAGGACCTGCGGGATATTTTGCCGCTTTAGAACTTATTGAAATGGGTTTTAAGCCCATTGTTTTTGAACGTGGCAAAGATGCGCGTTCGCGCCGTCGGGATTTAAAAGCTATTCAAGTGTATGGCGAAGTAGTACCGAATTCCAATTACTGTTTTGGTGAAGGCGGTGCCGGAACTTACAGTGATGGGAAATTATATACGCGCAGCCATAAACGCGGTTCGATAGAAAAAACCCTGCATCTTTTGGTAGAGCACGGCGCATCGAGCGATATTCTCATTGATGCGCATCCGCACATTGGTTCTAATAAATTGCCACAAGTGGTGCAAAATATGCGCGCAACCATTGAGCGCTGTGGCGGTGAAGTGCATTTTGAGCATCAAGTGACAGATTTTATTCTTAGGGGTCAGGAGTCAGGAATTAGGAGTAAGGTTATAGGTGTCAAATGTCAAGTTTCGGATTTCGGATTTCGGATTTCGGACTCTCACGATCAGAAATCCGAAATCCCAAACCCGAAATACAAAGAATTTTTTGCTGATGCTGTTATTTTGGCTGTCGGTCACTCTGCGCGGGATATTTATGCACTTCTTAGAAAAAAAAGTATTTACATCGAAGCCAAACCTTTTGCGCTCGGTGTGCGGATAGAACATCCGCAACCTTTAATTGATGAATTGCAATATAAGAAAAAACGTGGCGATTATTTGCCACCTGCGAGTTATAGTTTAGTCAGCCAAGTTGAATCGCGCGGTGTTTTTAGTTTTTGTATGTGCCCTGGCGGTTTAATTGTGCCTGCTGCTACATCGCCTGGCGAAATTGTAGTGAACGGTATGAGCATGTCGCGACGCGATTCGCCATATGCCAATTCAGGTACTGTGGTTGCCATCGAATTAGAAGATGTAAAACAATATGAAACTAACGATGTATTTGGTACGCTCGCTTTTCAAAGTAAGGTAGAGCGCGATTTTTTTAATGCGGGTGATGGCTCGCAACGCGCACCCGCTCAAAGGTTGACAGATTTCGTGAAACGCAAAGTTTCGAGCGATTTAGTGAGTACATCTTATATTCCTGGTATTTTTTCTGCGCCTATTCATTCTATACTTCCATCCCAAATTTATAAAAAACTACAACAAGGTGTATTGAATTTTGAAAAACTGATGCGCGGTTACCTCACAGAAAGTGCTCAAGTGATTGGTGTTGAAAGTAGAACTTCCGCACCTGTTCGCATTCCGCGCGATGCCAAAACGTTGATGCACACAACGTGTGAGGGTTTATTTCCTTCAGGTGAAGGAGCGGGTTATGCAGGGGGTATTATTTCTGCTGCCATGGATGGGCAAAATGTAGCGAAAGCGGTTGCGAAATTTTTAGTTTAATTCGTCAAAAAATCGAAACTGATAGGTTTGAGTTGTACCGTCATTTCATTTCTCGAAACATCATAACTGTTTTTGAAATGGGATTTGTAAAGCTCGTTTCTAAATCTCCAAGGAATATTAAATTGCACGTTTTGTACTTTTTTACTTTTGTTAAAAGCAATTATGGTTATTTCGTTGAAGTAAGTACGTGCTAAAACCAAAGTGTTTTTGTCATTGAGAAGGATTTCTGTATCACCATAAGTTAGAGAAAGGCGTTGACGGCGCAGTAGAGTCACTTTTTCAGTGATTCGTTTTGTTTCAAGTTCGTAGGGCGTTAATTTTTTGAAATACATCATTCGTCGATTATCTGGTTCGCCAGCACCAGGTATGCCGATTTCATCTCCATAATAAATGACGGGAACACCAGGAATAGCGCACATTAAAGCGGTAGTCATTTGCAAACGCTTATAACCAATCGGATTTCCGACACCTACTTTCCGAGTATACCCAGCTTCAGTAGCATCCTCCGACCAACTTAATGCACTACCTGCATAAGATATTAAGCGAGGCTGGTTGTGATTGCCAGTAATATAACCCATAGTTGAATGATAACCAAAATAATTAAACGATTCGGTCAACGCTTTAGAAATAAGCGTCATCGATGTTGAATCTTTAGCGAGTGCTTCACGGGCATCGGAATAAAAACCT
>JAYWBA010000271.1:0-3180 GCA_043781915.1 Saprospiraceae bacterium
TTTATTGCTTAATCTTAAAAGCAGTGACCAATCGGTTTCAGTTGCAAAAACAAATGCCACAAATTCATACGATTTTACAGTCATACCTACTACTATTACCAGTTCTGATAACTCTATAAAATTTACTAAAACAGGCAATAATTATGATTTAAAAACTACGACAGGAAGTGCCAAAATTACTTTACCTTATAAAGATAGTACAACCTCTACGACTGACGCTTTTACAATAATTTCAAAAAACAGTAATGCGCTAGTCGGAAATGCAACCTCTACTTTTGCAAACATAGATAACCCTGTGACGTTTTATGGCGTTTTAGGTAAGGCGTATTCGGTCGCAGTGGGTGCTCAAAATTCAGCTACTACAAGTTACGCAGAATTAGGAACACGCGATTATTCAGGTCGTTTTTCGGGTAATCCTGTTTATATTGCTGGTACGGACCTATTTGTTGATGGTAATATTAATGCAGCAAAAAATTTAGCTTATCTCGGAGCAGCAAAAAATGGTGCTGGTAACGGATATATGACAGTTTATAGCCCCGTAGGTAAAGAAATGGTTGTAGCAGGTGCTCAAGGTTTCGACAGCTCTAAAGGGATTCTTGCTATAAGAGGTTCAGATGGTAATAACATTGTGGCAGCTATGGGTATTGACGCTAATGGCAAAAGTTATGTTCATGCTGATGTAATTAGTGTCAATTTGACAGGCGGCGACCCAAAACAGTTTAAGGTGCAAAACCCTAATTTAGCCAATAAAAATCTTGTGTATGTTACTTTAGGAGGTGCAGAAGCAGCGCTCTATGCACGTGGTTCAGCGCAACTCATTAACGGTGAAGCAACAATTTCTTATTCAGACCATTTTACGGAAGTAATTAATTCTGAAACAGCTACATTCCAACTCACGCCGCATTTTTTTGATACGTATGGTCTCTCTATTTTAGAAACTTCTGCAACGGGTTTTAAAGTTAAAGAACTTAAAGGCGGTACAGGTAATTTTAAATTTGATTGGGAAGTGAAAGCCGTCCGCAAGGGCTATGAAAACTTTCAGGTGGTGCAGGATAAAATTGTGATACCAACCTCGGAAGATTCAAAAGTGCTCAATAAAAATAAATCCGAATTGCCTAAACAACATTAATATTCAATCATGAAGACCAAAATATTTTTTCTGGTATTCGCCGTTATAATTTCACTAAATACTTTCGGGCAAAGCTTAGGCTACTACTCCTTAGTTCAAAATAATTGGGGAGTTTACAATGCCGCTGCGCCGAACGCTTATTTTTTGCGCGTCAAACAATCAAAAAATTTTGCTGCGCAAAATACTTTAGATATTTCGTATCGGCAGCAATGGACAGGTGTGCCTGGTTCGCCTGCTAATTATAATATTCGGTTCGAAAGCCTGTTAGCTAACTCGGCTGATAACAGCGATTACGGCACAAAATTCGGCGGCGGATTGATTGGTGAAAGCGTCGGACCTTACTTAGCGCATACAATTTATGGTACTTATGCTTATCCACTTTCGTTTGGTAGTGGTTATTCAAAAAAATACGATAACGATCGGTTGTATATTGGTGCAAATGTTGGTTTTTCATATCGCCGTTTCGATGCGACAAACGCTAATTTGTTTTTTGAAGACCCGACTGCACAAGGTATTAGAGATTATATTCAATCGCAAACTTTCTTGGATGGGCAAAGCGTTTTCACAGTGTCACCTGCCTTGTTTTATTTTTCATACTCTCGCAGTTTTTATGCAGGTATTTCTTCACCCAATTTAATAACCACACAAACCATTGGCGATAAATCGCACGTATTTAACACAAACCCGCAGGTGCATATAATGGTCGGTGGCTTTTCGCCCGATATGACGGTACAACCTTCGCTTTGGGTGCGTTGGCAGTATGGCACAAATTATTTAACGCTTTTCGATAATAATCCGATTAGTGCGACATTAAATGTGCGCACCCAAATTAAAGAAACAATGGTGGCAGGTTTGGGTGTTAGCACGAGTAAACTCATCCATTTGCAATTCGGTTATAATGTCGGCGATTTCAAAAAAGGTTATAACAAAGGGCGTGAACGCGATATATTTCTCAATTTTTCGTACGATTTTCCTTTACTGACTGCCACAAGTTATCATTTTGGGCAAACGGGTGAGATAAATTTGATGATTGCTTTGTAAACTAATTTAAACTTTTTCAGATTATTAAGTTGTTTGGTGTAATTAAACAAGCGGATCCGCAATGGATTTTTTTACTCAAAATACACTGTAATTACATCTAAACTTTATTTTAAGTAGTCAACTCAAATTAAGCAGCTACTTGATTAATTTTAGTTGACTAATTAAAGCTTGGATGAGCAAATGATAAATTCGGAATCTTTATCCAACGGCTACAAGATATTAGGTAAAAACAAGTGTTTTTAGTTATTTTAATAAGTTTGGGGTGCATTTCGGCGCACCCTTTTTTTGACTGAAAAACTTTAAACCTGAGTAACGACAAAAATTAAAAAAGCCACTCTTTTGAGCAGCTTTTTATTTTTATAATTTCAGTACTTCAATTTAATACAAATTAGCATCGGTCGGCGTAGTAATCGCTTCTTCTTTGCCAAAATGTTTTACGAGATGGTAATACACCACTGCTCGGTTTTGCGTGTCAGAGAATTGCTTAGCAGCTTGATCTAAAGCCGTATCTAAGTGTGCAGAGTGTTCTAAACCCAATTTACCGACTAAAAAATGCTGTTTGATGCGTTCGCGCTCTTCCGTATTGTGTAAATCGACGGGCGTAGAATCGGTATAAACATTTACGCCAACACTGTGCGCAATAGAAGTCAATAAATGATGATCGAGTGTGCCTAAATCGACAGGAGCAGGTGCCGGTTTTTCAACTTTAGTTTCAACAACTTTTGCGGCAGGTTTTGCTTTTGCTGCTTTAGGTGCTTCAGCAGGTGCTGCTTCAACCACTTTTTTCTTGGCTGCAGGTTTTGAAACAACTTTTGTTTCAACTGCTTTAGCAGAAGAAGGTTTTGAAAAATGTTTCTGCATCCCAAGTTCTTCAATGAGCAAATAGTAGAACACTGTACGAAATTTTCTTCTATTGCTTGAACCCATTTGAGTGCAAACTTTTTTAATAGCATCGGTTAATTGTGTTGAATCTTTTAAACCGAGTGTTCCAATAAGGAAATTATCTTTAA
>JAYWBA010000272.1:0-8787 GCA_043781915.1 Saprospiraceae bacterium
AGTGTATCGGTGCAACCCACACTGTTCGAAACAATGAGTTTTGCCGTTGCAGACGCATTTTTAAATGATACACTTGGGCTTGCTACGGTCGATGTTTTCCCTTCTGAAAAAATCCAGGTTGATGTAAAAGTTGGCGTTGAGCTGACCGTAGTGTTAGTGAAATTTACCGTTACACTGTCCGAGCCATTACAACCCAAAGGCGTGTTAGTAAAACTCGCTTTAATGATGCCTTGACTTTTAACCGTAAAATTAGTTGTAGGAGATGTACAACCATTGGCATCGGTGGCTATAATTTGGTACGTTCCAGCAGGCACTTTGGTTAAATCAATCGGCAGCGTTGAAATATAAGAATATGGCAATGTACCGCCGCCAATGTCAATCGAAACCTTACCGTTCGGATTATTACACGTCGCATCGGTAACAACTGGATTAACTTTTAAATTGAAATTGATGGTATCGACTTTAACTGTTAATTTCGCCGGGCAACCTAATGAATCAGTAACAGTAAAATTATAAGTGCCAGAAGCTAAATTTGAGAAATAACCCGTCTGATTCTTTATAGTACCACCATCGAACGTGTATGGCGCTTTACCGCCACTTGGTGTCAATAAAATGGAACCTGTTTTAGAAGCACAAATCGCTTTACTGATGTCGGTTTTAATTTTCAAATCGGGCACATCTAAGCTCACAGCAGCTACAACATTTGCTGCGGCACAGCCGTTGGCATCGGTTACAGTAACGGTATAATTCCCAGTTTTAACACCTGTAAAAACACCCGTAGTATTGGTTGTTGTGCCTGTTTTAAACGTATATGGTGCTGTTCCACCTGTTGCTGTCACCGTAAATGAGCCGTCCGCATTACCACAAAAAGCGTTTTTAGCTGTTGCATTGGCTAAAATAACATCAACCACTGAATCAACTTTGGCAGTTGCTGTTGTTTGGCAACCCACTGAATCGACAATCGTAAAATTATACGTTCCCTTTGGCAAACCCGTGAAATAACCATTATTATTTTTGGTTGAACCTGTTTGAAATGTGTATGGTGTTTTACCACCACTCACCACCAATAAAACCGCGCCAGTATTGCTATTACATTTCGCATTGCTGACGTTCACTACGGTCGATAAATTAGAATTTGTGCTTTTAACAGCAGCAGGCGTTGATGCACTCGTACAACCCGATGCATCGGTAACAGTTACGGTATAATTACCCGAAGCAACGTTCGCGAAAATACCCGTGGTGTTTGTTCCAATATTGCTTGAATACGTATATGGTGCCGTACCGCCGTTGGCTGATACTGTAATTTTTCCATCTTTACCAGAACAAGACGCATCGTTAGTAGAAACTAAGGCCGAAATGACATCAAAAACAGAATCGACTTTTGCAGAAGCTGTTGATTGGCAGCCAGCCGCATCAACGATAGTGAAATTGTATGTTCCCTTCGATAATCCAGTGAAATAACCCGTTGAATTGCTCGTCGAACCCATTTTAAACGTGTAAGGTGCGTTTCCTCCTGTTGTGACTAATGAAATCGAGCCATTTGCACTCGTACATTTTGCATTACTTGCAGTTACCACCGTAAATAAAATTGAGTTCGTATTTTTAATGGCAGCCGCCACTGTAGCTGTACCACATCCTGCTGCATCTGTAACAGTTACTGTATAATTTCCAACAGGTACATTTGCGAAAACACCCGTTGTGTTCGTACCCAAACTCGATGTAAACGTATAAGGTGCTTTACCACCCGTTGCAGTAACGGTCAAAGTTCCAGAAGTTTGTGCGCAAACAGCATCAACCGATTTAACTGTTGCTGCTAAAGTATTAGTACTTCCCACAACAACTTGTGTTGCGCTCGATTTACAATTTGTTGCATCCGTTACAACCACAGTATATGTTCCAGATGCTACATTCGAGATACTGCTTGTTGCTGCGCCGTTGCTCCAGAGGTATGTATATGGTTGCGTGCCGCCCGTTAAGCCAGTCACAGATGCAGAACCCGTTGAAGCACCACAAATGGAATTGGTTGAAGCTGTTTGAAAAGTCAATGATGTTGCTGAACCCACATTCACCGTTGAAGAAATCGAGCAACCCGCTAAATCGGTAACAGTAACCGTATAAGGTCCTGGTGCTAAACTTGTGAGTGTTGTTTTATTGGTATCTCCCGTACTCCATTTATATGTAAACGGTGGTTGTGAAAAACCTATAACTTGAACAGTCGTTGTACCCGTATTATTTCCTATACAAGCCGCATCTGTTTTAGTGAGGTTTATTTTTAAATTACTGACATTACTGACGTTCACTTGTGTGCTGTTGTTACAACCCGCTGCATCGAAAACAGAAACATAATAAATGCCTTGCGTTAAACCTGTTGCAGTATTTCCTATAACACCATTACTCCATTTATAAATATAAGGTGGTTTTCCGCCCGTTGCATTCACACTCGCCGATGTACTATTGGTGCATTGATTTGTCAAAGTCACTGAAGCTTTTAAAACAGGTGGTTCGTAAACAGAACCTGTCGCAATTTTTGTACAACCTTTAGAATCGGTAACTATAACTGTATAAGTTCCGCCAGGAAGTGGATTAATATTTTGGCTCGTTGAATTTTTAAAATCCCATTGATAAGTATACGGTGGATACCCACCCGTTACTATCGCTTCTGCTGCACCGTCGCACGTTCCACCGCAAACCACATCGCCCACATGTACAACCACAGAAAGCGGTTGCGATAAATTCAAGACCTTTGACTGTGTACATCCTTGCGCATCCGTTACATACAATTGGTAAGAACCTTGCGCTGGGTTGGCTAAACGCTGCGTATTAACCATAACACCCGTTAGCAGATTTTGCCAAGTGTAGTTGTAAGTTCCAACACCACCCGTAGCAGAAGCAATATAACTCGACGCCGTACAAATATTTGTACCCTCCATAGTTGTTGCAGGAACAATAAGCGTTGGCTGACCAATAGTAAATGATTTTGACGTAGAAGCGCCTTTGGCATCCGATACGTTGACTGAATAGTTTCCTGCTTTTATGCCCAAAACGGTTTGCCCATTACTCTGTCCGTTACTCCATGAGTATTGATACGGCGGTGTGCCACCTGTTACATTTGCCGTCGCTTGACCATTAGTGTAACTATAACACGTCGGGTCAATTGTTGAAATGCTCACCGAGATTTGTGCCTTTGCAGTGAAATGCAAAACGCAAAGGGCAAAAGGCAAAAGGCGAATGGCAAATTTTGCATTTTGCATTTTGCCCTTTGCTATTTGATTTTTAGAAATTGAATGCTTATTCATATTTTTAGTGTTGAACTTTTTATTAGTCAATGGTTAATGGTTAATGTTCAATGGTTAATTTTTCTCATTAACCATTGAACATTAACCATTAACCATTATTTTTTGTATTTATATTCAATAGTTCCGTTCAAAATAATATCCTTAATGACAACACGACGATTCAACGACGCATCCATACTATAAACAGAGGCATCGGTGCGTGCACCGAACGAATTGGCTGTTGAGCCAATGGCTTCTTCCGTAATTTTTAATTTTCCGTTAGCAGTAAATGGACGCAATATGCCCCCTTGGAACTGATTAATGTATGACCGAACAGATTGAATACGACGCTGAGATAAACGTTTATTATACTCGCCATTAGGAACAGGCGACGCATAACCTTCCAAGATGATTTCCACATTATTGCCGTTCTGCAAATAATTTCTCAGCACCTCGCACACACCATTGAGTTTTGAATAGCCACCTTTCAGCTCCGATTCAAAAAACAAATCCATCTCTTTTCTCGCCTCCACACCAGACACTAATTTATTATAAACGCGAATAAACTCATTCTTTTTAGCATAAAAATCGCGATATGTTTTATCGTAGCTCAATACACCACCTCCCTCTTTCCCTCCATTTTGGAGGGATGAAAGGGAGGCAGGTTTATCGTTATCAAAATACAATGACAGTGGCAAACCTGCAAATGGTGTTAAGTACAACGTATTGTGAATAACACCAGTTGGTTCAGCGGTAGAGAGCGGCGATGAGAGCGATACGTCGCTATAACCGAGCGATGTACCTTTCAAAACATACTCTTTGCCTTTCTCGACGGTAAAAGTAAAATCGCTACCTTTTCTGAGCGCAGTCCCAATCACTGTTTTCGAGTTTTGATCAACAATATCGATATTTTTATTGGCAATGATGATTTTACCCGTATAATTATCGAACAAAGTAACAGCCATCGCTTGACGCACTGAATAGACTGGGCTTAGTTGTGCAATCTGCGATTCAATCGCAAAATTAGTTTGAATATTGCGCGCATTCAATGCTCTGAGCTGTGCTTGAAGTGACCCTACATCTTTCAAACTAAATAAATTCATTGTCAAAGCATCTGGGTCGTAAGGTGTATTCTTATCCCAGATAATGCGGTTGATTTCTAAGATTTCCACCTTCCGCTCGCGCATCGCTTCTATACTATACACCGAAAGATCTCTTTGTTTATCGTCAGCGCTCACAGTTGGGTCTGCACGCTCGGAACCAAATGGCTCAACGCGAATACGCAATTGACCAGATTTCATAGCACTGAGTAGTGAACCTCCATTATATGATTTAAAGTGATTGATAACCGAACTCACGCGGCGCATAGTCAGAATTTTATTATAATCTGGTTTGGCAATCGGTGAGGCATAACCCTGAATAACAAGCTCTAAAGCGTGTCCGCTATTGATATATTTTTCTAATAAACTCGAGAAATACACTAAGCGGTTATAGCCATAGACAATATTATTTTTGAAGAAACTCGCTATCTGAGCGGATTTCGGATTTCGGATTTCGGACTCTCGCGTTCCGACATCCGAAATCCGAGATCCGAAATTGAGAGCCTCTTGTAAATAAGCTGGTTGATTATTTATATACTTATCGTACGTTTCACCATACGTTAAAATAGTACCTACATCGCGCGAACGTGGTACAGGTTCGTCGTTATCGAAATACAAAGTGAATGGCAAACCACCAAACGGATCTAAATACAGCGTATCGAAGTATTCAAATTTAGGATTCACCGACATCGCTTCAATTGCTACTGAATTTGAATCGCCCTGATATTTCTCCAAATCGCCCCTTAAAAAATATTTAGTGCCATATAATAAATCGTCAAACGCCATCGTGTTTGTACCTGTCGCCGTTTTTTTCGTTACTATTTTACCCTTTGCATCTTTAAGCGTTATCCACACATCGTTCAAAGGTTTCTTTTCCAATTTGTCGAAAACATACACCGTCAATTTCACGTTCGGGCGCAACTCTAAAGTTCTGTAAAGCGTTGTCGATGTATTTAAATTAAGCGTACTAACCGTGGCAGAATCGGGCAAAAAACCTTTTTTACTCGCTATAATTTTATACTTTTTATCGAACTCCAACAGAAAAGCAAAATCGTTACCTTTGCCATTAAACTGATTACCAATAATTTTATTTTCATCCACATCTAATAAATCAAGGCGAACACCTTCCAATTTATTGCTCGTCCCCGCTAAGAAAGTTTCCGCTTTCAAATCAACTTTAAGGTTGTAGCTATAAATATCGTTACAGATACAATCGCGTTGTTTATCGTCGCAAATCCCACCTATTCTGTTCGAGACAAAATACGCTTTTGCTTTTGAAAGCGAGTAATACGTATCGTCGTAACTGCTATTCATAGGGTAACCGCCATGTTCTGCTTTCATCCACCCGTTTTGGGAGCGTACTGACGAATAAATATCCAAACCACCTAATGTTTTATAACCATCCGTACTAAAAAACATCGTTTGAGTAGGTGTATGGAAAAAAGGCGTCACGTCATCTTTGGTGGTATTTAAATCGTCAATGTTTTCTGGTTTCCCCAATTTTCCCGAATTATCAACATTTGCCATCCATAAATCCAATCCGCCTTTCGAACCTGGTTTATTACTCACAAAGAAAAGCACATCCGTTTGGCGCGTCGAATCGTAACCAACTGCTGGTTGCGTAGATGTGTAACCTGGTTTATTGATCGAAGTGTCAAGTTTTGTAGCCGCACCCCAATCGTTTCCACCCAATTTTGAGCGGCGATAAATGGCGCAATTGAAACCCCCCTCTATCCCCCCAATTTGGGGGGACGAAAGGGGGGTTTCAGTGCAAATTGTATAGAATAAAGTCGATTTATCGGATGTCAGTGCATAAGAAGCTGTATTATCGCCCTTAACTTTTGAGTTGATAGAAAGTAGCGTGCCTTTTTTGGTTAAATCGGAAGTCGCAAAAACCCCTGTAACGGGTGCTTTCAAAGAATCTGGTTTGTAGCCCGATGTGTAATACAATGTGGAATCATATTGAATCGGCGCTGCATCAATATACGGCGAGTTAATACCTCTGTTTAAATGTGTGACTTCGTATTTTTTATCTGCAAAGACAATTGTTTTAGCCCATTCGCAGGTTTCAATTTCAGATTTCGCTTCGGCTGCATACTCACCATTCGCATTTTCTGACACATATTTTTCGAACAAAGAAATCGCTAAATCATATTCCTCCATGTTTTTTTTCACTAAACCTCTCTTGTAGTTTAATGCTGGATATTCTTTCGCTTTATCGGTGCGTGCCAAATTATCGAAATACGTGTTCGCCACAGCAAAGTGCCGCGTCTCTAAAGCTGAAGTCGCCGCATTCCACAGCAAATCCGTGCGCTCAGGACTATCGGTTAAAACAATTCTGTAATATTCGAGTGCCGTGTTGTAGTTTTTATCCTCAAACGCTTCATCTGCACTGCGCGTGTATTGCGAAGCGGTTATTACCTGTGCATTTAAAGCAAAAGGCAAATTGCAAAGGACAAAAAGCAAAAGGCAAACGGCAAACGGCAAACGGCGAATAGCAAAAGGCAAAGGGTAAACGACAAAGGGCAAATTTTGCGTTTTGCATTTTGCCATTTGCTTTTTGATTTGCCCTTTGCAATTTGAATTTATTATTATATTCATTGTGTATCTTTTGTTCATTGTATTAAATTAGTTGAAAGTTGATAGTTAAAAGTTGTAAGTTGATAGTTTGAGAGCGATTTACCACTATCAACTATCAACTGTCAACTGCCAACTATAAAGTAGTTGGGCATAACGTACAATACTTCGCGGGTTTTACCTTCGCAAAAATATACATCACGTTTATTTCTGGACCTCCGAGGCGATTTGATGCCGCTTTAAAATTGGAAAAATTCGAATCAAAGTTCACAGCTACTTTCCAGTTATTGTATAGCAAACCGAGTTGAGGCGAAAACGCATCGCCAGGGCGAAGCGACGCACCCACCTGAAGCGCGAATAATTTTGTCGGTTTGTTTACTAAATACAAACGGCCACCTAATCCGCCAACAAATTCTGTGTGCGGACCTTGCGACTGATACAAACCATCGACTAAAACATCGAACAAACCACCTAAAGGAATATTTGTTGACAAGTATACTGAGTATCGAATATCGCAACTGAGTTTTGTAGTAGGATTAAAATTCGGCGAGGGTTTATTTAAATGAAAAGCGCCCAATCCCACATCCAATCCACCGCGCGGGTCAGAAAATTGGTGGTGAATATTGGCACCCAAGTTCAAATCGAGGTAGTTAACCGATTGATTGAAAATACCCACATCGCGTGAAACAATATTTGTGTTGTATTGCTTATCGGCATATTGGTCATCCCACGTCAATTCGTTGGTTCTAAAAGCGCGTTGGTTAAAACCAACCGATGCACCTACCGTTACCAAATCACTTTTAGTAATCGGTAAACCATACGAAGCAGCCAGTGCAATGTCAATATTTTGCAAATGCGACCAACCCGCGTTATCATAATTGAGCATGATGCCACCACGCCACGGATTAAATCCCTCCGCATTGGGTTTACCCAATTTCATATCGCCCGAAGCGCCGAATGTTGTGTACGACACTAAGTCGCTGTAATTACCCCATTGTTGGCGGTAATTTCCCGTGCCACGAATATCGCCAGCAAAAACCCCCGTCAGCGCAGGACTGTTGTTTAACGGCGAAAAACCGAAGTTGGTGAAGTGAATATCTTGGGCGTGTAACCCAAAATGCAACGCTGTGAAAAGCGAAAATAAAAGCGCAATTTTGTATAAATGTTTCTTCACTGTAGTGTTGTTTTTATTTTATCATCAAAATAAATACCAATTTAAGCAATATTTTACTATTGATGTATAGTTTGTTTGTTTTTTACTTAATCAGAATACGTTTTATATTAAAAAAAAAAATTCTTTAATGCTTTTTTCCTCGTTTTGACCTTAATTACATAAAATTCTACTCTTTCTCAAAATTGATTTAAGAGAGATTAAAAACCCAAAATAAAAATAGAAATGGTTATTTAATAAAATAGTACGTGTTCGGAATAGTATGTTTCAAAAAAAAGCACAAACTAAATACAAAACAATACTAAAACCTTTAATTCACCAAATATTTATAAGAATTTTGTAAAAATTCGTTCTAAAAGGGTACGTTCGGCACAAATTATTTCTGACCGTGCTAAAATGATATTTTGAGTGTTTACAATATTCTTTTCTATCAATTTTCTTCTTAAAGTATTGCTCTCTAATAACTTTACACGGACGGTGGTATTATTTTTATCTTTATCGTTAATATTTTTCTTTTCAACTCTTCCCTCCACTAAAAACTCTTCTGGAGCATTGGGTTGAGAAATATGGATAATAACTTTTTGGTTGGGCTGAATAACATTATAATATTTGTTCGGCAGATTAATAGTTCCTACCAAAGTCGTATCCGAAGTAGTTTGAATTA
>JAYWBA010000273.1:0-8777 GCA_043781915.1 Saprospiraceae bacterium
GATTCACTCGCCGATGCCATTAGTTTTGGAGCTGTGCCAGCCGTTATAGCGCGCGAAGTTTTAATGCAAAACGCACACAACAGCGATTTAGAAATTCCAATTACATTTTTTGCGGCGTGTATAGCTGCTTTTTCTATTCTCAGGTTGGCACGTTTTAATACCGAAAAAGCAGATGCGGCGCATTTTGTAGGTTTAAACACACCGACTAATACGGTTTTTTGGTTGGGTGTAGCTATAGCTCAATCGTTTAGTTTTTCAATTATCGGTAAACTAGCCAATAGCGCGGTAGCTGTTTCTGTGGCAATTGTTTTAAGCTGCTTTTTTTTGGTGAGTAGAATCAAAATGTTCTCGCTTAAAAATATAGGCGGTTTGCTGAAAAATACTTGGTTTTGGGTTTTTATTATCAGCACTCTTCTGTTTGCTTATTTTGCAACTTCAGATGTGTTGGCTGTGGCTGTTGTTTTATATCTGTTGGTGAATATTGTGAGGGGTTTTTCTCGCCAAGCCTTACTAAAATAGCAGATCTAAAAAATCGTGACTATTCATCACGCATATCTTCTACTTTGATGTTAGGATTTTTTGAAGCGTCGAAAGTAAAATTAGATGCTGGATATGTTTTATTAACTGCGGGTGACTCCATTCGCAAAGCATAACGACTCGCATCGCGACCAAAAGCTTGAACACTGACAATGTAATTTGTTTTTTGATCGATAAACATTTTCATTTGCGTGTATTCATTGCGGCGATTATTGGGTTTGAAAACAATTTGAGTTGCTTTTTTACTCCAACCTTCAGGCGCATCGCCTACAATAGTGTATGTGAATTCTTTTTTCTCGTACATCCTTATAAAATCGCGTGGAGAAAGTATTTGCGTGGTGTTTTTAGAAGGATTCATGATGCGCACCACGTTATCTGATTTCTGATAAAGCGCAGCACCATCCGAAAATATGAGTTGATTGCCCATTTCTACGCGAAATTTTTCACCCGATTGGTAAAACTTGCCTTTTTGAATCGCTTCTTTTTTTTGCTCCGCCAATTTAATGCCGAGTTCAAAATTGGTTTCCCAACCCGAATACCCATCGTACATTTTTTTGACTTTATCAAGAATCACCTTTGCTTTGGGGTCTGATGATTCCGTTTTAGCTGTTTGTGCTGAAATGATTGTGGTGGCACTGAATGTAAAAAGAAGAAAAAATATATAGCGCATAAATCTTTTTCTACAAAACGTTTTTTAGCTTCTTTAAGTTTACAGATCGCAAAATCACATCGTTAAAACGATGTTAAAGTCGAAGATTAAGCTTTTGAATTGTTGATACCTTAATTTTTTGAATTATAAGCTTCTATGCTTTTCCTTACGTTTCCAAACTGAGTGATTAATTTTTTGGCTGTGTTTTCATCTACATTAAGTTCTGTCATGAGCATTTTAACGGCGCGATCAGTTAATTTAGCGTTGCTGATACGCATATCGAGCATTTTATTTCCTTTGACATGTCCTAATTTAACCATCAATGAAGTTGAAATCATGTTCAAAACAAGTTTAGTCGCTGTTCCAGCTTTCATGCGCGTTGAGCCTGTTATAAATTCTGGACCAACAATAGCTTCTAATTTATGGTCGCTCAGTTTGGCAATTTCACTCTTCAGGTTGCAAACAAGACATGCTGTTAACATACCGTGTTTTTTGGCAGATTTTAGTCCGCCAATTACATAAGGCGTTCTGCCAGAAGCAGCAATTCCGAGTAAAATATCTTTTTTATCGAGTTTAAAGAGCGATAAATCTTTCCAAGCACCGTTGAAATCATCTTCCGCGCCTTCAATCGCACTTCTAATTGCAGTATCACCACCAGCAATAACACCTACTACTAAATCGGGTGGAGCGCCATAAGTTGTAGGGATTTCACTCGCATCAAGTATTCCAATTCTTCCACTTGATCCAGCGCCAATATAAAAAAGTCTGCCGCCTTCTTGCATACGTAAATGCGCTGCCTCGACAAAATTTTCTATTTTAGGAATAATTTTTTTGACTGCTGCGGCAACTTTTTTATCCTCACCATTGATTCCTTCTAAAAGTTCGCGCGTTGACATTAATTCTAAATCATTGTGTAGTGATTCCGACTCCGTTACAGATATTTTTCTCA
Organism: Saprospiraceae bacterium; assembly: GCA_043781915.1. Classification (GTDB taxonomy): domain Bacteria; phylum Bacteroidota; class Bacteroidia; order Chitinophagales; family Saprospiraceae; genus JAAFJT01. Next base: position 2,136 of record JAYWBA010000273.1, read on the forward strand.
TTTATTAGAGGCTGAGTTTTGTAATTTATTTACAAAGTAAAATTAAGAAAATTAAATTAACAAATGATATACTAACCTAAATTATTTTCAGGTTTTTTATTGGGTTAGCTTTTTTATGGCACTAATGCGTTTTTTTCTTTTTAGTTTTAGCAGTTTTAGTGGCTTTTTTATCATCGACAGCTGGCGCAATTAAATCTGATTTTTTTGTTGCCGACTTAAGCAACCTAAAATCAAACCCTTTAATACCTGGTAATGTATCTGTTCGAGTGTTTTGCAACAGCGTTAGCTTATATTTGCCAGGCATATTAAAAAAAGCATTTTCTTGAATGATAGTTCTACATTTAAAAATTGAGCCAATTCTATCACCTTCCCATTTTCCGTTCGATTCGGCTAAATCAAAATTCACGACCTGAGATACACTTTTACCGTCCGGAAAGGTAGTGCGTAATTTCGTGTATAAATTCTGAAAGGCGTATCGGTCATTATGAAGAATAACAAGTTCGAAATTGTATAAAGATGCTGTATCTACAATATTGAAATTATAAGTTATAGAATCAGAATAAGTCCATATTTGCTTTGGATACCGTATTTTTTTCTCGTAAGTAATGTTTTGTAAATTGCAACTGCTCAACAGCAAAATACCTACTAAAAAAATTGCTAAATGTATAATGCGCTTTGAAAGCATGAATTATCAATAAAATTTGGATGCAAATTAAAGCATTTCAACGATGTTTGTTACAATTTATTGAAAATAAATTATCAAAGCAGCTGAAATTAGATAGCGCACTTAAATTTAGATAATTATCAAATGAAGAAAAAAGTAGTATTCTGAATGGATAGGTTTATCGGCGGTTAGCTCTAAAAACTTTAGATTCAAGCATTAACTTCTGAATTTTATAATTGTTTTGAAATAAGAAATCTTCAATTTCTATTGAATTTTTTTTCTTAGATGCGTGCGAGCGAAGCGAGCACGCATCTTTTCAGATTTCTTTTTTATAATAAAATTCACAAGCTAATGCTCCAATATATCGTTTTTATTGAATTATTCTAAAAAGAGGAATATTTGCTGCGCACACCCCTCTTTTTAATTTTTTGTGCAATATCACTTATCACTTATTTAAAAGTGTCTTTCAATCGCTCAAAAAAACCGCGTTCTTCTTTATCGGGGGTAGGTTGCATATTTGGCATGTTGCGAAGCTTTTCTAATAAAGCGCGCTCTTCATCGTTCAATTTTTTAGGTGTCCAAACATTAACATGAACGAGTTGATCGCCACGACCATAACTTTGAACCGATGGAAGACCTTTGCCTTCTAATCTGAATATTTTACCCGCTTGTGTGCCGTTTGCTACTTTAATACGTACTTTACCATTGAGCGTCGGAACTTCCAGATTCGTACCTAGGGTAGCGTCCACAAAATTAATATAGACTTCGTGGTGAATATTCATATTCTCGCGAACAAAAAACTCGTGCGGAATTTCTTCAACGTTAATGAGCAAATCGCCATTTTCGCCACCTTTAGCACCCGCATTACCGCGACCAGACATTTGTAATTGCATACCATCGACGACGCCTGCAGGAATATTTAAATCGAGCGTTTCTTCACTAACGACAGTTCCTACACCTTTGCAAATAGTGCAATTAGCGGTGACAGTTCTACCCGAACCTTTACAAGTTGGGCATGTTGCAGTTGTTGCCATTTGTCCGAGAAAAGTATTGCGTACTTGGCGCGTATAACCAGATCCTTTACAAGTATTACAGACTGAAACAGAATTGGCATCTTTCGCGCCCGAACCATTACAACCACCACAAGTTACTTGTTTCTTGACTTTTATTTTTTTATTAACGCCAGCGGCAATTTCTTCCAACGTGAGTTTAATTTTTACGCGTAAATCACTGCCACGTGTTCCACGAGCGCGCTGTCCGCCACCTCCCCCAAAGAACGAACCGAAAGGACTATTATCATCGTCGAAAATATTACCGAAATTTCTGAAAATATCTTCAACGTTATCGTAACCGCCACTGCGACCGCCAGCATTGCCATCAACACCCGCATGCCCATAACGCTCATAAGCCGCTTTTTTTTGCGGATTCGTTAGAACGTCGTATGCCTCGGCTGCCTCTTTAAATCTTTCTTCAGCAGCTTTGTTATTTGGGTTTCTATCGGGGTGATTATCCATCGCCATTTTGCGATAGGCTTTCTTAATCGTTTCTTCATCCGAACCTTTCGATATACCCAAAACTTCGTAATAATCTCTTTTCGCCATGACGTTTTATTTCAGTGAAATTTATTCACTCTTAATTTTATTAGTGTATTTTATTTATCTACCCACAACAACTTTCGCGTGCCTGATTAATTTTTCGTTTAAGAAATAACCTTTTTCAACTGTTTCAACTACTTTGCCAACTAATGCATCACCGGCAGTAATTTCAGTTATTGCTTCGTGCTCGTCGGGATTAAATTCACAGCCTGAAGGTGAATCCATCGGTTTTAAACCTTTAGATGAAAGCGTTTGTACTAATTTATTGTAAATTAAAGTGGTGCCATCGTTCAAAGCACCATTTTTAGCTGCTCTGTCAAAATCGTCAACAACAGGTAAAAGCGCTGACATAGTGTCACGAGAAGCGGTTAAAATGATGTCAGATTTTTCTTTTAAGGTCCGCTTTCTAAAATTATCGAACTCAGCTTGCTGACGCAAGACTTTTTCGCGCAGTTCTTTAACTTGCGTATTAAGTTCTTCAATTTGTGCATTTGCCACCTCTATATCCGATCCTTCAACCGTTGTTTCAACTTTTTCTTCCTGTAAATCGGAAGTTTCAATCGTCGGTTCGTTATCAAAATTTTCTTTATTATTCAAAGTATCTTCTGTATGAGACATGATTATTAATTTTTTATGATTTCTTCCAAAATCTATTGCCCAAATATTTTGCCATTGCAAATGTTGCGACAAAATGACAGTAGAGCCAAGGATTATCTTGTCTCAATTTTCGATGTGATACTGATTTTTATTTTTACCGAATTTGGTTTGTGCTTTTTTATTAATTAATATTGCTTAATTTTGTAACAAAAATAGTTTTATGCCAGCAACAATAGATAAAAAAGGTTCTAAAAGTGATGTTGATGTTTTAGTGCAAGGAGTTTCGAGATTAAACGCTTCTGATTTTGATTCTTTTTTTGTGAAATTGAACCAAACTTTAACACCTCATAAAAAAATTGCAGATTTAAAAAATGAAGCCATGTTGTTGAAGCAAATTAAAGAATTGGTGCCAGCTTCATTAATGCGTCAGTATAAAAAATTACAAGCTAAAGTGAGCAACCAAACAATTACAGATAAGGAACACGCAGATTTACTGCTCATGTCAGAAATAATTTCTGAAAAAAATGTTGAAAAAGTGAACTTAATGATCGCACTCGCTAAAATTAGAAACGTTCCAGTTTCTGAAGTTGCAAAACAACTCAATCCAAATCTATAGATGCTTAAATGTAGAAAATTCAATTAAAAAAATCTTTTTTTCCATTGCGAGAGTCGCAACTGATTCAGTTAAACATAACTTTAATTGTGCTGTTTTGGTTGTTAAATTGATTTACATAAACATAACTATAATTGTGCTGTTTATTTGATCGCGCTATTTTATAAATTAAATTTGAAATTTTTTTTTGCAAAAAAAATTGCTTTCCATAAAAGATTTGGTTTAACTTATATTTGCGACCTCAAATAAAAGTTATAGATTTTTTATGCCGCTCACTAATTCGCAACTTGTTGGTCTAACCCAAAAATACGGAACACCATTATATGTTTACGACGCAGAAATTATTGCGCGCCAGTTTACAAAACTCAAAAATGCTTATGCTTCAGCTCCTAATTTAAAAATTAGGTACGCCATGAAAGCGTTGAATAATATTTCTGTCCTTTCATATTTGAAAAGTCTCGGCTCTCAAATTGATTCAGTGAGTATAGAAGAAATTGAATTAGCGCTTTTTGTAGGATTTCAACCAAGTGAAATTGGTTATACTCCAAGTGGCGTTACTTTCGATGAGATTAAACGCGCTGTAAAGTTGGGTGTGAATATACATCTTGATTCAATTCCACTGATAGAACAATTTGGTGCAGAATATGGAAACAGTGTGCCCGTTGGTTTGCGTATCAATCCGAACGTTGCTGCGGGCGGAAATTTTAAAATTTCAACAGCGCACAGCAAATCTAAATTTGGCATCAATATTTTGCAGATTGATGAAGTTTTAGAGGCAGTGAAAAAATACAATGTTCGCATAACTACTTTACACCAACACACTGGTTCTGAAATTAAAGATGCAGATACGTTTTTAGAGGTGGCTGATATTATTTTGGACATTATTCATAAGTTTCCCGACTTAGAAAATGTGGATTTAGGCGGTGGATTTAAAATTGCATACAAACACGATGAAAAGGATGTCGATATTCAACCTTTAGGCGAAGCAATTTGTAAAAAATTTAATGAATTTTGTATGGCGCAAAACCGCAAACTATCTTTGGTTTTAGAACCCGGTAAATATTTAGTGGCGCAATGTGGTACTTTTTTAGCGACGACAAATGTTGTTAAAAGAAATCCCGAACTCACTTTTATTAGTATTGATTCAGGGTTGAATCACCTTATTCGACCAATGATGTACGGCTCGTATCATCCGATTGAGAATATTTCTTGTACAGACGTTGCAAGCAACGTCTGTACTTACAATGTAGTCGGTTATATTTGCGAAACAGACACTTTCGGCGAAGAACGCATTTTGCCAGAAACAAAAGCAGGTGATATAATAGCCATTAGAAATGCAGGCGCTTACGGATTTACAATGGCTTCGAATTACAACAGCCGTTTAAGACCCGCTGAGGTTTTAGTTTTTAATGGTGTCGATTATCTCGTTCGCGAGCGCGAAGTTTTTGATGATTTGTTGAGGCACCAGATGCTTTTAAAATTTGACCAAGATTAAACTGATTAAAGGATTTTCATGATTTATAACCCGAAACAATTGCTAAATCCATTAAATTTGGTAAAACTGTGACTTTGCTGCTCTGCGAGATTTTTAAGTATTAATTGAACCAAATACATTTGTTTTATGTTTTAAAAATAACTTTCTGCTATGAATGATTTGAAATTAAATCCTTTAACGCCCGAAGAAGCGCGGGTTATTTTGCATAAAGGTACAGAAAGACCATTTACAGGCACTTATAATAAGTTTTACGAAAATGGTACATATTTCTGCAAACATTGCAGCGCACCGCTCTATAAATCGGAAGATAAGTTTGATAGTGGTTGCGGTTGGCCCAGTTTTGATGATGAAATACCAGGCGCGATAAAAAAAGTAACGGATGCTGATGGCAGACGTACAGAAATTTTATGCGCTAAATGCGATGCACACTTAGGTCACGTTTTTGCAGGAGAACGATTTACACCTAAAAGTTTGCGTCATTGCGTTAATTCTGTTTCGTTGACTTTTCAACCTGAAGAAAAAGCGTAATACTCAAAAAGTGTACCCATTGTAAGCCATAATCGAAACGCTACCGTTCTTACCTAATTGCTTTTTAGTATTCTGAATAAGATTATTCAGAGTGTATAGTGGTTTATCTAAACGCATAAAATAGGTTCTCTGATTGGTGAAGTTCTGAGCAGATGATTTTGGATTGGGTATAAAATTATTATCAGAAAATTGAAAATAGCCGTAATTGCCGTTCACCAACGAAAAATTATGTGCGTATGATTTCAAACTATCTGTAAAGGCGTTGATTAAGTTTTCTTGACTCGAATTATAACTAACAGTTCCCCAAATAGTGCCTTGCGGTACACGCAAAAGATCCGTCACAGTCAAAGTTATACCGTCGGAAGAAATCATTTGAACGCCAAACTTAGTATCAGAAACTGTGAGCGAGCCAGAGTTTAAAATAACATCCTTCAAATTGATTTGAAGGTTATAATCACCCGAAGAAAGTAAGCCAATTTTAACCGTATCGCGCACTACATCGCTTGAGTTAAAACAAGTATCTGGGTTAATAAATGCTTGTAAATTAACGGTTACGCCATTTTGTACAACATTAGGTACAATGCGCATTTTAGTGCCATCGCATTTTTTGTCGATTGATGCTATAACAAATCCAAATTCTGAACCTGTTTCTTTTAAAATTTCCCAAGGCTGAATTGAAAACTCTTTCTTAATATCTATTATTTTACCTTGGTCAGTGCCATCTCGTTTACAACTCCATGTAAGCGAACTGGCTAATAATAAAATTAAACCACCAATTTTTGTCTTTGTATTAAAGCGCATTATCCATTTTTACTTATTTGTAAAACGTTGCAAAATTAAATGCGCTGCCTCAATATAAAAAATTAAAGAATTAAGGAATGAAAAAATGAAGGAATTAGCCTAAATAAAACATCATTCCTTCATTTTTTCATTTTTTCATTCTTTAATCCCTTCCATTTCTATTCCTCTTTCCTATATCCTAATTTATACAACGACCAAGTAACTTTTTTCGAAAGTCCATAATTCTCCAATCTATTTTTGTAATAGAAAAGTACACTAAGTTCATCGCTCTCAACGTTGCCTTTCTTATTAAAAACTAAAGGTTTAATTAAATTGTAAGCGCCTAATTTTGTTATGCCATCAACGAGTA
>JAYWBA010000274.1:0-23174 GCA_043781915.1 Saprospiraceae bacterium
AAATCGAAACTCGAAACCATGATGCGTGTATTGCGTGAAAAAAAAGATCTCAGCACACAAGCTGTTGAAGATATTTCACGCGGTGGAAACCTTGTTGAAAATCGCCTTTCTAACGGTTCCGACAATTATACCATTGTTTACGGAAAAGACGGTGTGCCCATTAAAGCTAAAACCCGCAACCAAAAACGCTTGGTGGAAGCGATTGAAGCTAACGATATTGTTTTTGCTATCGGTCCTGCGGGTACAGGTAAAACATATACCGCTATGGCGATGGCAGTGCGCGCTTTGAAAAATCGCGTCGTCAAAAAAATAATTTTAACGCGTCCAGCTGTTGAGGCAGGCGAAAGTTTAGGTTTTTTACCTGGCGATTTAAAAGAAAAAGTAGATCCGTATTTGCGCCCTCTTTACGATGCGCTCGATGATATGTTCCCAGCCGATAAACTCGCGCAGTTCATGCTCAATCGTGTGATTGAAGTCGCGCCGCTCGCCTTCATGCGAGGTAGAACGTTGAACGATGCGTTTATTATTTTAGACGAAGCGCAGAACTCAACGACCATGCAAATGAAGATGTTTTTGACCCGTATCGGTCCGAACTCGCGTTGCGTAGTTACGGGCGATTTAACACAGATAGATTTGCCGTATCACGTTAAATCGGGTTTGCGCCAATCGCTCGATATTCTCAAAAATATTCCAGGTATTGTTCAAGTACAACTTACTGCCGAAGATGTTGTTCGTCACCGTTTGGTGAAAGAAATCATTTTAGCTTACGATGTGAATGATGAACGCCAACGTCAACAACGCAAATTGGAAGATGATGCCGCGAAGGGGATTGTGCATAAGGAAGAAGATAAGAAAATAATTTTACCTTCTGCCCCTGTTGCAGAAGTTTTGAACAACTAACATTCTGTTGCGGAATAATTATAATTGCTTTTTGGGTTAATCGTACAACAAAAGGCTGTTTCAAAATTTTGAAACAGCCTTTTGTTGTAAACTATAGTCCATAAAATTTACCGAAACGCCAGAGAACCAAACAAACTTAAACAGCACAATAAAAGTTATGTTTTAGAAGTTGAGAAGCAAAATTTAAACAGCACAATAAAAGTTATGTTTGAGGTGCGCAAAAATAAATTTAAAAAAAAATTTTGAAAATTAAGTTTGAAAATTTTTCATAATGGGATTTCGATGAATCTTCAATTTCACAAAGAATTTAGAGACTTTCGTTTTTATAAAAAACCTTCATTCCTTCAGAAATGATTCCTTTTCAAACCATTGACTGGAACAAGATTCCTAAACAAGAATATGCTGGTGAAACGGGTGTGGCGTATTGGCAGACATTGCAATTCGAAGGTTTGCGCGTGCGCATTGTAGAATATCATGCGGGTTATTTAGCCAATCATTGGTGTCAGAAAGGACATATTGTTCATTGTCTGGAAGGTGAATTTGTAACTGAGCAAGAAAAGGGCGAGAAATTTATACTCACATCTGGTATGACTTATATCGTTTCAGATGACTTGAGTTCACATCGATCTGTTGCTCACACTTTCACAAAGCTGATGATTATTGATGGCGATTTTTTGAAATTGAAACCTGCGATACAATGAATGGAGAAACAGATTTACAAAAGCTTATCGCTTCTTTACAACTGTATTTAAATATAGATAGCTATGTTTTTTGCACTGTTAAAATTCTTCCCATCGATTTAAATTCCAATTTACGATGCCCAATTCTCTCTATCTAAACTTCTGAACTGAATCGCTTCGGCGAGGTGTTCAATTTGGATGTCGGTGCTGTTTTCCATATCCGCAATGGTGCGCGCCACTTTCAAAATTCTATCGTAAGCGCGAGCTGAAAGTTGTTGCTTGTTCATGGCAATTTTGAGTTTTTCGATGCTTTCGTTGTTTAATACACACACTTTTCTCACCATTTTGCTGCTCATTTGTGCGTTGGCGTAAACACCCGGAATATCTTTAAATCGCTCGGCTTGGATGGCGCGGGCAAGTACAACGCGTTTAGCAATCGCTTCACTGCGCTCGGCATTTGAATTTTCAGCAGTCAGTTCATCGAGTTTAACAGGTACGACTTCAACGTGTAAATCAATTCTATCGAGTAGTGGACCAGATATTTTACTCACATATTTTTTCACCAACGTCGAGCCGCAAACACATTCTTTTTCAGGATGATTGTAAAATCCGCACGGACACGGATTCATAGAAGCCAACAAAATAAAACTTGCAGGATATTCAACTGTAGCTTTAGTGCGCGAAATAATTATGCGCCGTTCTTCCATCGGTTGGCGCAAAACTTCCAAACCAGTGCGTTTAAATTCGGGCAATTCATCTAAAAACAAAACGCCATTGTGCGCTAATGATATTTCACCTGGCATGGGTGACGAACCACCGCCTACCAAAGCCACATCGCTGATGGTGTGATGTGGCGAGCGAAACGGTCGCACACTCACTAAAGCACTGTTCGAATCAAGTAAACCACTGACACTGTGAATTTTAGTTGTTTCCAACGATTCATGCAAACTCATTGGGGGCAAAATTGTCGGCAATCGGCGCGCCAACATGGTTTTACCTGCACCTGGCGGTCCGATTAAAATAGCATTATGCCCGCCCGCCGCCGCGAGCTCGAGTGCGCGTTTAATATTTTCTTGTCCACGCACGTCGGCAAAATCGACATCGTAGGTATTATTTTGTTCAGCAAATTCTTTGCGCGTATCAACAACAGTTCTTTCCAATGCTGCTTTGCCATCGAAGAAAGCAATCGCTTCTGTGATATTTTCGATGCCATACACCACCAAATCGCTCACAATCGCGGCTTCGCGTGCGTTTTCTTTGGGTAAAATAATACCTTTAAATTTTTCGCGCCGCGCTTCAATCGCAATCGGCAAAGCGCCTTTAATCGGTCGAACGCTGCCATCGAGACCTAATTCGCCCATGATGACATACTCTTCAATATTTTTGTAGAAAATATTATTCGATGCGGCATAAATTCCCATCGCAATAGGCAAATCGTAAGCAGATCCTTCTTTTCGAATGTCAGCAGGTGCTAAATTGACAACTAATTTAACGCGTTCGAGGCGTAACCGCGTATTTTTCAATGCGGCTTCAATGCGCTGCCAACTTTCGCGCACGGCGTTATCGGGTAAACCAACTAAAAAGTAGAAATTTTTTTTCTCATCGAGTGGTATACCACCCGCACTGACTTCAACCGTTATTATTTTTGCATCGATGCCTTGCACAGCACCGCCGAAGGTTTTTACTAACATGTGTTTTGCTCGTAGTATTTTTATGTTTTAGAACGCAACATAAAATTACAAAAGAATTGGATAAACTGTCCTTTATTCCAAAAATATTTTTTCTGGAAAAGTAATTATTTCTTTAATCAGAAATAATTTGCTCGAAAGGATATTTCCATTAGAGTATCCGAAAAATACTGAATTTAACGACGCTTTAAAAAATATGTCAAATAATGCTCGCTGAATTAGCAGATTAAGAGGAAAAAGTAAGGTAAGGCAACAGCATACAATTTTACAGATAATCCGCCGCTCGATATAAATTACTCTCGCTTGCGCCATATAGATATTTTCCAGTTTCACACCTTTTATTTCATCCTTCAATATTTTACCTATAACTTTGAGCTTTCTGAGCTCAAATTTTCAGTTTGACTACTTATTGGCTGGACGAGCTGAAATAATTTTCATCCTTTTTAAATCAAATTTTCGAATGAAACAGACATTTTTTTCTATTGCTTTCGTCGCATTATTAGCGACAATTTTAACATCAAGTTGTAATAAATTAGGGCAACTTTGTTTTGATTTTGCTCAAAATACAACAATTTCTACTAACGCCGTTACTTCGGCTGGACCCGTCACTTCAACCAAATCACTCGGCACGGGTTTGAATGACCAATTGACAAGCAAAGGAATCAATGTTTCCAATGTCAACTCTGTAACTGTGAATGCTATAACTATTACCATTCCTTCCAGTGCGGGTTATACATTCGATGACATCAGTGCCGCAGAGGTTTTAGTTAATACAACCAGTTTGGGTAAATTACCAACCACTGCAACGGGTTTATCAGCTACTTTCTCTGCTCCTTCAACTGTTGACCTCAAATCAACTTTTTTGAGCAGCACAGGAGCAACACTGACTTTTAATGCCACTTTCAAAAAAGCTGTGGCGGCTTCAACAATAAACGTGCAGATACCACTTAATACGTGTTATCAGGTCTTATAGGGTGTAAGTTTCAGGAATCAGCTTCCTAGTGTAACCTGATTCCTTATCTCAAAACCAATCGTGTTAGTCAACGGAGCAAGAGCAGCAAAAATGTTGTTCTTGCTCAAATTTTTACTTTCGGTTTTACTACTTTTAGTGCGCAGTAAATTTTTATCGTTCGCTGTATGACTTTATTTTTGTTCCTCACTTAAAGGGAAAAGATTCTATCTTATGAAAACCTACAAATTAATTTGCCTAATATTTTTCGGGCTGAGTTCAATTAATTCCATTAAAACCCAGGCGCAATCGCTAAAAGCCTGCGACTTAACAACCGTCGAAGCCGTGAATGCAGCTATGAATATGCATTTAGTTTTTATCCCTAATTCAATCGTCAACAAAAATGGAAAATTTGAATGTCGCTATACAGATTCCAACGCACCAAGTACATATATTGCTATTGGTCTCCTTCATTCTAAAATTGAATATGGTTACGATTTATTGGCAGCCGATTTTAAAAGTAATAAACAAATTATCTCTGAAGGGAAAAAAGCTATTGGCAAATTCACCGTTTTTATTCCAATTGATTCGGCAGGGAAAAACGCGTTTTATATGACGGGAGATAAAGATGATTATAGCCCAGAAGCCTTTGTGTTTAAATTCAGAAAAGGCGATTATATTGTTTCAGTTTCATCAAATGATATTCCATTAGCAAAAATGACTGCAAAGATCAGTGAAATTTATGCGTTGTTTGATAAATTGTAATTTACAAAAAACTACCCGCAACTAAAATTACAAAAATGAAGAGAAAACAAATAAAATAAACAAAAGCAAGTAATAAAGTTTTGTAAATTGTTTTTAAGACTGAATTATTAAAAACACGTTTTAACGATAAATATAAATAAATAAAACTCGCTACATTCAAAACCATACTTGGCAATAAGTTTTGAAACTTGAAAAGTTTTTCGAGTAGTAAATAAATACTCGAAGCACCAAAAATGAACGTATGAAAATAGATTGAGAAGACTAAAAACTCAGCGTAAAAGTAGTTTCGTTTTTGGTAAAATATCTTTAATATCAATGCAAACAGCGGCATTAAAATGAAGAGGGCATACGAAAAGTATTTTATAAACTTATTGTAAAGTTCTGTGAAACTTAACTCACCATTCCGTATTTTAACTAACGAAAGAAATATGTGTTTATCGAGCCAATTTAAGTTTTTGTGTTGTAATGTATTGACGCTATCAATTTGACTAATTGATAAGTTGTGAATATCTTTTAATACAAAATATTGACTTGATAGATCCTTGTTATTAACTAATAAGTGCGAATTCCCCAAGCTATCCCGACTCGGATTTTTTATACCATTTGCAATAACTTCTGAGGTCGTTTCTACTTTATCTTGGACAGAGTAAGAAAGAATCAAGAAGAAGATAAAACTTGTGAAGAAGTAAATCCTGACGGGTGGAAAATAGCGCGCGCGTTTATCGTCGTTGTAATTTTTGATAACCAAACCTGGTTTCCAAACCAAATCGACAAAAGTTTGAAAAAATTTGGTATCGAAATGCGTAAGCGATTCAATCAATTCCATCACAAAATGACCAACAGGTAATTTGTGTGTATGGTTTTCTTGACCACAATAAGCGCAATAATTCTGATGCTCATCAGCAAATGCTGCGTGGCAATTATGGCAGGCTACTGACTTGATACGTTTTTTTTCTCGAGACATATTTTTTAGTGATTAAGATTAAATAGCTTCAATATTAAAACGCTTTAATAAAACCCTCCAGATCATCGGAATCATTCATTAAACCTAATTTCTTTCTCAGTCGGTAGCGGCTTGTATAAACACTCGGTGGCGAAATGCCCAATACGTTACTAATTTCTAATGCATCGAAACCCGTTTTGATGAGTAAAAATAAACGAATTTCTGCATTTGTCAATTTAATAAATTGCAATTTAAGTTGTTCTGTAAAATTAGGAAATTGAGCATCAAATAATTGCCTAAACTTTTCCCAATCGGATGGCGTTAAAATTTTCAAATTTGCTTGTTTAATACTTGGGGTTATAGAAACTGCATCCGATGTTGTTAACCCTTGGTTGGTAACCTCTTTGGCTGTTTGTTCACTCAATTTGAGTTGCAATTCGGCGATGATTAAGTTTTTAAGTTCGTTTAATTTTATAGATTGATCTAACTCTTGCTCTTTAGTAATTAATTCTGTTTTTGCTAATTGTAGTGCTTGTGCTTGAAGTTTTTCGCGAATTAAATTTATTTTATTTTCTTGTCTGGCATTGAGTTTTAGCTGGCGCTGACGATACACAAAAAACATACTTGTCAAAAATGCAAGTATTAAACTAATTAACCCGATTATGGCTTTAAATCGCCAAATTCGTTCCGCGTTGTTTGAATTAACTATTAGTTTATCTGCTTCTGCTTGTATTTGAATTTCGCCGATTTGTTTTTCTTTATCGGTGGTGAAAATATGCTCGTAAATTTTGCGGCTTTCTATTTCATTTTTTAAAGCTAATGCATAATTACCTTGTTGTGCATATAATTTACTGAGTTGTTCTCGAATAACACTTTGATTGGCTGAATCGGGTGTATTAACGGCTTTTTCATAAAGATAACCCGCAGAATCTAATTGACCCAAACAATAATAACCGTCAGCGAGTCCTTTTATGTAACGATTGATAACAATTTGATTCGTCTTTTCTTTATTGCGTTGAAGTGCTTCGAAAAAATCGCTTAGAGCGTTTCTACACTGACCTTGCGCCACTTCAATTTGCCCGCGTATGTAATACCGCGCTCCCTCGTTGTAATTGTATTGATACAATTTTTGAAAATAAAACGCAGTATCAATCATTATTTTTGCTGAGTCGATACGACCTAATTCTAAATCATTTTGAGCAACCAAAGCAGCAGATAGAGCTTTAAATCCTTTTGCCCAATTGCGCTGAGCAGCAAATTGCCACGCACGCTGAAACCAAACATGCGCTTCTGAAAAATCTTTTGCTCCTCTATAAGCATTGCCTAAATCGAGCATTATTTCAAAGCTTCTTCCTGCATCGAGGGAAGGATCTATAGTATTGTACTTTTTTACTGTTTCTATTATTAGATGGATGGCTTCTGGAAAATTATTTTGTCGCAATGCCAATCGCCCTAACAATCTTTGAGCATCGCCAGCACGCATAATTCTTCCTTCATACATACTCAGGTTGTAACAATCGTCTAAACATTTTTTTGCTGTGTCAAATTTTACTAAGTTAATAAATAAGTTTCCACGTTCAAGTTGAGAAAAAGCCTTAATGGAATCGTTATGAATGTTTTTGTCGAAGGCATCAATAAGTTTAAATCGAAATGAATCTGGGGTTCCTTCTCTTAATTGATAAAAACATCTTTCGTACGCAAGTAAATAAAGTCTTGGGGGTATTTCTTTTTTAATAAATTGAACACAACTGTCGGGTGAATTGATAGAGAATTGAACAAACGTATCAGACAAGTATTTGGGATTCTGAAAAAAGTCAATGCTTCCAATTAAATTAAATGGATTTTGCTTTTCACAACTCTGGAAAAAAAATGTCCAAGTAGAAAAAGCAAACAATATAAAAGCCAATTGATAGATATAAGAGCGTTTTTTCATGCAGCAAAGCTACTTTTTTGATTTCAAATAACCAAAAATTAGGCTTTTACGGCGCAATTAAATTTGTCTATATAATTGTCTATGCCAAAATTTTTTTTTTCATCGCAGTTTTATATTTGTTTGTACATTATTTCAAAGTAACTACTATTATAACAAAAAACAAGATTCAAACACAATATAAGTTTAGGTTAGTCGAGGGTAAGAAGTCATCAAATAAAATCAGAAGATGGTTGGGTGACTTCCTCGTCTTTTTGTTCCTAACCTGAATTCACAATAATATGTAAAAACCCATCGCTTTTACGAGCGATTTATTCTCTCATAGTAAACTTTGTATTTTGCCCGTTAAAAAAAAAATGGCGGGCTTTTTAATTTTTTTTGTAGCTACTTATTTTACTGATGTTACGCAGAGAAGTGCAGAGCACCAAAATATTTGTAGAAATACGATGATAAACGTTGTTAAGGTGCAGAGCACCGAAATATAAAACGAATAATATTTCGGTGCTCTGCACCTCGAAAAACAATATTCTTCATTTCCTACAAATATTTCGCTGCTCCGCAGCTTGCGTAGCATCAGTTATGAAAGTTAAATTTCTGCGAATTTCTGCTGAAATTTCTGTGATTTCTGCGGGAAACCGATTAACAGAATCTATTGCGGATTTCGAATAAAGTTTTTTAAATTTAGTGAATAAAGGTGTTTTTATGTAAAGAATCTCTTAGTAGTTTTTATTTAGTTATAGAGAACTGAGGTTATCGTTATACGGTATCAAACGATAACCTCCTCTATTTTATCAAAACAGCTCGTTACCTGCTGCTTTTTGTTTCAAAATTTTAGGCACTCTAAATCTCGGTCCAAATTGTTGTTCATATTCCGCACAACGCGCAATGAATTTAGGAATGCCATAATCGTTAATATATTGAATGACACCGCCTTTAATGGCAGGGAAATGCCAACCGAAAATACTACCCACATTCGCTTCAGCTACTGATAAAATGACACCTTCTTGCAAACACCACAGCGCTTCGAGCGATTGCACAAAAAGTAAGCGCTCAATAATATTTTCGGTACTGAAATCGGTAAGCATAATTTTTTTTTCAGTCAAACCATTCCAAAGTGTGAACGATTGTGCATCTGTGGAGTAATCGTAAAACCCCGCACGCACATAAGCACCGTGTCTGCCAATGTTCATTAAATGATCTAAATAATTGGCGGCAGGATGGCGAATGTATTTAGGTCCGTAAAGTTCAGCGGCTTGTTTTTCAAATTCGGAAATCAAATCAAGCGACAACTCATCTGCCCAAGCCAATGGACTATTGAGCATACCACTTTGGATACCCAAATTTTCAATCAGTGCAGCAGGATAACCTTCGTCGAGCAAAGCCACACCTTCTAAAATATACGTGTTACGAACGCGGCCAGCGTAAAAACCCCAACTGTCTTTAACAACAATTGGAATTTTTTTCATCAATTTTACAAAATCAATAGCGCGCGCAATGGTTTCAGAACTCGTGTTTTCGCCACGCACAATTTCAACCAAAGGCTCTTCATCAACTGGTCGGAAAAAACGCAAACCGCAAAATTGTTCTGAATGAGCGGATGTTTTGGCGAGTTTATTAATGGGTATCGAATTGGTGTTCGATGCTACCAAGCAATATTCGTCAATAAAAGGTTCAATTTCTTTAATCACTTTCGATTTCAATGCTTGATTTTCGAACACAGCTTCAATAACAATGTCGCAATTGGTAAAATCCGTAGCGCGTTCAGTGGCAGAAATGCGCGTGAGCATATCTTTTGCTTCAGTTGTGCCGAGTTGGTTCAGTTTAACCAAACCATCCAATTTTTTTTCAGAATAATTCTTTCCTTTTTCAGCTACTGAGCGCGAAATATCTTTTATCACCACAGTCAAACCCGCCTGAGCACACGCATAAGCGATACCCGAACCCATTAAACCTGCGCCAATAACGCCCACTTTTTTCGGTCTGAATTTGCCAAAACCTTTAGGTCTGTTGAGTCCATTTCGAACAGCTTGCGTATCATACCAAAAAGCACGCATCATGTTTTTAGCTTCTTTGGTTAAACACACTTGCGCGAAATACCGACTTTGAATTTTGCATGCCGTATCAAAATCGACAGTGCATGCCTGCGCTAAAACGTTCAGAACGGCTTCATAAGCCGGATACAAATTTCTATGTCGTTTGAATTGCTCGCCGATTAGTTTTCGAATCGCAATGCTTAAATTCTCACTCGTCGTTGCAGCGTAAGTTTGATTTGGTTTTACATCCCATGGTCTGCAACCTTCGCGGTGTTCCATCAGCCACAGTTTCGCTTTCACCATTAAGTCGCGTTCGTCGGTTGCAATTTCGTCGATTATGCCCACGCTGAGTGCTTCTTTAGGTGTGTAGTTTAAACCATCGCATAAAACATGGTAGGCATTTTCTATATTGAGTAGCCATAGCAAACGCACTATTTCGCCACCGCGCGGAATAATTCCCAAACTTGTTTCAGGTAAACCCAATTGTATGTGCGATTTATCGACCGCAATTCTATGATGACACGCCAAACAAAATCCGAAACCCGAACCCAAAGCCGAACCATTCAGTGCCGCCACAACAGGCACGCCTGGACTTTCTAAATCGCGAAAAAAATGCGTGAGCGCTTGTGAGCTTTCGTGTAAAGCCGCAGCATCATTGCTGTTATAAAAAAACTCAACACCCCCACCAACTAAAAACTCTTGTTTCGCCGATGTGATAATAACACCACGCAATTCATTTTTGTCGCTTTCTTTTTGCAAATGTTGCAGCAGTGGCACAAACGTTTGCGCAATATCTTGGCTCAACACATTCTGTGTTCCACCCGACATATCGAGCGTGAGCGTCACTATATTATTCGTATCTTTTTCGTAGCGTATCATATATAGAATGCGTGTTCTTTTCTGCGAAACTATTAAGGCTTAAAAATACGCGTAAGTAGCGAAATTGTTAGCCAATAGACGCATGTTTTATTTTTCACTGAGAAATAAAATAATTTTAGTTGCATGCACAGATAAATTTTTTAACTTTATGTTATGGAAAGTATCGGAACTTATATTGAAAAACGGAAGGAGCTTTTTGGTCAATCCCTGAAAACCAGAAGAAAAATGTGAGCGAATCTGTTCTCAGTAGGCATAAACTAAGAATTTAATGAGTATTACGCTTATTTATGAATACCATGTCCCTTTATGACAAAAAATAAGGGTTCAAATAATTGAACCCTTATCGAACTACAAACTTAACTTTATGAAGTAGAAATACAAAATAACTTTTTCATTTCTACATTCTAATTCAACCACAGAGCTACCTTGCAGCCATTAGGTTGAATTCTTTAATTAATTAACGTGTGTAATCTTAACCGCTTGCGCAAAACGACCATCCACTAAAATGCGCGCTAAATAAGTGCCTTGTGCAGCACCACCCGCTTGCCATTTAATTTCATAATCGCCCGCTGTGCGGTTTTTATCTTCAAGGATTGAAACCAATTTACCTGTTATATCATAGAGTTGAACAGTAACATGTCCATCTTCTATTAAATGATAAGTGAGTGCGGCTTCATCTTTAAACGGATTTTGCAAGGTTTTCATAGAAGCTTTAGCAACCAAACCCGAAGCAGTAACAGGGTCTCTCAAACCTGTGATTGTACCATCATTAAAAATTGTTCCAGCAACTACGCCACCACACGGACCAAAACCATTATGAGGAGCAGCTAAATATGGGAATGAAGTAACAAATGCTTTATCGTTTTTCTCAACACCCGTAGTGTAAGTCAAAACGCCCAATAAATTTGGCGTAAGTGGCGAAGCACCAAGTGGTCTATCATCGTACCATAATCCAACAGCAGCTAAAACGGCACCACCAACAGCTTGTAATTCAATACGCGTTACATCATCTTCCAATCTACGTCCGTTAGGGAAACCATCCATATTCGGAATAGCTTGTAAATCTTTAGTTTTATTGTAAGTTGTATCTGTCAAACCAGAAACGGCAGCAGCAATTAAACCTTCACTGCTGAAAGCAGCACTTGTACGCGAAGTTGGCGGCACTGCCATGTTTAAACGAAGCATATCGCCGAAACGCACATCAGTACCATTAGCATAAGAAGGTAAAAAGTTATTAATAAACGGTTTGCCAGCAGTTAATGGGTTGCCATCTGTTTTTCCAGTGGCTAATTGGTAAGGAGCGATATTCGGAACACCTGCGTGGAAAATTGGAACAATATCAACTGAGCGCGGAGCACCTTTACGCAATAAATAATTACCAAAAACAGCATCATCTAAAGCAGTTCCTGCAGCTGCAGCATTTCCTTTTATGACAAACAAGCCATCTTTAGTGTTACCAAAATCAACAGCACCTAAAACAGTTTGAGATTTTGTTTGAATGCGCAATTTAGATAATGCTGGTACAGCAGTTCCGAATAAACGGTCATCCATGTAAAGCGCTAATTCTGGATTACTCATATACGTTTCGAATGCACTTTCACCAGAATAAGGATTACCTGAATTCCATTTATCTTTTGCACCAATCGGAATAACAGCTTCGTTAGTTAAAGGCATACCCAAACGCGAAACCTGAACCCAATCGCCAGATGTTGTAGGTTTATCGCCAATAACACTTAAAGTTCTAACAGCAGGGCGGCTTGCTGAAGCCCAAACGCCAATGGTATAATCACCATCAAGAATGTTCTTAGCGGCACTCACTGCTTTTAAATCTTTTTGTAAGAAAGCAATCGGAATTTGTAAACAGATAGCGTGAACGTTTGTGCAACCTACACCATCTAATGCTTTACCTGCGCGTGTCTGACCTAAATCGAAAATACCACCGAGGTCAACAAAAAACGGATCGTCCATTTGTCCACAAAAAACTTTTTCTCCAATACTAGAAGTTGAAGTTAAAGTAGCATCTTTAATGAGTTGATCGTACGATTTACCCAAACCTAAAGTCGCATTGTCAATTGAACGAGGTCCAATGTTTGGCGGTGTAACTGCACCATTGGTAATAATGGTTGTAAATGCTGTTTCTGCTGCGAGCTTGCGTTCTAAAGTGTACGTCGCTTTTAAATTCTGTTTGCCTAAACGGATGTTAAAAAATGTTGTTGGGTCTTCATTCACGCGTTTAAACGTGAAACGATACGTAATATCGTCGCCTAAAACTGCTGAATTGTTCTTTACGTGAATTTCGTAACGAATATCTTCGCCGAAAGTCGCGTAATTAGGTCCGCCTTGTGGTAATTCTAAACCAATGTAATTGGCAATAATCGTCACTGTGTTCGGCGCATCAGGGCTTCTAAAAGCATACAAGTCAGTGTTGTCTGCTAAAGGGTCGTTAGAAATAAGCGGCGCTTCGCGATGGCTCGATGCCTCTAAAAAGCGTGTCTCAACACCAAAATAACTGATAGCAGTCATTAGCATTAAAACAAAGCTCGCTTTGAGATAAAATTGTGTGGAATTTGTCATTCAATTAAATTTTTAAAATTAGGATAAAAATAATTAGAAGTTAAAAAACTTGATGCGCATCTTATTTTTTATCAATTACGAGGAAGTAGTGCTGCTTGGTTTTTGTATTTGAAAAAAAATAAATTTCTCAACTTCACCCGCTTAAATGTAATAAACGGTGCTACAATAAAATTTTCATTGTAGCACCGTTTGTTACATTTAACATGAACGAAAATAAAAAATTGGTTTTTATATCCTCTGAAACGCCATAAAATCTGGGTGAAAGAAGTGATCAATCTAAAAAATTCTGTTTGAATGTTTATCTGCGCATTTGGCACCCACTCGTTCGAGTATTAGTTTATAGCTGAAAGCTATAAACGAGACTTGAACAAGGGCACGTTTTTATGAACACATAGTACCGAGACGCAACACTAAAAGCTGTCTTTATACAAAAAGTGTACGTAATTCAAAAAATGGCATCACTTCAAAACCTTCTCGGAGTGGGTAGCTTTCTGAAACGGGTGCAATAATGATGTTTCTGCGCGTTTTTAAATCTTGGGAAGCAATAACCATGCTCTTAGTGATATTTGGCGCAGAACTGTATTTTACTTCAATTAAAAATTCTGGAACGCCTGCTTTAACAATCACAACATCAGCTTCTGTGCCATCTTGCGTCCGATAAAAATACATTTCGTACCGTGGAGGTAAAATGCTGGCAATCTCTTGAATAATATAAGCTTCCCACGATGCGCCAAATACTACATGGCTTTGCAGGTTTTCAAATGTTTCGATGGCTAAAAGTGCGTGTAAAATACCAGTATCGCGAATATAAATTTTGGGCGAACGGACTAAACGTTTAGAAATATTAACGAACCAAGGTTGAACGCGTCGAATGAGATATGCGGATTCAAAAAAATCGAGATACTTTTTAATAGTAGGTGATGTCACACCCAATGAATTGCCCAGAGATTCGTAATTGAGTAATTGACCGTTGAGGTGCGCAATCATCGTCCAAAGTCGACGCGTTAATGCTGGATTTGCACTCAAACCCAGCAGCGGTAAATCGCGTTCGAGATAAGTTTGAATAAAATTTTCGCGCCATTCAATGCTTATAGCATCCGTTTTACTTTGTAAACTATTTGGGAATCCGCCCCGAAGCCAGTGTTGTTGATAGGTAAAATAATCTTTAATTTCTTCAAAACAAAGTGGCGATAATTCATAATAAGCAATTCTTCCTGCCAAAGACTCCGAGCTGTCTCGAATTAATTCAGGCGATGCTGAACCCAACAAAATAAATCTACCTGCTTCGCGGTGCGCATCAATTAACCCACGCAAAATGGGAAAAAGTTGTGGTACGCGTTGAATTTCATCTAAAACAACCGTTTTATTTTTTAAAGGACTGAGAAACAGCATTGGATCGCTCAACTTATTTAAATCGGCTGGATTTTCTAAGTCTAAATAAATCATTTCTTGAGCAGCAATGCTTGAAAGATGTTTAACCAAAGAAGTTTTGCCAACCTGCCTCGGTCCAACAATTGCTACTGATGGAAAATTATCTGCGAGTCGCGTTATATTCGCTTCTGCTAATCTTTTGAAATATGTGTGTGCCATTTTAAATTTATCCCTGCAAATTTAAAATAATAATTTAAATTTGCAGGGATAAATTTGGTTTATTATGAAAATTTATTCTCAACTATCATTTCTATCTCTAAACTTTAAACAGAACGAACATAATTTCTCAAAATTTGACTACTTAGGTGTTTATCAATGGAAACGCGGATTGTACTGAAATACGCAAATGAACACGGGTTTTTATAAAATCGGCGAAAATCCGTGAATCTCCGTTAAATCCGCGTTTCCATTGATGAACATTTTAGCTTTAGCTAAATAGTTAACTCAAAATTTAATGACAATCTATTCGTTTATTCGATAATTAAATTTACTTTTGGTTTCTCATTTATTAAAAATCATCCGGAGTGCTTATGAAAAATTTTCACTGGGCGTTAATCTTACTTCTAACGCTTTCAACAACCACCTTTGCTCAAAAACCAGATGTAGTAGCTTCGAACATAGACAACACTACTTCGCCTGCAACAGATTTTTTCCAATTTGCCAATGGGGGCTGGTTTAAACGCAATCCGATACCATCTACAGAGTCGAGTTGGGGCATTGGACGCGTTTTATATGAAGATATTTATGCTAAAAAGCGCACTATTAATGAAAATTTGGGAAAAGTAGCCCTCATGCCAGGACAGATAGAACAGAAAATTTATGATTTTTGGCGCACAGGGATGGATTCGACTGAGATAGAAAAAAATGGATTGGCTTCTATTAAACCCGAATTAGATGCCATTGCTAATGTTAGTAAATTGGAAGATTTATTGCCTGTTATCGCCAACATGATGCAGATGCAAATTTATCCACTCATGTATTGTGGTGCACAGCAAGATGAAAAACAGAGCGATACTTATACGTTTCATATTTATCAAGCTGGTTTAGGTCTGGGCGATCGCGATTATTATTTTAAAACCGATGCGCGCAACATTAAAATCAGAGCAGCTTATGAAAAACATATCGCTAATATGTTTGCTTTGCTCGGTAATGATACAACAACAGCCAATGCAAAAGCTAAGCATGTTGTTGAGATAGAAACGTTTTTAGCCAAAAAACACCGTACCATTGAAGAAACGCGCGACCCACAAGCCAATTACAATAAATTTAAAATAACGGATTTAGAGAAAAAAGTGTCTCAAATTCAAATCGGTGATTTTATTAAATTATTGGGTGTTAATGTCGATAGTGTTGTTGTCGGACAACCAGAATATTTAGAGCAAGTGGAGAAGATGGTCGGCTATTATTCTTTATCCGATATTAAAGATTACCTCACTTGGTTTTTAGTGAAAGATTTGTCTTCAACGCTCGGCAGCAAATTCGATAAAGAACATTTCGCATTTTTTGGCAAAGAACTCTACGGACGTAAAGAGCAAAAACCACGTTGGAAACGCGTCAGTGATGCGCAAGAAGGCGAAATGGGCGATGCACTCGGTAAATTATTTGTAAAGTCTTTCTTTTCTGAAAAAGCTAAAACGCGCTATACTGATATGGTGGAAGCTGTCAGAACAGCTTTTGCAGAAGAAATTCAAGGTTTGGATTGGATGAGTGACACAACAAAAGCGCGCGCCATTGATAAACTCAAACGCGTGACACCTAAAGTAGGTTATCCAGATAAATGGAAAGATTTTTCTGCCATGCAGATTGATGGAAAAAGTTATGCGCGCAACACCATTAACGCTAATAAATGGTGGTTCAATTACCAAAATTCAAAACTCGGCAAACCGGTAGATAGAACGGAGTGGGATATGACACCACAAACCTACAATGCGTATTACAATCCAAGTAATAATGAAATCGTTTTACCTGCCGCTATTTTAATGGTGCCGAATTATAAAGATGAAGAAATTGACGATGCTGTTGCGTATGGTTATGTGGCTGCTTCAACGATTGGACATGAAATTACACATGGATTCGACGATCAAGGCAGACAATTTAACGCCGACGGAAATTTAATTATGTGGTGGCAACCATCCGATTCGATTAAATTTACGGCAGCAACGCTCAAACTCATCGATCAATTCAACGAAATTGTGGCGATTGACACAATGCACATTCGCGGCGAAGCGACGCAAGGTGAAAATATTGCGGATTTAGGTGGTATTGTTTTGGGTTTGAAAGCTTTCAAAAAAACAGAACAATACAAACAAAATAAAAAAATTGCAGGTTATACGCCGTTGCAGCGTTATTTTTTAGGTTATGCTTTAGGTTGGCTCGACCAACAAACGCAAGAAAGTTTAGCGCGCGCTATTATGACGGATGTTCACGCACCCGCTAAATTTCGCGTCAATGCGCCGTTTGTCGATGTACCCGAATTCTACGAAGCGTTTAATATTAAACCAACCGATGCGATGTGGCGCGCACCTGAAAAGAGGGTGAAGATTTGGTAGAACAAATATTTTTTCTTAGATACGTGCCGGCGAAGCGAGCACGTGTCTTTTCAGATTTTTCTCCTATAATAGAACTCACAAGTTAATGCTCGAAATGTATTGGACTTGAAAAAACAAAACCTCCGAATTTTACACTGTTGTAAAATTCGGAGGTTTTGTTTTTTGATTTGCAAAAGCGCGGTCATCTTTTGAATAATTATTGCGAGCAGCACTAATAATCTTCGCTTAAAAACACTGTAAAAAACGCAAGATTTTTAGATTAAATCGAACTCGCGATTGTTAATGTTTGTTGTATTACACTGTGATTGAGGTATCATAATTAAACCAAAAATGGCTTCCAATTACATAAAACATGGAATTCCTCGATTACTATAAAGCACTTAGGTTGCCATTCGGAGCCAGCCTTACAGACATTAAAAAAGCGTACAGGAAATTATCGCTTCAATATCACCCCGATAGAAATCGAGATAATCCCGATTCGACCGTTCGGCAGCAGCGCATCAACGAAGCCTATTCTATATTGGGTGACCCTAAAAGAAAAGCTGATTATGACGCTCAATACAGAAATTTTAGAAAAGCACAAACAGTTGGCGCAGAAAACAATTCAAATCATAAATCACAGTCGAATGAACAATCGCCACCACCACCTAAGTATAAATATGATAGCAACAATAATTACGATAGTGACAGATATGAGAGGAATTATAATTTTGACTTTAATAAGGTTTCTAGATTTATACCAATCATTGCATATTTATTAATAAATTTTTATACGTGCGAACATAAGAATAACCTCGATTACAAATCGTCAGAATCTGAACCTAATTCGAGATTGGTAACAACGACACGTTCTGGTGCAAAAAACCACACAGCCTCAACACCCGATTTTGAATTCAGTGTTAAAGAAATTGTGAGCTATTTGAATACACCGTTCAAAACTATAGAAGATGAACTTCTTAAAAAAAAGAATAGAATGGGTAAAGAAATTTTTTCTACATCCCAGGTGCAGAAAAAATTAGAAAGCATCCGTGCGCACTGTGAGTTTTCAAGTAACGATGACAAGGTCATTGGTTTTAGCATAACCAAATCCTATGCTAATTATGCCTTATTTATCAATCAGATTAAAAAGCAAGGATTTAAATTTTGGCGTGGCAAAATTGTTATAACAGATTCGGACAAAGATATAATACTTAAAGAAGAGCCTCAATATCCCGTACTCGGTGCACAGATAACCTATAAAAGAAAAGATGGCTTGATTTGCTTGATAGGAAGGAGAGATTCTGAAGACGATTTTAAATCGTTTAATGCGGATTTTTTTTCTTATTAATGGATGATTCGATATTTTATCGCTTGCATTTTATGAACGGTTTATGTTAGTTCACGATTATCCTCGCAAATAGCCTGTCCAAGTTTTGCGTTTTTGATAACATAGTGCAATCAGTGACGCATAACATTTTAGGAATTAGCGTCGTTGGGGAATTAGAATTCCGTCAGCTCGTAACTGAATTCCAATTCAAAAACTGAAGTTGAAAATAACAAAAAGCTCAATAAAATACAGTCAAACTGAAACAAAAGCATACTGAAGTACAACTTTTGATTTGTACTTCAGTAAACCCGAATAATGCCAAAACTAATGTTTTCTACAGTCAATGTTAATGAGGCCAGTTTAAATTTGGATCAGGATTAGGTGATAATGGCAAAAGTTCATTTACAAAAGCGATTATTTGCATTCCAGGGCAAGATATTGCGCCAGAATCAAAACTAAAATTATGAGTTGATGCTTGTGTTGACCTTGTATAGTTACCACGTATTGAAAATGGTCCCCAACCAGCTTTCATAGAACTTGAAAATTGACTAGCTACATAGGAGTCTCTTGTTGAGCTTAAGTCCATATATAAGTTTAAATTCCTTGCCACAATTATTGAAGTGCAATATCCTATTAGAGTCCCTTTTGGTGGTTGTCCACCATCGCTTAATAAATCACGATTTATATTAGGGTCAAATTGCCAACCCCTGCTTTTAAAAATTCCACCATCAAACCAAGACCTTCTGATAGGAATTTTAACCAATTCGACATCTATATTCAGATTATTTGAATCGCTATTATATGTTTTGGATTGAGATGAATAAGACGCATCTCCTCCTATACTCCAAAGGCCAAATGAAGCACTTGCACCGCCTCCCCAGCTTGATGATGTTTGAGTATCTATTGTATTAATCTCGCTTGACTTAAATGAAAATTTTGTCCAAGAATCCTTATGTGCTTCATCCCAAAATGAATCTGGAAAATATTTAGTAAGCCTAATCTCCTCCCCTATAGAGCCGCCAGCCTGCTTTGCATTATTAAAATCTTCTAATAATTCACTCCAATATTTTGTTGCACCCCTTCCGTCAAGGTTTTCAATAATGCTTAAGGCTTGTTCAATATTTTGTTTTACTGGAAGCCAAGTTTGATAAGCGGTTTGTACTCTTGATTTATAAACTGGTTCATTTATGCTCCATTCTATTCTAGACCGCTGGTCGCTAGCGTTTAACGAATTAAAATAAAGACTATTGTAAGATAGTACTGCATTTTCATACAATGTCTTTAAGGCCTTATATCTTTCAAATAAAGGTGTGTCACCAGTAACAATCCTTGTTTGTCCAGTATATATATCCAATACTTGTGTATCCTGATTCAACATCTTTTTTGCCCTATCTAACATATCAAGTTCTTGTTGCGATAAGTTCGTTATGGGTAAAATTTTTGTAGTCAATACTTTTTCATATTCTTTACTCATTTTAGTGTTTGAAGTTGACCAAAACCCTGTGGGATTTGGGATTGTATCAACCAAATTAAAAAATGCAGAAGCTGCGTCAAACTGGTTTTGATTTTGTGACAAAAATCCAAAATCAACATCGGAAATAGCCAACGGGATACCTGGACTACAATAAGAAACTAATGTTCTACCTGCAAGAGGAACATTATTTACATTGTCGCCCGCAGATAAAATTGCATACAATTTTGCACATAGTGCATCCATAATTTTTTTGTCTTGCGCCATTTTATTTATTTTTTAATTGTTTGAAAAATAGTATTCTTTTTTTTATTTTAATGATTGAGCAATTTTGAGAAGATAGTCCTATAATTTTAATCCCTGTTGGTACATTAATTATTTTTGTTGAGCCGTCAAGAGTTAAATCAAGTATCCCAGTAAATGTAATACCATCATCTAGAGGATTTGGTAGTTGCGCATTGGGTTCACCATCAAAAATCCTAACCGAAACTAATCGAATTTTTGTAGAATCAGTTTCTTTTCTTACACATTGTACGCCAGTAAGTTTTGTTATTTCGATGGAAATATTTGTCCCTGATTGGTTAGCAAATACATCTCTCCATTTACTGTCTGCTTGTAAGGAAACATTATACTTGACAGCGCAACAACTTGAGATTAAAAGGCAAAGAAAAAAAAGTTTTAGTTGTACCATTATGTATCATTTTAAGAAATCTATAAGGATTTGCTTCACAAATCGTGAATAAACGCAATTTCAGACAAACTTTTAAAAAAGCAATAAAATAATATTGGCAAACATTTTTTATTAAATGATATAAAATTTTATTACGTGTAAAAAATTCTTTTTTTTAAAATAGTAAATAAAATTATAGTGCAGTAATATCTATTTAAACATCTCAGAGATTTTGTTCACACCATAAGGCACTACACCAACACCTAATGCCAATAAAAATTTACCTAAATGATCAAACTCAGCGACTTCATCGTGTTTAATATATAAGTACATATAAAAACCTGCGAAACAAATTGAAAGCGTAATCACACAAATCGTTGTAATAAAAGCGATTAATCGACTGCTACTTGATTTAGAAAACCTATCAATAAGATCATTGTTGTATACATTTTGATTATTTGCTGGATTTGCCGCATTTGTCGGATTTGGCAGACTTGAATTATTCAAAGTATTATTCGCATCTGTCACTGCTTTCAATAAATCAGTACTTGGAAACTCTGTTAAAGCGTCATTTATGCTAAATCCTACTCTTTTAAATTCTTTAAAAAGAAGTAAATAGACAAAACCTGAAAAAAACATTGGTGACAAAATAAGAAACGTTTCAAGCCAATTAATATCCCTGTTTTTATCCGCATTGGGTCTATCTTTATCTAAATCAGATTGTTGAGTTTTAGAAGGTTGATCAAGTGTTGAAGTTTGTAAGGATTTCTTTTTTGCACCTTCCGTTTGAGCGACAGTTGTTCTAGTGTCCGGTTTTTCTGCGTTTTTACTCGTATCAAATTGTTGACAAAAGGAAAGAAAACTGGTAAGTATCGCAATAGTTAATGAAATTAGTATTTTCATCTTTTTCATGAATTTAAACACATTTGAATTTTATAAAAACCGAGCTAATATTTTAAATAATTAAAATTTAGAACAGATTTGAGACTCTTTTTTAAAATAAAATAAGGAGATGTATTAATTACAAGAATAAAAGAACTTAATCTGAAAAAAATCAAATTAAAATCAGTAATCAGCAGTTAACTAGTGCTTGCTATAATTGCAGTTGTATTAGCGTACAGTAAGAAGAAGTTTAGATATTAATTTCCCTTTTAGCTGTAAATTTCAGTTGAACAGATTCGTACAATAATCGTCAGTTACTTTTCATGTTGTAAAATGTTTACATCAGCTTTAGTTTTTCATGTTTTCACATAAGTCAAACCATAACTTTCCGTCGTTTAAAACCCAGCAAATAAATTATCACATTTGAGGTATTCACCTTTATAGCTCGGAGTATAAAATTGAATTACGTATTTAAATTTGTTTAGAATGAGATAATTTGAATCACCCCACAAAATTCAATCATATTTTCGCATCACGCAATGACGTAAATACGTCATTTTTTTCTCATGTGTTCAAATAAGTTTTTCTCGAAAAGCTTTAGAAACAGCTTCTGCGCGAGAATGCACATGTAATTTTTCGTAAATATGCCGTATGTGATTACCGACCGTTTGTTCAGAAATAAAAAGTGCCTTGGCAATCATTTTACCGCTTTTCCCTTCGCTAAGGTGAGTGAGAATTTCTTTTTCGCGGGTAGTTAAATGGTAATCAAGTTTAAGTTCTTTCAAGTCTGAAAAATAGCGCATTACTTTGCGCGCTATGCGGGCATTCATAGGCGAGCCGCCATCTAATACTTCATAAATCGCTTTTACAATTTCCGTCGTGACATTTGTTTTAAGCAAATAACCCGATGCTCCATAACTAATGGCGTTAAAAATATTGTCTTCATCTTCAAAAGTGGTTAAAATAATAACGTGCGTATTGGGTTTTAAGGCTTTAACTATTTTAAGCGCATCAATGCCACTAATGCCTGGCATCTGTATATCCATTAAAACAATATCAGCGGCGTATTGCTGAATGATGTTCTGAACATTATTGGCATCGGGGTAAGTGCCCAATAGTTCAAACTGCGTATGGTTTTTTATTAGCCACGCTAAACCATCGCGCATCTCTTCATCATCCTCAAAAATTAAAATTTTCACCAGCGTTTTCATACCATAGCAATGTTATTTGTTAATAAATAGAAACAAAATTAAAAGTTTTCTATAAGTTCTGAAATGACGTAATCACGTCATTTCGGTATAGGCACTTCCACTTCAATGGTTGTACCTTTATTAATTTCTGAGTGTATTTGTGCGCTGCCATTCAATGTTTTAGCACGATCACATATACTGATGACGCCAAAGCTGTGAGAGACATGGTTTTTATCGAACCCTCTACCAAAATCTTTTATGCACATTTTAAAACAATTGGCTTCAATACTCACTTCAACGTTGACAACATCGCTATGTGCATATTTTACAGCGT
>JAYWBA010000275.1:0-3139 GCA_043781915.1 Saprospiraceae bacterium
CAAGTGAGACGCGATGAATCGCGTCTCTACCAATGTATTTCTTCTCGATAATCAGAAAATCTTCATTAAAATGCAGCGTTCCAAATTTGCACGAACTCGCTAAAAATCCTTCGGTGCATTGATAGACCTGATGGATAGTTTGTTTAAAAACCTTCTCCAAATAGTTTTTATCTTCAGGTGTTAAAACTTCAGCGACAGAAATAATTTTTGTGGGCGCAATTCGCAATTTATTTTCGTTGATACATTGTGCCAATTCAATCAACATACTCGGTTGAGCAACTAAAATAGTGGGTTGCAAAGCGTTTAAACGATGAATATGTTCTTCAATGGGATTAAGTAAATCAAAAAATTGAAACAAAAGTGTTTTTGATTTGACGGAATCATAAATATTGCTATTGGCTCGTAGGAAAAAAGCCACGCTTCTTTTTTTGAAAGAAAAGCCCACTACCCTATCTAAAATGAGCGCTACCCAATAGGCGCGTTCTTTTTCGCTCGCTAAAAAAACGCCACGATTTCCACTTGTCCCCGATGATAAACCAACTGTTATGCCTGAAATTGTTGGCGAAAAGTCACGCGAGGATTCGGATTTTAAAGCTACCTCTAAAGCATTTTCGAGTTTAATGTTGACGGTATTGATGTCATCAAAATGAGACATAAACAACGATTTATTAAGTATCGGGAAATCAACAATACTTTTATTTTTTTTGATAAATGGCGAATAAAAAACCGATTTACTGCAATTGGCGTAAAAGTTTTTCAGCATTCGCCGTCTCGAAAAAGTGAAACTGTGTTGGTGCAGCCACTTATTCAATTTTATTTGAAGTAAATAAATGACGATATTGAACTTAAAGCGCATTTAACGAGTGCTAAGTGTTGAAAATTTACAATACACAATTCACAATTGAATCAGTTGTTGCCGAACAATGCGTTGGCACAATAATGACTTCTGGATATTTATTGTGAAATGCGTTTATTTTGCCCAGGCTGTATTTAAAACCTTTCCAAGAATCAATAAATATTCTGACAATTTGTGGTGGAAGTATCAGCTCAGTGTACGATTTTCTATTCCAACAAGCATCTGCAATGAGAAAGTAAGTATTTTTTTCTGTTTTTAACAAAACACCTATTTGACCTGCTGCATGACCCGGTAATTCGTAAATGAACATTGAGTCATCTCCCCATAAATCGTATTTATGCCCAAAAATTTCATCTGGAATTTTAGTTGAAAATTCTTCAATAAATTTTAGCCTCGTTGTAAAATCGGATGGAATAAGGTCTTTTAAAATGCCTTTTGTAAATCCCCAAAATTGAGACATACTTTCCAAGTGGTTAAATGCTTTCTTAGAGCAATAGAAAGTAGCCTCTTGGAAATCTTTTAATCCACCAATATGATCTGCATGAAAATGTGTAATTACGATGTGTTTAATATCAGATGGCGACAAGCCCATTTTTTTTAGTTGGCTTTTTACCTCATGTGTTTCAGTTACTTCAACTTTAGTGGCATTAGCATAAATTTTATTCGGATAGTTTTTTGTGACATCGTAAAATCTTGTTGTGTAACCTGTATCGTATAAAATCCAACCCATGTTAGAATGAAAAATCACCCCGAATAGTGCCTGAAACTTAATCAAAAAATTACCACCGCCTTTAATGGAATACTTTTCTTTGGCGTAACAAAATCCAGCATAACTAAGCGTTAATTCAACTTTTTTCATTTTCTTTATACCAGTTTATAAATTCTACAAGCGCTTCATCAGTTGACATTTTGGGTGAATAACCCAATAGATCTTTTGCCTTTGAAATATCTAAAGTAAATGATTTCGCCAAGGTGTTTACGCTATAAACAGTCAAGGCTGGCTCGTTAAAATTTGTTATTCTAGATTTTAATTCCATTAGTTTCGCAGCGAAGTTAGCAACTGCAAACGGAATTTTTTGTTTGTTCAAAGTATATCCTAACTGAGAAAGAACTGTTTCGATACATTCCCACATTTTTATAGGCTCGCCATTAGTAATATTATATGTTTGGTTAATGCCGCTTGAACCTATAAACAAAGATAATTCTATCGCATCTGCTACATTCGACAGCGAAGTTAAGTCAACAATATTATTTCCATCGCCAATTATTTTAAGTTTTCCCTCATTAAATGCTCTGATCAATCGCGGCATAATAACAGAATCACCGCGTCCGACCAAAGCGCGCGGTCTTAAAATGACGTAAGGAAGATTGGATTTTTTTAGAAGTAATTCTGCTTCGTACTTGGTTTTGGCATAAGCATTTACAAATTTTCGAGGAAGTTCATCCGATTCGCTAACATTAAATCTATTTTTGAAATCAACGTAAACACTCGGTGTTGAGATATAAAGGAATCGTTTGATGCCCGTTTTTTTAGCGGCTGTTAACAGATTTTTCATGCTCTGCACATTGGCATTTTCAAATTCTTCGTAGCGTCCCCAAGGCGATGAAAGAGCAGCCGCATGAATAATACAATCAACTTGCCCTACTAATATTTGCGTGAATTCAATATCTTCCAAACTGCCTAATTCGTATTTTACTTTTGAGTTTTCAATAAAATGCGTGGGTTTTATAGTTCTTCCAGTCGCAATAATGCGTTCAATATCTTGATTTGCAATGAGCTTTTCGATAGTTCTATACCCTAATCCACCCGTTGCACCAGTTAATAAAACATTCATATTATTGCATAAAAAAGTAAATTAAAAAGCTTGAAATTCTATTGAGACACTCTGATATATCTTTCAATGTTCAATCTATTTATTCCCAGGCTATCAATTTTTTCAACGCCGCTTTGAATGAGCGTGTCATTTTTAATTTCTATGGTAAATTTAAAATCATGCGCCTCCCAATTTCTGTCACTACAATATTCTAAATACTCTGTGTATTGATTGTCTTTAAGTGAATATTTTCCACCACCTGCTGCGAAAGTTGAATCTGCTTTTTTACCTTTGCTTAAATCATGTTGTAGAAAAGCAAAATGGGTTGCATTTATAATTTTAATGAAACTGATATTTTTGTCGTAATGTGTAATCACGGTATCTTTTTTTTCAATCAAAGTTCCAGTAATGAGTTGCCATGTGCCCATTATTTGTTTAGAAAACTCCGTTTTAGTTCCTTTAGCACAGG
>JAYWBA010000276.1:0-49970 GCA_043781915.1 Saprospiraceae bacterium
AAGGCAATGGTTGAATAACAAGAGCCGTATGATGGGAGACTGTCAAGTACGGTTCTGTGAGCGGCTTGGGCTGAAATGCCCTTGCCTACTCGACTCTCGCTGGTACTATGTCGGTATTAAAGATAAGGAAACTTGAATTAATGGCGCATAATCTTTTGCAAACACGCCGCCGCTTGCTTTTGTCTCTGACCGAATTAAGCGTGAAAATAAAAGAGATTACGTAATCTAAAATATATGCAAACAAGAGAAGAATTTCTAAAAAACGCATTAGCCATTGCTGGTGGATATTTGTTGCTTCAGGGATGTGGTACTTTAACAAAAACTCAAAAGCCAAGTTCGTATTTCGCCTTTGATCTTCACTGCCATCCCGGACGCCTATTTGCAAACTCAGGCAGTGGTTTTGGAGAGGCAGGCACTACAAAGACAGTTAGTGAAATGAAGAATGCGCATTTGAGAGGAGCCTTTTTTTCATTAGTTGCTGATGCACCATTGATTAAACCAGGCGCATCAGGGGTAGTTATAACAGGAAAGTTTGCTCAAGGTGAAGCATGGATAGAATACAAGCGGCAGATGAAAGTTATGAAGGATTATCTCAGTAACACATCAATTCAAATAGGGGAAAAGAAAACGGACCTAAACAATAGGGATAAAGTAACAGCCTTTCTCTCAGTAGAGGGTGGCGATTTTTTGGAAGAGAATCCCGACAAGGTGGATGAAGCATTTCAGGATGGTGTTCGCTCCATTCAATTAGTTCACTATGCGCCCAATAAAGTGGGTGACCTGCAAACATCAGAACCAATTAACAATGGTTTGTCTGCATTTGGTAAGCAGGTAGTGCGTAAAATGAATAAACTCGGAATGTTGATTGATTTGGCGCATGCCGATTATAAAACGGTGAAAGACGTAGTCTCGTTGACTAATTCGCCAGTTATGATATCGCACAGCATTTTAGAAATGGAGGCTGACCGACCGATTGCCAAAAGAGCTATCTCAAAAGACCATGCAAAGCTAATCGCACAGACTGGTGGTATTATCGGTGCTTGGCCTTCCGGATTTAATAAAAGTTTCGAAGAATATGTTGATAATACTTTGCGTCTTGTTGAAGTTGTAGGTCTCGACCATGTAGGTATCGGAACCGATATGGACGGCAATTTTAAACCAGTCCTTTCAAGCTATGAACAATTCCCAACATTTGCCGAAGCGCTTAAAACAAAAGGTCTTTCGCCTTCAGAGGTAGAAAAAATTATGGGAGGTAATGCAAAGCGCGTGCTAAGTAAAATTTTAAAGACTTAATTTCGGACGAAATAAAAATTTAAACACACTCTTAGCCAAAAACGAAACATCAAAATATCTTACCAAGCAACCCGCTATAACACATGTTCCAAAAACGCAGCCGCTTGTTTCGGCCTCCTGATCGAAACGTAATATTTTTCAGGCTCAGACCACTACTCTAAAAGTGAATACAGAATCTTGCCTGAACTACAAAACAAAGCAGAAAATAGTCTAACGTTTTTACCATTGTACCCTCGATGTCAATGAACTTCAATGCCGCTTTTTTTACTTTAATAGTAGCGGTTTTAAAAAGTAATTTGCGATTAAAATTAACAAAAAGAGTGTAATTATTTTCATTACACTCTCGGAATTAAAAACACAAAAAGAGTGTAATGAAATTCATTACACTCTCGGAATTAAAAACCTAAAAAGAAAAAATTATTTTTTATAATTCTGCTCGACATCAAGCACTTCGCTTTTTATATTGTTAAAGCCATAGAGGTGAATAATTGAAGTCAATATATTTGTCTTCATATTTGTAAAATTAAAAAGTGAAACGAATTGAAAATTCGATTCTTGAGGTTTATATTTAAACTTTCATATAAGAAGAGTGCAAATATTTATTAACGGCACCAAAGACTGTTTTTGCTCCTCTAAAATGCTTTATGATTGAAATGACTAAACTCAATCTTTTTGCAAAAACGAAACAAATAAATTAACAACAACCCGGACGATAAACGACAGATATTTCGGCAAAAATTAATAGAAAATCATACGATAAACATGCTCATTGCAATGACACATGAAGGGCAAAGCCTTGAATGCAGAAGATTTGACGTTGTTATAATTGGCTGTAGTTCGCTATCAGTTGAGGTTTCAGTGAACCAAATTCTGTGGGGCTTTTATTTGTCCTCTTGTACTATTATTTCTTTATTGGGCTTCAGTTCTGGACTGGACAAACAACAATTCCCACCTGTCTAAAGCCTTGTTCGTAAGCATTCATGCTATGACGACATTGCAAACATGAAACTAAATCCGACAAATTAAAATTGATAATGGAGGAAATTTTAGACAAACTTTTACTTAATAGCAAATCATCGCAGCTTGCATGTATAGAAATACATAACAAACCGATATTCCCTTTTCGTTACGAGTTGTGTGCTATCCTAAATATTAATTCTTGGGAACTGCTTTTAAAATCTTTCATCATAAAATATTATCCAAAAGTAAAAGTCATATACGCTGACGGGACGACTAAGCCTTTTGAAGAGTGTGTAGCTTTTGTCGCAGGCGAGTTAGGTAAGAACTTTTCGGTAGCTAAACAAAATCTGGAAAAAATTTATGAGTACCGCTGTAATATAATACACTTCTATCAGGACGATATTGATATTTTACTTTTCTCTTTACTAAGCAAAAATATTTTACTCTATCACGAGTTTCTTCTAAAATATTTCGGTATTGACATTGCCAGTGAAACTAATCTAATTCTACTTCCAATCGGATTTAAAAAACCAGCCTCACCTATAGACTTTCTTTCAAATACTTCACAAATTGAAAAATCATCTAAAGCCGTTCAGTTATTTGTAAAGAGCATTATTAAGTCCACAGAACAAATTTCAGACGAAGGAATTGAAGACTCAATTTTGTTTAGTTTTAAAATGTCTTTGATAAATGAATGTAGAATAAAAAATGCAGATGTTTTAGCTGCAATTTCAAATGACAAAAAGAATGCAACGATTCGAGTTGATAATGTTATAGGAAAATTCATTTTGACAGATGACGAAAATGAAGAAGGGGTAAAAAGAATTATGATTGACGAGGATAATTTGTTTAGGACAGTTTATACACAGACTTATCATGATGTTACTGAAACATGCAAAAAGCTTTTTTCAGACTTCAAGCTTAACAACTCCTTTAATAACAAACTAAAAAAATTAAAAAACAATCACCAATTTCATAAGCCTAGATATTTGAACTTAGACAATCCAAAAGGTGGAGTTAAGGATTATTACTCTGAAAAAATATATGACGAACTTGCCAAAGAATACACTAAGAAAACGCATGATTGTATAAATTGAACAGCCAAAGGTGCGAAGATATAACAAGGGGTTTGCAATAGAGGGGTTTTGTGCTTTGCTGACACTTTTGTGCAAAGTGGAAGTTCAGCTCTCAGGATGAGGTTTAGTTCTAAAACTTACTGCAATCGCAACCCTCCTAAATATTGGAGGCATATTTTAGGAGAAACTTCAAAATCAAAAATTTGATCAAAACTAACTTTAGCAACTAAACATAAAACTTCAAACATTGAATATTTTCAATTCACCACGACTAAGGGAAAGACGAGAAGGTTTTACTTTAATTAACGAACTGTTAAAGGACAAAGCTAAATGCTACATTATTCATTACTCATGTGAATCCTTTATAACTAATCATGGACGAACACCACGAGTAACTTCCATTTCTATAAGAAATCTAAAGACTGCACAGACCAAATCTTTTTCTATTCATCTACAGGCTCAAATTTCTGGGGTTAACTTTAATAGTTTGTCGGACGCACAGTATGACACTCTTGAAAAGGAAATGCTTAATGAGTTCTCATCTTTTGTAAGGACATACCCAGCTCATAAATGGATACATTGGAATATGCGTGACTCTAACTATGGGTTTGAAGCAATCAACAATAGAATTAGAATATTATTGGGACAGACATTTGAAATTGCTGATGATTTCAAGTATGACTTTCCAATAATTCTTGGACAGATTTATACTTTCGGTTATGAAAAAAACGAGCCTAACGGACGACTTCTAAATTTAGCGAAACGCAACAATATTACAACCGTGACAGCTTTGACAGGTGAAGAAGAAGCAACTGCATTTGATAACAAAGATTATTTAAAACTTCACATATCAACGTTACGAAAGGTTGACATTATTGCAAACATTATACATAGAGTTGAAAATGATGAACTAAAAGTTAATACTCGATGGAAAAATATTTACGGTTTGACAGTGCCTGGCATAATTGCGTTAGTAAAAGAAACACCTTGGCTTTTTATCTTAGCAGGAATTATTGGTTACTTAATTGGAGCAGCTTTAGAGCCAGTAGTTCAAAACATTTTCGGGACAAGCCAAACAAAATGACGAAATAATTCATTACAAACTTTCGTTCTACCTTAAGAGTTCAGACCTTAGTTGAAAAAAAACAGCCTCTAAAGGGGATTGCGATAGCGGAGCTTCCTAGCTTCCCAGATGCATTTGTGCAAGGTGGAAGTTCAGTTCTTCGTAAGAAGTTTAGTTCTAAAGCCCGCTATCGCAACATGTTCCAAAAATGCAGCCTATTGTTTCGGGCTTTTGACAGAAACGTATTATTTTGCTGCCTCTGATCGCCTCTCTAAAAGTGAATACAAAATCTTGCTTGAACTACAAAACACAGGAGAAAGTAGTTGAGCGTTTTTACTATTGTACCCTCGATGTCAATGAATTTCAATGCCGCTTTTTTCCCTTTATTAGTATCGGTCTGAAGACTACATAATAATAGGATTTTGTCAAAGACAAAATCAAGAGGCTGTTTTTTTGCAATAGATATTTCGGTATCATTTACACACATCTCTAACGGGGACCTTTAACAAACTAGCAATCCAAACAATATCAATGCAAGCAAATGATAATAACGTTTTCAAAATCCTCACAATAGACGGCGGAGGTATAAAAGGACTATATAGCGCATCCATCCTTGCTAGAATAGAGGAAAAGACAGGCAAGAAAATCGGTGATTATTTTGATATGATTTGTGGCACGTCAACAGGAGGCCTAATTGCATTGGCACTAAGTAATGGAATTTCAGCTCAAGAAATTGCTGATATGTATTTTAATAAAGGGCAAGAAATATTTCCAGTCTCAGAAAATAAATCGCTCCGTTACATTCAACGAAAATGGCAGTTTTTTAAACAGCTTTTGTGGAGAGGTAAATTTTCTGCAGAACCTTTAAGAAAAATATTGGAAGGTATGTTTGGCGAAACAACCATGGGAGAAGCTAAGAATTTACTATGCATTCCGAGTTATAATCTAATTAATGGCACTCCTAGGGTGTTTAAATATCCGCATAAGGAGGGAAACTTTTTTATGGACAAAAACATTAAAATGGTTGATGTGGCCCTCGCTACATCTGCTGCGCCAACTTATTTGCCAATACATGAACATAATAACATCTTATACGCTGATGGTGGATTATGGGCAAATAACCCATCTCTTTGCGGTTTGCTGGAAGCTTTAAAATTTTTTGTTGGGCATGAAAAGCAATTTTCGACCTTCAAAATCCTATCGGTATCCAGTGTCACCCAGCCAAATGGATGGCCCTCGACTTCTAAGCGAAACAGATCATACAGGCATTGGGGAAATAAACTTTTTCAAGCTTCGATGGATGGGCAAGCTTATTTTAATGATTTTTTTCTTACTAATATAATTGGGCATATACAACCTTCGGGTACTTACTATCGAATTCCTGCTCCACAGCTTTCTAAAGAGCATATAGGCATGATAGATATGGATATAGCGCATAGAAGTGCTTTGAAAACTCTTAAAGGAATGGGCGATCAAGCTGGATATTATTCAGCAGTTCAACCAGAGGTGCTTTCATTTTTTGAACAAGTAAAAATTTATAATACAAACGCTTAGAGATGAATTTCACTGAACAACAACTAATAAATTGGTCTAAACCGGTAAGTACCTCAGAAGATCAAAAATGCCAAAATGCAATTAATCAGGTTACCGATGCATTGAAAGCGAAATTTGGCAGTAAGATTTCGATTTTTCTTCAAGGATCTTACAGAAACAATACAAATGTTAGACAGAGTAGTGATGTAGATATTGTTATGAGATATGAAGATGCCTACTATCCAGACTTGCAAAGGTTATCCGAAGTTGACAAGGCCAAATATAATTCTCAAATAACATTTGCCGGATATACTTTTGATAATTTAAAAGCCGATACTCAAGCTGCTTTAAATGCAGTTTTTACCACAGATCTTTTAAGAAAAAATAAATGCATTCAAGTTAACGGAAATACTTACCGTGTTACCGCAGATGTTATACCCTGCTTTGTTTTGAAAAGATTTAAAACGCCTCAAATAGTGGAAGCAGAAGGTATCAAATTCTTTTCAGACGACAATCATGAAATTATCAGCTTTCCTAACCAGCACTATTCCAATGGAACAACAAAGACAGAACAGACATTCCGTTTGTATAAGCGTATGGTCAGGATTTTAAAAGTAGTAAACTATCGACTAATTGACGAAGGTGTTATCTCTGATAAGCTTGCTTCATCTTTTTTTATCGAATCCTTGGTTTATAATGTACCGAATGTATACTTCATATATGGCAATTACACTCAGACATTAAGAAATGTGATTGAAAAAATATATTCGGACATGCAAGGTAATGCCGATTATACAGAAGTCAATGGGTTGTTATGGCTTTTCAGCAATAGAAATCACAGAACTCGTAAGGATGCAATGGACTTTATGCAAAACTGTTGGGATTATCTGGGTTACGGAAATAAGACTAAATAATTTATACTTTCCCATCTATAATACCATGTTCTAAAAACGCAGCCATTTGTTTATATATTCTGGCCGCTCGATTAATCCTCCGACTTAATCATAGTTTTTTGCGGTCTTCAGACCGCTAATCTAAAATTGAATACAGAATCTTGCCTGAACTACAAAACACAAGCAGAAAATAGTTAAGTGTTTTACTATTGTACTCTCGATGTCATTGAATTTCAATTCCGCTTTTTTTCTTTAATTACTAGTGGTCTGAAGACCATAAAATTATAGGATTTTGTCAGGGACAAAATCAAGCGGCTATGTTTTTTGCAATAGATATTGCGACATCATTTACATACTCTGAAACAATGAAGTAGTTTGACAATTTTGTACTTCTAAACCCGCTCGAACGCAAAGCAACAACATTTAGCGGCATGCACTGACACATACAACACAGTAGACAGTAAAATGAAAGGAATTTGCAGACTATATGACGAAGAAGATGAACTTTTGGAAAGTCACATATTTCCTAAGTTCACCATTGACTATTTAAAAGATACTGGTTCAAAGTATCTAAGAAATTTCACTCAACCAAACAGACGACAGCAAGACGGTCCGAAGACATATTTGCTATCTCAAAAAGCTGAACACCAATTTAGTTTAAGAGAAAAATGGTTTGCAGAAAATATTTTCGTTCCATACTTGACACGAAACAGACAAGTATTTAAATATGACGAAAACCTTTTTTATTTTACTATGTCGTTGCTTTGGAGAGTATTGTTAATGAATATTGATCATCCAAACATAGTCGATCAGTCATATCTTCCTTTGTTGAAAGAAGCAGAAAGTGAATGGAAAATGTTCTTGAGAGATTACAAATTTCCAATGACACACAACCGTTTTTATTTATTCTTTACTGACAGAGTAAAATCGCATAACTTCGATGCGTCTGGGGTTGATTACTATATTACAAGAGAATTAGACGCAACAATCGTTTCCAATCCTAATGAAACATTTGTTGCAGTGTATGCAAAGTTTTTAAGGTTTGTGTTTTGGGGCATTTTGAAAGGTGGGGACGAAGAAAAAATTTCAGATTTAAAAATCAACCCATTGACAGGAGAACTGAAAATACCTCAAAAAATAGAAGACGGTGTAATGACAAGTTTTTTTATAAACAGAATCAAAGAATTCGAGACTCTTCCAAAACCATCAGAAAAACAGCAAGACAAAATTCTTGAAGAAATTCTAAAAGATAAAGAAAGTTTTCTAAACTCTGATGCGGGGCAATCAATTAGAAACGACAAAATTAATCTTGACCCAAAATGAAATACGAAAGAATGACTATCGCTATCTTATAGCGTTACCATTTCAGCGCAAACTTACAAAATAGCAACTGCTTATATCACTCTCCCGACTAAAAAGCAGTTTCTCGTAGTCTTAAGCAAATTTCAGCTCTTTGATTGTGTACAACTAATGTAAACTTTCTAATCAAACTCCCTATCTCCCACTCCCATTTCTCGGATCCATCTTAGTTTCCAATTTGTATTCTTTAGGTGGCTCAGCGCCTAATAAGTTTTTGACGAAATAATCCCAGCGGCGGCGCATCATGTACGGACCATCAGCGCCGTAGCCATGCGCAGCGTTCGGAAATATAACAAGATCAAAATCTTTATTCGCTTTTTCCAATGCTTCAACCACTAACAGCGTATTGTAGGGTGGCACATTATTATCCATCATGCCATGTGCCAGCATCAATTTCCCTTTTAGGTTTTTAGCGTAGGTCTGATTGGCTTGTGCTTCATAATTATCTTTTCCGACAGTGTCTTTTGTCAACAATCCAATATAGCGCTCTCCCCAATCGTCTTCATAATTGCGGTTGTCGTGATTTCCGGATTCTGAAATACCCACTTTGAAAAAATCAGGATAACGGAACATCGCTGCGGCTGTAGCAAAACCGCCACCGGAATGTCCCCAGATGCCAACCGCTGTTGTATCCATATAAGGATATCTCTCCGCCAATTGTCGTATACCTCCCACTTGATCAGGCAAAGTATTTTCACTCATATCGGGATAATACAGATCGTGAAAACTTTTCGAACGATTAGGATTACCGGTGCCTTCAATTAAAACGACGATAAATCCCAACTCTGCCAATGATTGATTATCTCCTCTCGCAGCGCTAAAAGACCAACTGCCAACGCTTCCGCCTTGCGGACCGGGATAGATATAATCAATTACAGGATATTTTATTTTGGGATTCAGGTTGGTTGGCGTGAACAGGATGCCATAAATATCAGTCTTGCCATCGTGCGCTTTCACAGAAAAAGGCGTTGGTGGTTTCCATCCCGTTGCTTCCAATCGCGACACATCTGCTTTCTCCAATTCAATGATTTGTTTGCCGTTCATATCGCGCAATACAGTAACAGGTGCTACGTCCGGCTTTGAATAGGTATCTATAAAGAAATTAAAGGATGGAGAAATAGAAACCTGATGTGTGCCGAGATTGGGTGTGAGTACGGTGAAATTCTTTCCATCGAAACCAATTTTACAAAACTGCGTGAAGTAGGGGTTCTCAGATTGCTGACCACCCGCCATAAAATAAATGACGCGATTTTTATCATCCACTTTCAAAATACGCGTGACCACCCAATTACCTTTTGTGATTTGGTTCTTTAATTTGCCGGTAGTGGCATTGTATAAATATAAATGCCCCCAATTATCTCTTTCTGAATACCAGATAATCTCTTTGGTAGCCGCAAGATATCTCCAGTTGATGCCGCCTTGCCCCGATTCGTATTGAGTTGGTACAGTTTCCTCCAACACATCCCTTACTTCTCCGGTAATTGTATTTGCAATGCGCAATTTTTCATTTTTATGATCGCGCGAAGTGCTGAGAAATGCGAGCTCCGATCCATCTGGATTCCAATCGACATCATCGAATGTGCCGCTACTCGAAATATCATCGCTGAGTGAAGCTCTGTGCTGATCGGGTGGCATATTGAAGAAAATAACTTTAGGCTCATCTAAATTGATAACACACCGTTGAATGGTGGCAATTTCTTTATCGCCCGGCAATGGGTATTTC
Source organism: Saprospiraceae bacterium (assembly GCA_043781915.1). Lineage (GTDB taxonomy): Bacteria > Bacteroidota > Bacteroidia > Chitinophagales > Saprospiraceae > JAAFJT01. The sequence continues at coordinate 9,901 of JAYWBA010000276.1, forward strand.
CATGCTTTCAAAGTGGGATGACCAACATTGGTGGTAGCGATATACATGTCACCTACATTTCTTTGATCCTGTCTGAACGTCGCAATTTTTTTTGAATCAGGTGACCAACGAAGCACGGGTGCATCACTGCTCGACCAACCTGCATTATCAGTCGCATATCCAAAATCTTTGATACCATCCGTTGTTAATTGCTTTTGTTCTTTTGTTTTTGTATCGCGCACCCATACATTATAATCTTTGATGAATGCCGCTTTGCTGCGGTCAGGCGAAATCACTTCATTTGCCTTAGCTCTACGAGATCCGCCAGCTTCATTTGTGCTAGAGGAACTTAGTTTAGATGTATCACTTGCTATAGTATTATTCTTAAGATCATATCTCCATACTTTTTTAGCTGCGCTGAAAGTGATTGCATTTCCATCGAAAGAATAATTGAAAGATTGAAAGGGCAAGATCCAAGGATTATATTTTTGCCCGGTGTTTGTGCCAAGCGCTTCGGCTAATTTTTTCTGGTCAAATGCAGCCGTTCTTGTTCCTTTTAAGGGGTCAACTACTATAAATTCACTGCCTTGGTTAGTCAATACACGATACCAAAACTTATCACCTTCTAACCAATTCGGATTGACATTAGCCCGATCAATATATTGCTGGGTGTTGTAGCCCATCATGTTTTCTGCACGTTGATAGTCATCTCTGGTATAAATTTTTGTTGGTTGTGGGTATGCAGACACCGCAATGTTGCAAGCGATCAGTATTAAGAGAAAACGGTTCATAAAATTTGTTGAAGAAGAACCTGTTTAAACTTATTTCTTTTGGCTGCAAATGGCTATTTTTAAATTATACTTCTTTGATTCATTTCGTCCGTAGCACTGCTACGCACTCATAAATCAAATCGTCTAATTCAAAATAGCTCATTTTCGCCTAAAAACAAAAAGTTTAAACAAGTTCATTATGAAAAATATACCAGCAAAATTAGTGAATACAATTTAATTTTTTTAGCTAAAGCTAAATGTTAATCAATGGAAACGCGGATAAAACGGATTTAGCGGATAGACACGGATTTCTTCTTGCTCTGGGATTTTGAAATCAGTGAAAATCTGCTAAATCCGTTTCATCCGTGGGAAAATTATAATAAAAGAAAACGCTTGAAATGTAACTTGAAATGTAATTGTTTAGCTAAAGCTAAATGTTTATCAATGGAAACGCGGATTTAACGGATTTAGCGGATGGAAACGGATTTCTTTTTGCTCTGGGATTTTGAAATCTGTGAAAATCTGCTAAATCCGTTTCATCCGCGTTTCAATTGATAAACAATTCAGCTTTAGCTGAAAAATTACCGCCATACTTACTTATCGAGTGCTAAAATAGTTTGCAACAAAACGTTAGCTCCGTTCGCCATATCACTCGGTTTTGAATATTCTTTGGGTGAGTGACTGATACCGCCAATGCTGGGAATAAATATCATTCCGGTTGGTGCAATGACTGCCATTTCTTGAGCGTCGTGACCGGCACCGCTTTGCATTTGCTTGTAAGTTAAACCTAATTTTTTAGCTGAAGCCGTAATTTGACTTTGGATTTTGGTATCCGTCAATGCCGGTTTTGAAGAGACATTCATGTTGGTGATGGTAATTTTTACACCTGCACTCTTCGCTATTGCCTCGGCGCGGGTTTGGATATCTTTGAAAAGCTGAGCGATTTTTGATTCTGATAAATCGCGCAACTCGAGTGTGAAAACAACTTTGCCGGGAATCACATTCGGCGCGCCGGGTTCAGCAGAAATTTTACCGACTGTTCCCACATGTCTGCCTTCATAACTGTTCACAACTTCATTCACAGCAATTATCAATTTTGATGCTGCGAGTAATGCGTCGTGTCGCTCGTTCATCGGTGTTGTTCCGGCATGGTTAGCAAATCCTTCAACAACCACTTCCCAATGTTCAATGCCAACAATACCTTCTACTATACCAATTTGCAGATTTTCTTTTTCTAAAATACCACCTTGCTCAATATGCAATTCCAAAAAGCATGTCAAATCGCCCGGTTTAAGAATTACTTTGTCGAGACTATCGGGATTGCCGCCAATCGCTTTTATACCCTCACCAATTGTTAATCCACTTTGACTCACGACTTTCAACGCCTCTTTTTTCATGCTGCCCGCTAAAGCACTGCTGCCTACAGTACCGCCTTCTTCATCCGAAAAAATCATGAGTTGAAGTGGATGTTCTGTGACAATTTTATTTTCGTTGAGTGTTTCAATGACTTCTAATGCGCCGAAAGATCCGACTCTGCCATCGTAATTACCGCCGGCAGGCACCATATCAATATGTGAACCAAAAGCGATAGGTTTTTTAGAATTATCTTTTCCGTTGCGTTTGCCGATAATGTTGCCAGCGAAATCTATCGTAACAGACAAACCCGCTTTTTTCATCAGTCCCATATAATATGCTCTACCTTGTTGGTCGGCTTTACTGAAGGCTACGCAATAGGTTTTACCATTGGCTTCTTTACCAAATTGCGCATATTCCATGATGCGCTTTTCAATTCTGTCTTGGTTGACGCTAATACCTTTTGATATTGTGTTAGTTTGGCTGTAAACGACGAATGGCATTCCCAATATTACCATTGCAGATGATAAAAATTTTTGTAGTAATTTCATTTTAAAGCTTTTAATTTTCTAGTGTGGTATTTAAACTTTTTTTCAGTCCGCAAAATAGTATTTTATTTGATAAAAACGGTTCTCAATCATTTCATAAATCAAAAATTTACAACCTCTTTCAAGTCGGGTTTATATTATTTTCAGTTTGTTACTAAATGAAATAAAATGTGGGTTTCAATTACGAGAGTATCACTTAGAAGCTGTTTAAACTTTCTCTTTAGTCTGAAAATAAGTCTTTTTAAATCAAAGATTCCAAAATTTTCTCAATGTAGCTCTGCTATATGTCAAAAATTTTAAAATCCCTGATTCAAAAATACAATATTTTCAACTCAAAACAGAAAATTTAAACAGCTTCTTAGAAAAAAATGAAATTGCAAATTTAATTGGGACTGAATTTTTTTTATTTTTTAAAAATATTTTGCTATTGATTTAGCTGTTATCTGTCTGTTTTAAAATTAAATGAATTAACAAAATTGGTAACTGTTCCGGTAGATAAGTTTCCCGCAGATTTAACTGATTAGCAATTCAGCTTTAGCTGATGAAGTTCCAAAATTATAAATAAAGGGAATCTACTTATTCAAAACTGAAACGGGTTTAATCGCGTTTTCACAAGAAGTTAATGGATAAAAAGTAAACATCGGAAACGTTTCCGATGAAATATTAAATAAGGAAAAACTTATTTTTATCTTTGTATCTCAAGGAATTATTTTATAAAAATTTTGAAAAAACATAAAAAATCAGTAGCAACTTTGGTTTTTGAGCGGAAGTCTGTTTGCTGTTGCTTTTTTGAAAATAAACCAACTTTAGATACTTCTCTCACTTTTATTTTGAAACTAAACTAATTTTTCTTATGATGAAAAAACGACTACTACGAACCTGCTACTTGTTGCTCATCACAACATTTGGGTTTTTACAAGCTAAAGCTCAATTTTTAGCCGATGCTGTAAACAGCCATCAGCCATCAGCTATCAGCCATCAGCCTACGAGCGGGCTGAAAGCCGAAAGCTCAAAGCAGATAGCTACTCCTGTTAAAGGAACAATTACAAACGAAAAAGGTGAGCCTTTGATAGGAGCGAGTGTTGTAGTGAAAGGTACAACAGTTGGTACTGTTGTTGACGAAAACGGGAACTATGAGCTCTCAGTACCTGATGGTAGTGCCGTTCTGGTAATTTCGTTTGTTGGCTACGATAGTCAAGAAATTACAGTTGGCAACCAAACTACCATTAACGTACAAATGTCCGAAGGTAAATCTCTCGGAGAAGTTGTAGTCGTTGGTTATGGTACTGTGAAAAAAAGCGATTTAACGGGTTCGGTATCTTCGATTACTACTAAAGAGCTTGAGAGAGTGCCTGCTACAAACGTGGTGCAAGCAATGCAAGGACAAGCAGCAGGTGTTGATATAGCACAAACAGATGCACGTCCGGGTGCTTCACCTCAAGTGCGTATTCGTGGTAACAGGTCTTTAAATGCTACGAACAACCCGCTATATGTTTTGGACGGTATTCCAATGTCAGATGGTTCGAGCATCAATGATTTTAATCCTTCCGACATCGAATCTATTGAGGTTTTAAAAGATGCTTCGGCAACTGCCATTTACGGTTTTCGTGGTGCGAATGGTGTAATTCTCATTACGTCTAAAAAAGGTAAGAAGGGTAGAACTTCTATATCATACAGTGGTTCGATGGGTATTTCGTCTCCATTGGTGCCGTTTAATCCTTTAGGTGCAGCCGACTTCGCTGAGGTGCGCCGCGAGGGAAAACGCAATAATGCGACAACAGCGTACAATTCTGCTTTTCCGGATCCTGAATTAGACTATCAGAATTTCAACACAGATTTGAATATGTGGGAGTCTGTATCACAAGCATATAGCTGGATTGATAAAGCTTCGCGCATAGCTCAAAAACGTCCAGCTACAGCAGATGAAAAAGCGCGTATGGCGGCTTATCAAGCCTACAACCCTAAGAGTTTGATTACGGATAGTATAGCAATATACGACCCGTCAAAAGTGCGTAATACGAACTGGGGCGATTTAGCGTTGCAACAGGGGCGCGAGCAAAATCACCAGTTGAGCATTACAGGTGGTACAGATAAACTCGGCGTATCGTTCTCGCTCGGTTATTTAGATAAACAAGGGCTTCAACAAGGACAGGGCTATCAGCGTTACAGCTCGCGTGTTGGACTCGATTGGAGTGTGAATGATTGGCTTAGATTGGGTGCATCTGCCAACGTTAATTTAACGACGCAGCAGTATGGTACAGATATTTACTCAAACGCTGTGTTCCAATTGCCAGTGGCGATTCCTTACGACCCTACAACAGGTGCTGTGATTGCCCAACCAGGTGGTGATGCATTGATTTATACGCCGTTGAACAGTGCGGCGGGTGAGATTGACGACCGTAGAACAAGCCGCTATTTTGGTAGTTTATTCGCTGAGGTGAATTTATTGAAAGGGTTGAAATACCGTGCGAATTTAGGTCCTGATGTTACTGATTACAGACGTGGACAGTTCCAGAGTTCTAACTCGAATGCCCGTAGGGGTGGTACGACTTTCGGATATTATCAGAATGATCAACGCCTCAATTTCGTTCTTGAAAACTTACTGTATTACAATACGACTTTTGCAAAAAAACACGATTTTGGTGTTACGCTTTTGCAATCAATTCAACAAGATCGCTTTGAAACTATTAACCTTTCTGTGCAAGATTTGCCATATAACTCGCAATTATTCTATAATTTAGGTTCTACGAATGCCACCGGTCCTGATGGTTTTGGTTCCGACTATAAGCTCGTTAAATTGATGTCGTTCATGGGGCGTGTTAATTATGCTTACGATAACAAATATCTCTTAACGGCATCTATTCGCCGAGACGGCTCATCTGTTTTAGCAGATGGTAATAAATGGGATATTTTCCCAGCATTTGCTTTAGCATGGAAAATTTCGGAAGAAAATTTCTTGAAAGATAGTAAAGTCATTAATCAATTGAAACTCCGCGTTGGTTATGGCAGAACAGGTAACGCTGCAGTTGGTCCATATTCTACAACTGGCGGTTTGGCTAAAACGAAATACGCTTGGGATAATACAGCAGCATGGGGTTATACTCCGAACTTCATTGCAAATCCAGATTTGAAATGGGAAACAACGGATCAAGTGGACGTCGGATTAGATTTTAGTTTGTTTGGCGACCGCGTAACAGGTGTTATCGATGTGTATCGCGCTAATACAAGTAACTTGCTGATGGATCGTCAGATTCCGACAGCATCTGGTTTTAACAGCATTCAGGCGAATGTGGGTGCTACACGCAATACGGGTATAGAATTGCTACTTAATACTGTTAATGTGCACTTGAACAATGGCTTTAAATGGACATCCAACTTTGTTTTCTCATCGAACAAAGAAGAAATTACGAGCTTGTATAACGGCACTCAGGACGATATTGCAAACCGCTGGTTCATCGGCCAACCGGTTATTTCTTACTACGATTATGTGCCTAATGGTGTTTGGACAACTGCGGAAGCAGCGCAAGCGGCTGAATATGGTTCAAAACCGGGATTGGGTAAATTTTTAGATTTGAATGGCGATAAAAAAATTGACGCTAATAACGACCGCAAAATTTTAGGCTCGAATGTTCCAAAGTGGACAGGCAGTTTTACAAATACGTTCAATTTTAAAGGTGTTGATTTATCGTTCATGTTTTATGCGCGCATTGGTCAAACAATTCTGAGTAATTACTATCAACCATACTTAACTGGACGTTACACTGAAGCGTCGTTTCTTGCCAACAATTATTGGACACCTACTAATCAAACGGGTGTGACATATCCTAAAATCAACGCCGATCAGGAACGCCCGCTATTCGCTTCATCGTATATATATACTGATGGTTCTTTCGTCAAATTGCGCAACGTTACCTTAGGGTATAGCCTGCCTTCGAATCTTTTGCCTAAAATTGGTTTAAAGAACCTTTACCTCTACGTGACTGGACAGAATTTGTTTGTTTGGAGTCCGTTTTCAATTACAGATCCGGAGTTCGTAAATTCTTCTCGCGACCCTAACAGCATTTCTAATACATTTAATGCTCAGGTCTTTGGTATAAACTTGACGGAAAGAATGTTTGTGTTTGGCGTGCGCGCGGGTTTGTAAAAAAGGCAAACATTAAAGGGCAAATTGCAAAAATTGCCCTTTGCTCTTTGCATTTTCACTTTTAAAAATTTTAATTAATGAAAAATATATTGTATTCAAATCTACACAAATTGCCATTTGCAAAGCGCATTTTGACCTTTGCTTTTTGCCTTTTGCTTTTTGCTCTCCCTTCTTGTCAAAATTATTTGACCGAAGAACAAGTCGCTACCGTCGGATATGCTTATTACGATTCCGAAAAAGGTATGGAAGACCTTGTCGACGCAGCTTACAGCTTTTTGCGTTTCAAAGTGAACGGCGAGCAATCGTTTAGTCTTTGGGAGTACGGCACGGACGAAATGAATCAGGGAGCTGATGGCTCGAACAAATTTTTCGATTTTTATAATGCGCAACTAACCTCAGCTGATGCAGCGGGTTTCTTGCATGGCTATTGGTCGAATAACTACCAAGGTATTAATACCTGCAATCTGGGTATTGAAAAAATTCCGGCTATAACGGGTGGTATTGCAGGCTTGAAAGATGATGCGGGCAAAAAAATTCGTACCGCCGAATTGAAGTTCTTAAGAGCCTACTATTATTTCGGATTGGTGCAACAATTTGGCGGCGTTCCATTGAATTTAAAATCAACTCAGGGTGTTCAGTTGGAGTTTCCACGCGCTACCACTGTTGACTGCTATAATTCCATTATTGCTGATTTTACAACAGCAGCAACTGATTTGCCTGTTAAACAATCGCAATATGGTCGAGTAACAAAAGGTGCTGCACAACACTTCTTGGCAAAAGCGTATTTAACGCGCGGCAGTGCTGTAAAAGATGTGCGCGGTCAGAAGTCAACAGATCTTGATAGTGCTGCGTATTTCGCAGAACAGGTCATCAACGGCGGTAACTATGCTTTGCAAGCAGACTTTGCCAAACTTTATGACATCAATAACCAGAACAATAGTGAGGTTGTTTTTGCAGTGCAATTTAACACGAATTTATTGTTGTTAAATAACTCGGGTAATCGCGTGCATTTGTATTACGGTATGCAATACGACGTAAAACCAGGTATGATGCGCGATATTCCATACGGGCGTCCGTTCAAGCGTGTTAAGCCAACAGATTACTTGATAGATATCTACGATCGTGCTAATGATTCGCGATTCTATAAGCAATTTCGCATGGCATGGATTTCGAACAATGCTGCAACAATTCCGAAATGGACAGCAGCTACAGCGCCAACACCTGCTTTGGTTGGTCAAAACAAGTTTAAAGCGGGCGATACAGCCATTTATGTCACAACACATAAAAATATTTCGGCTACAGATATTGCCAAAAAATCGTATTCTTGGTACCCTCGCAGCGCATGGTCTTTAGCTGAATTTATGACGAGTTTAAAGTTCATGGATCCATCGCGCTCAGACATTGCAACAGAATTTGGTACGCGCGATTATTCGGCAGCACGTTTAGCTGAGACATATCTGATTGCTGCTGAAGCTTATGGACGTAAAGGCGATTATGCAACCGCAGCTAAATACATCAACGTTTTACGCGCAAGGGCAGCTTACAAAGCCGGTGAACAAAAACCGCAGGAAGTTTATCTTTCTGAAGGTGGCACCAATGACCAGAATAGTACTTTGGCAAGTATAACTATACCTACAGGCTATTGGGATACAAACACCAACGATAAGTTTGAACAATATCCAGCCTCTGCAACGGATGCAAAATCGCGTTTTATTCATTTTATTCTCAACGAACGTGCGCGAGAATTGTACAGCGAATTGTTTCGGTGGGAAGATTTAGCGCGTACAGAAACGCTTGTTGAGCGTGTCAAATTATTCAATACATTTGCTGCACCCAATATTCAGGAATACCATAAGTTACGCCCTATTCCTCAAGCGCATCTCGATCGCGTTTGGAGCAATGGCGCACCGCTTACTGCTGATCAAAAGGCTGCGCAGCAAAATCCAGGGTATTAATTGGGAATGAAGGAATTAAAAAATGAAGGAATTAATGAATTAATGTGATACATTTTTTAATTCCTTCGTTTTTTAATTCCTTCATTTTTTAATTCCTTCATTATGAAAAAGACAACCTTCTCGCGCCGTAGCTTCCTTGAACTCGGTGCTAAAGCTGCCGCTGCGCTGCCGTTTATAGGTATGCCGACGATTGTGCCGGCTTCTGTTTTCGGTAAATATGCACCATCTAATCGCATTAATGTTGGTGCAATCGGAACTGGGCGTATCTCACGAGGGCACGATATGCCAGGCATTTGGCAACATGATTCAGCGCGTATTATTGCCGTTTGCGATTTAGATATACACCGCGCCGAAGAATCGAAGACATTAGTGAATGATTTCTATACAAAACAAAACGGTAAGCCTTATGAAGGTGTCAAAACTTACCAAGATTACCGAGAGCTTTTGCTCAATAAAGACATAGATGCCGTTGTCATTTCTACACCCGACCATTGGCACGCGCTGTGCGCCATTCATTCGGTTCAAGCCAAAAAACATGTGTATCTTCAAAAACCCGCGTCGCTCACTATCGCTGAAGGGCGATCTTTGAGCAATGCTGTACAGAAAAGCGGTCAGATTTTTCAAATTGGTAGTCAACAGCGATCGTGGGCGCAATTCAGAGATGCTGTTGAACTGGTGCGAAACGGACGCGTTGGAGAGTTAAAAACCATTTATGTTGGCTTGCCAGGCGATCCCGCGGGCGATGTGGAAGTGGAAATGCCAGTTCCGAAAGGTTTTAACTACGATATGTGGCTCGGCTCTACGCCTGAAGTATTTTACACAGAAAAACGGGTTCATCCGCAAAAGGGTTACGACCGCCCAGGATGGTTGCGTTGTGAGCAATTTGGCGCGGGTATGATTACTGGTTGGGGTGCTCACCATATTGATACGGCACATTGGGGAATGAATACAGAACTTACGGGACCTATAGAAGTGTCATGTTCAAAAGTTGAGTTCCCAACAAAAGGATTGTGGAACGTACATGGTGTTTTCCAAACGGAAGCTTTGTACGCTAATGGTGTAAGAATGATTGTCAGCAATGAATTGCCCAACGGTATCAAGTTTGAAGGTACAGAAGGGTGGATTTTCGTCTCGCGTGGTGAAGCCCGCGCCACTTCGTCCGATCCTATCGATCCAAAAGCTCAAAAAGGACTCGATGCCAGCAATCTCAAATTGCTTACACCCATTGTTGCACCAACTATTCAGATACCTGTCAGCAAAGAACATCACGGTAATTGGCTCGAGGCTATACAAAAAAACGTACAACCTTTGGCACCTGTAGAAGTGGCGCACCGCGCTTGTTCAGCTTGTTTGATTCACCACATTGCTATGAAATTGAAACGCAAGCTGTACTGGAATCCAGAAACGGAGCAATTCAGTAACGATGCTGAGGCGAATGCCATGCTTAGTCGTCCACAGCGGAAAGGGTATGAAACCAGCTATTAGCTATGAGCAATGGGCTTTGAGCTTTCTTAGAGACACTCTACGAGAAGGCTCAAAGCTCATTGCTCATAGCTCAAATAAATTTATTATGCAGAAAACGCTCTTATTATTCGTCCTGACGCTGGGCTTTGTCAGTCTTAACGCACAAGTAGAGACAGGGCATGCCCTGTCTCTACCCAAAAAACAAAAAACATTAGAAGCCTTACGCCAAACAAATGATTATTTTATGAATAAATGGGCAGATGTGGGTAAACCTATCTTTGCTATTACAACCTCTAAGCCCAAAGGGGCTAAATGGCCGAGTAATATTTGGACGCGTGCAATCTATTACGAAGGTTTGATGGGATTATACAAAATTGATAAACAAAAACGCTATTACGATTATGCGGTGTCGTGGGGAGAAGCGCATAAATGGGGTTTGCGACATGGTCCAATTGTTCGCAATGCCGACGACCAATGTTGCGCTCAGACTTACCTCGATTTGTACTTAATAGACAAAAAACCAGAACGCATAAAAGATATTAAAGCCAGCATTGATAATATGATTTCGGATGTCGGACTTCGACTTTCGGACACTTCGCGACTTCCGAAATCCAGAATCCAAAATCCGAAATCGGATGATTGGTCGTGGGTGGATGCTTTGCAAATGGCAATGCCCGTTTTCGCACGTCTCGGTGTGATGAACGATGACAACCGATATTACGAGAAAATGTACGCGATGTATTCTGTTACCAAAAATCAATTCGGTACAAACGGATTGTATAATTCAGAAGACGGTTTATGGTGGCGCGATAAAAGTTTTGTACCACCCTATAAAACACCATCGGGGAAAAACAGTTATTGGTCGAGAGGAAATGGTTGGGTTGTTACTGCGATGGTGCGCACGTTAGAAATAATACCCAAAAATGCACCACACCGCGCTGAGTATCTCGATATGTACCGAACTATGTGCAAAGCATTGCTTCCATTGCAGCGCACCGATGGTTTTTGGAATCCGAGTTTAGTTGATTCGACAGATTACGGGGGAAAAGAACTAACAGGAACGTCGCTTTTTGTTTACGGCATGGCATGGGGGCTCAATAATGGCATTTTGGATAAAAAAACATATTCGCCTGCTGTTATCAAAGCCTGGAATGCTTTGCTGAACGAATGTGTGCATACCGATGGAAAGCTGGGTTACGTGCAGAGCACAGGTAAAGAACCTAAAGAAGGACAACCAGTTACTTTCGATAAAATTCCTGATTTTGAGGATTTTGGTTTGGGTTGTTTCCTTTTAGCAGGCAGCGAAGTGTATAAACTGTGAGCTCTGAGCTTTGAGCCATGAGCTATTAATTCAATTTTATAAATTTTTTTGAAATGAAAAATTCTATTTTCGTGCTTGCGCTTTTATTTTTCGCATCCTGTCAACCTGCGCAACCTGCGAAAAATGAACCACAAAATGTGGCACCAAAATCTGAAAAAGTATCTACTTCCGTAACGACAATCAAAGAGTTGTTGACAAATGGAAAAAACCTCTACGTATCTGTCGGAAATTTTGAACCTAAAAACAAAGATTGTTGGAATGAAATTAAAAGTTTTGCGCACGAAAAAGATAATAGTGGGCTAACCTTAATTCATTTCATGGATACTGAAACATTCACATTGCCAGCCGAAGGTGGATTTTATGGTAAAAAATATTCCGATAAAGTTATTGCGCAATACTTAATACCTATTCAAGGTCTTACTGCCGACCCTACAGGAATGGGTAAATATGTTGAGCCTAAATAAAACAATTCAGCACTATTAAGTTTTATAAATTAACAGCGCTGAGTTGTCTGAGAAAATTATTGGTTAAAGGTGATAAATAAACCAGTGTGCCACAACGCTCTCAAAATATTTTTTCAAAAATATTTTTCACCAAGTTAATTGTGACTAAATTTTTTATTTTTTAAAAAATATTTTTTTTGAAGCATAGTTGTACATTTATAATTTTTTTGAAAAACGAATTTCATATAGATTATTAAATGTGTTTTGAACATGACGAAATTAATAAAATCATTTGAGCAATATAAAAAAGAATACGCGCTCAGTGTTAAAAATCCAGAAAAATTCTGGGCTGATTATGCTAAGAAATTTGTTTGGAACAAACCTTGGGATAAAGTTTTAGAGTGGAATTTCACAACTGGTATTACGAAGTGGTTTTTGAAGGCGCAATGTAATATTACTGAAAATGCTTTAGATAGGCACGTTGCAACACAACCCGATAAACCTGCTATTATTTGGGAGCCAAACGACCCGAACGATTTCGGTAAAACTTTGACTTATAAAGAGTTGTACACCGAAGTTTGTAAATTCGCCAATGTTCTGAAAAAAAATGGCGTTGTTGCTGGCGATCGCGTGTGTTTATACATGCCGATGGTGCCTGAATTAGCGATTGCTACTTTAGCTTGTGCGCGTTTGGGAGCTATACATTCTATTGTTTTTGGTGGATTTTCTGCGCAAGCACTCGCCGATAGGATTAATGACGCAAAGGCTAAAATTATTGTCACTTCGGATGGTGGTTACAGAGGTAATAAGGAAATAAAACTTAAAGAAATTGCCGACGAAGCTCTGGCTCAATCGCCTTCTGTTACGACAAGTATTGTTTTTAAACGCACTAATTGTTTTGTTTATTGGCAAGAGGGCAGAGATAAATGGTGGCACGATGAAATGGAAAACGTCTCATCAGAATGTGCACCCGTAGCAATGGATAGTGAATCGCCGCTTTTTATTTTATATACTTCGGGTTCGACTGGAAAACCTAAAGGTGTTGTACACTCAACAGGTGGTTATATGGTTTACACGCAATACACTTTCGAACAAATTTTTCGACCAGAAAAAAATGATATTTATTGGTGTACCGCCGATATTGGTTGGGTGACGGGTCATTCCTACATTGTTTATGGACCGCTTCTCGCGGGTGCAACGTCTGTTATGTTTGAAGGTGTGCCGAATTGGCCCGATGCTGGAAGATTTTGGCAAGTGATTGATAAATTAAAAGTCAATCAATTTTATACTGCGCCAACAGCTATTCGCGCTTTAATGGCTTCGGGTTTGCAATATGTTGCGCCGTATTCGCTTTCTACTTTAAAAGTTTTAGGTTCAGTAGGAGAGCCGATTAATGAAGAGGCGTGGATGTGGTATTATAAATACATTGGTAAATCGCGTTGCCCTATAGTTGATACGTGGTGGCAAACGGAGACAGGTGGTATTCTCATTTCACCGATTCCGAATGTGACTAAACTTAAACCGACGATGGCAACTTTGCCATTGCCCGGTGTTCAGCCTGTTCTACTCGATTCGACAGGAAAAGAAATTGAGGGCAACGACGTGGAAGGTTTATTGTGCATCAAATTTCCTTGGCCCGGCATTATTCGCACCACGTATGGTGATCAAGAGCGTTGTAGGCAAGTGTATTTTGGTCCGTACCCAGGTTATTATTTGACTGGCGACGGTGCGCGCCGTGATGAAGATGGTTATTACAGAATCATTGGTCGAGTGGATGATGTGATTAATGTTTCTGGTCATAGAATTGGCACAGCAGAAGTGGAAGATGCGATTAATAAACATCCGTTTGTGGTAGAGTCGGCTGTTGTGGGTTATCCGCACGAAATAAAAGGACAAGGTATTTATGCTTTTGTGATTTGTGATAGAGAGATAACTTCTGAAAAAGCATTGAAAGATGAAATTTTGGTTGAAGTTGTCAAGCAAATCGGCGCCATAGCAAAACCTGATATTATTCAAGTAGTGCCAGGTTTACCTAAAACGCGTTCGGGAAAAATTATGCGACGTATTTTGCGCAAAATTGCCGAAGGCGATGTATCGAATTTAGGCGATACTTCTACCTTACTCGATCCTTCAGTGGTGGATGCTATTAAAGCGGGAGCACCTACATTGGCTCACAAAACCTCGTAGGTTTTAAAAACCTACGAGGTTTAAATACAATAAACATGCACGCTCTTATTCTGCGCGAAAAAAACGCGCCTTTAATGTTTGAAGAAATAGAAAACCCGATAGTCCATTCGGGCGAAACGGTTGTGCATTTAAAAGCCGCCGCACTCAATCATCGCGATTTATGGATAACAAAAGGACAATACGGCGGCATTGTTTATCCGATGGTGTTGGGTAGCGATGGCGCAGGTTTAACGGATTCAGGAGAAGAAGTTATCATCAATCCTTCATTATTTTGGGGTAAAAATGATAAATTTCAATCTGCTGATTTTAAAATCCTCGGTTTGCCCATTTTTGGCACTTTTGCAGAACAAGTTAAAGTGCCGACCGAAAATATACATTCCAAACCTAAACATCTCAGTTTTGAGCAAGCTGCCGCTTTACCCTTAGCTGGATTAACTGCTTATCGCGCTTTGTTTTCGAGATGCAAAATCCAAAAAAAAGATAAAGTTTTAATTTCTGGTATTGGTGGCGGTGTGGCACTGTTTGCTTTGCAATTTGCTGTCGCAAAAGGTTGTCAAGTTTGGGTGACATCTTCATCGGAAGAAAAAATTCAACGCGCCATTTCAATGGGTGCACGTGGTGGTTATAATTATACAACGGATGCTTGGTCGAAACAGAGTTTGAAAGAAACGGGTGGCTTTGATGTCGTTATTGATGGTGCGGTGGGTGCAGGTTTTTCTGAATTGGTAAAAACTTGTGCTGCAGGTGCGAGAATTTGCTTTTATGGTGGCACGGCAGGTGCAATTCAAAACGTAACACCTCAACCCATTTTCTGGAAACAGATGTCTATTTTCGGTTCAACAATGGGTTCGCCCAAAGATTTTAAAAGTATGATTGCTTTTGTGGATAATCATCAAATTGTGCCAGTTGTTGATGAAGTTTTTGCATTAAAAGATGGCAATGTTGCTTTGCATAAAATGGATACTGCTTCGCAATTTGGGAAATTGGTTTTGTCTATAAGTCATTTAAGCGACTAATTTTTTGTAAAAAGTAATATGCATAACAACCAGCACAAAAGCTGAGTGCAGATTCTAAAAAAGCAAAGAAAATAAGAACCGACGCTAAAGCTAAACTGACTGTGTAGTAACCGAACACAGTAGTTATAAGAATAGAAACAGAAAACAACAAACCTATTTGTGCGGCAAATAATTTGGGTGCTTGTTCAACGGGTTTATTTTTTATTTCGAAAGTTTTTACAAAAAAATCGCTAATTCTATGCAATACACTATATTTACCCAAATCGAAAGCGCGTAGCGAAAAATCGATGAATAGAAACGCGGGAATAATCCAAAACTTGGTGGTTGCAAATGCAATTGACAATAATAAAACCCATGTAGCAGTTAAACGCACTTTATTTTCGTTCACTTTTCTGAAATCTACAGGGCAACTCAATTCGAAACTCATGACTTATATTTTTTATAAATGTTGTAAACATTAATCAATAATGCTGCAAAGAAAACACTTGATTTTTTAATTTCCAAAAATATTAATGTTTGCAACATAAATTATTTTTTGGAAAAACATTTCTATTTGCAAATGCTAAATTTATATTTACATGGAATTATTGAGATTGTTCAGCTAAAGCTGAATTGTGTTCAGTCTCCCGCAGAAATCCGCAGAAATCCGCAGAAAATTAAATCAATTTGCAGTTTCTGCGGATTTCTGCGGGAAATTAGACTACGTAAGTAGTTACTTTGCACCTAATAATTAAATTTTTTAAAAAATATGCTTTCAAAATTCAAAAAATCTGTTGACCCTATTCTCATTTTTGGTGTATTAATCTTGTTTAATTTAATGTCGTGTTCAAAAAGTGCAGACAGTTATACTTACGAACTTACACTAAAGGCTGATGTAGCGAGTACAGGCAAAACTACTTTTGGCGAGATTAAATACAATGATGGCACGTCAGTTCAAAGTATTCTCAATTCAACGACATCATTTTCTAAAACATTTCAAATTACAGCGGGTACGCCTATCTATTTTGGAGTTGTTGGTGGTGTAACTGGTGCGAGTGCAACTTCGGTGCCTGTTTTTAATATCAGTTATGAACTCGATAGAATATCGGGTAATTCAAGAGATATTGTTTGTTCGAGTTCAACGGGTATCGCCACGTATAAAAACAATGTTTGGTCTTTTTCTTTTTTGGTTGATAGTATTTTTAATGGCGTAACTTGTCAATGAGGTTTCGGATATCAGGTATCAGATGTAAAAAATTGGCTGTTTTTTTTGTTTATCAATTAGAAAATTATTTCATATTGCTTGCTTTAAATTTTTAGAGTTACTCTTTTTTAGTTTATTCTAACAAAATACTAAAATAATAAGCATCTCCATCTTATTTTCACGTCATAAAAGAAATTTCAAGTCTCAAAATTAAATATTAGTTCTTATGGATTTAATGGACGTAATTAAGCAACAGCTTACGCCGGATGTAATCGGTCAAATTGCTCAAAACACGGGTGCAACTGAGCAGCAAGCTGCTGCTGCATCGCATGGCGTAGCAACTGCTATTTTAGCAGCTCTAAACAATCAAGCACAAACACCTGATGGAGCGGAAGCACTACATGCAACACTTGATAATCATGATGGAAGTGTTTTAGATAATGTTTTAGGTTTGTTTGGTGGTGGAAATCAGCAAATGCAACCACCACAACAACAGCAACAAAGCGGCGGAGGGGGTCTCGGAGATATTTTAGGTAGCGTTCTCGGTGGCGGCGGTGGCGGCGGTCTCGGCAATATTCTGGGAAGTGTTCTCGGCGGCGGCGGGCAGCAACAACAGCAGCAACAAGGTGGCGGCGGTCTCGGCGATATTCTCGGCGGATTGTTTGGTGGAAATTTAGGAAATATAGTTTCTTCTATTTCGCATATGAGTGGAATGAATAATGCCGGGGTTATGCAGTTATTAATGCAATTTGCACCAATGATTTTGGGAATACTCGGTCAGCAAAAAAACCAACAAAATTTAGCTCCGAGCGGATTAGCTGATTTACTGGGTTCAGCAGTCGGTGGTCAACAAGGAAATCCGATTATGCAATTGATGTCGCACGTTGTAGGTGGTGGTAGCACACAACAAGGCGGTGGCAGTACGATGGATTCACTCATGTCGAACGTAGGTTCACATTTACTGAGTGGCTTGTTTGGAAAATAAGTTTAGTTGTTAGTTGTTAGTTTGTGGTACAACTAACAACTAACAACTAATTAGTACCACGCATCATTCGAAAACATATCGACGAGACCTTGCAAAAGCAAACCTTCAGATGTGAGATTAAAGTCTTTATCGAAACCGACCAAGCCGAGTTTTTCAATGCACCATTCTCGCAATGATTTAGCAATTTCTGGCTCAAAAAATACATCTACGTTCTGACCGCGATCTGTTTTCTCTAGTTCTTCGTATAAATCTGTGCGATCTTTCTTCAATCCGTGATTTAAAAACTCGAATTGCTTCTTGCTAAGTTTAACTTCTATCATATTCGTTGTTAGTTGTTCGTAGATAGTTGTTCGTTTAAGAGCGCTCGTTAACGAACAACTATCTACGAACAACTAACAACGAAATTATTCCAAATCGTATTCTTTAATTTTCCGATAAAGAGTTCTTTCTGAAATGCCCAAATCTTCGGCTGCATCGCGGCGGCGATTATTGTGCTTTTTGAGGGCTAAAACAATCAATCGTTTTTCGTTATCAGACATATTTAGACTCTCATCCACTACTTCAAATCCATTCCGTCCATTATCTTTTGCCGATTTAATGATGAGCGGCATATTTCCATTGGCACTTGGAGTTGGTTCATCTTCAGTCAGAATATCTTGTACGTCGTTATCTGGATTATAAAAATTATTATTGAAATGGCGATGGGCATGAGCGTTTGAAGGTGCTGGCAAAGTCAACGCATTCATATTGATAGTGTTCGGCACAGCCAGATTGTTCGTTTTAATGAGTTCAGCAACTAAAGTTTTTAGATAGCTCAAATCATTTTTCATGTCATACAATAATTTGTACATTATTTCACGCTCGTCGAAACGGTTATTATCAGAGTGTTGTGATTTTGAAGGCAAATCACGTTTCATCAATTGCGGAAAGCGATCTAATAAAACTTCTGCGCTTATAAGTCGCTCCTCACTCAAAGCTGAAAGTTGTTCTGCCATGTTTTTGAGTTCGCGAATATTTCCGGGCCAAACATAGCGTTCTACGAGAATTTGCGACCTATCATCGAGTTGAACCGATTGCGATTTATAACGGTCGGCAAAATCGTAAGCAAATTTTTTGAACAGTGAATAAATATCTTCGGGTCTTTCCTTTAAGCTCGGCACGCGAATCGGTACTGTGCTCAGACGATAATATAAATCTTCTCTGAATTTATTACTTTGTACGGCAGTTGCTAAATCAACATTGGTGGCTGCTATAACGCGCACATTCGTTTTTTCTACCTTCGACGAACCTACGCGCAAATATTCACCACTTTCCAAAATGCGCAACAACATGGCTTGCGTGTCGAGTGGCATTTCGCCAATTTCATCTAAAAAAATAGTGCCGCCATTAACTGTTTCAAAATATCCTTTCCTATCGGCTACTGCACCTGTGAATGCACCTTTATCGTGACCAAATAACTCGGAATTAATGGTGCCTTCCGGAATGGCACCGCAGTTAATAGCAATGAATGGATTGTGTTTACGTGCCGATAGCGAATGGATAATTTTTGAAAAAGCCTCTTTACCGACACCACTCTCACCTTGAATCAGAACCGTTAAATCAGTAGCAGCAACGCGAACTGCTGTATCGAGTGCGTTATCGAGAAGTTTTGAATTTCCGATAATTCCAAAGCGTTGTTTTATTGCGAGAAGATTAGACATAGTTGATAGTTGTTAGTTGATAGTTGTTAGTTTGTGAATTGATAGCAAGAGTGTGTTTAAACTATCAACTAACAACTATCAACTATCAACTAAGCTTGCTAATGAATAGTATGTATTATTATTAAACTCAAAAGTATCGAAATGAACCAATGGTGTATTTTTTTTGTGCGCGGCTAACGATATTTCATTGCGTTGATTGATAAAAGTTGTTACAAATTTATATTTTCCAACACCTTCTGCTGAAACAGCATCAAAAAGCAATTTCAAAACGCCACGCCCTCTAAAATCGTTATCTATGCAAACTGGACCGTACATAAATGAATTTTCTGCGGTAATCCTATTGCCAGAAATTTTTTTAGCAGAATCTAACTCGGAAAATCGTTCAATCATAAATTCACACAATTCCCATTGCCGAAAAAAGTCGTTAGAAGCACCAAAAGCATAAGCACCTAATCGAGTACCCTCATACAAAACAAAAGAGCGACCTTCACGTTGCAATTCAGTCAGTAAATTAGCGGTGAAACGCGTCGTTACAAAACCCTGTTTTGCTTGTTGTTCAAGTGTTAAATTATGAACAATGTGCTTTTCTTGCAGAGCAATTAATTTATCAAAATCTGATGTTTTTAGCTTTTCAATGCGCATAATTTAGTTGATAGTTGTTAGTTGATAGTTGTTAGTTCGTAGTAAAGTCTCGAACTAACAACTATCAACTAACAACTATCAACTAAATGACCAAAAAGCGTCGCTGAATTAGCACTATCAACATAAACCTCACAATAATCACCTACTTTTAAATGCGCTGCTTTTTTAAAAACAACGACTTTATTTTGAGAAGTCCGTGCTTTAAACTCTGTGTCCGATTTTTTAGAAGTGCCTTCAATCAAAACCTCAAAGGTATTACCAATGTCCTTTAAATTATGCTGATACGCCAATTCGCGTTGCACAGCAATAATTTCAGATAATCGTCTGTTTTTAACATGTTCAGGAATATCATCAGCATATTTTTTCGCAGCAGGCGTACCAGGTCGTTCTGAATAAGCGAACATATAAGAATAGCAGTAATTGACATACTTCATCATATCAAGTGTATCTTGGTGTTCTTCTTCCGTTTCAGAACAAAAACCTGCAATAATATCGCTAGAAACAGCACAATCGGGCATGATAGCATAAACACGCACTATGAGTTGTTTGTACCAATCAGAATCATAAGTTCTATTCATTAAAGAAAGAATACGCGAGTTGCCGCTCTGAACGGGTAAATGAATATACTTACAAATATTTTTATGTGCTGCCATGGTGTGCAGTACATCATCTGTAATATCTTTCGGGTGCGATGTTGAAAAGCGTATGCGCAATAACGGATTTACAGCTGCAACAGCCTCTAATAATTTTGCAAAAGTCCACGTCTCCTGAGTGTCAGTTTGTTGCCATTTATAAGAGTCAACATTCTGACCCAACAAAGTCACTTCTCTGTAACCTTTATTGAATAGATCATGCGCTTCAGAAATAATACTAAAAGCATCTCGACTGCGCTCGCGACCGCGTGTAAACGGTACTACGCAGAACGAGCACATATTATCGCAACCACGCATGATGCTGATGAAAGCAGTAACACCATTTGCGTCGAGTCGAACAGGCGTTATATCAGCATACGTTTCTTCGCGTGAAAGCAAAACGTTCACACCTTTTTCGCCTTCTGTAGCGTTTTCAATCAAACGGGGTAAATCGCGATACGCATCGGGTCCTATAACGAAATCGACAAGGCGTTCTTGTTCTAAAAATTTAGATTTCAATCGCTCTGCCATACAACCCAAAACACCAATCAAAGCACCTTTCTTTTTTTCTTGTTCGAATTGTTTCAACCGTTTGCGAACGGTATCCTCCGCTTTTTCGCGAATAGAGCAGGTGTTGATGAGTATTAAATCTGCAGAAGTTAATTGGCGTGTTGGTTGAAATCCATTCGTATCTAAAATAGAAGCTACTATTTCTGTATCCGAAAAATTCATAGCGCAGCCATAGCTTTCAACATAAAAAAACTTATTAAAACCGAGCTTGAGCGCATCGGGTTTTAGAAAAACTTCACCTTGACGCGATTCGTCGTGCAGTGTAGATTCCTTAACAACAATTTGTTCTAACGTCGGGTTGCTATCGTACAACATTAAAATTAAAATTTTAGGGTGCAAATATACACTAATCTTTAGTTCGAACGTGACAAAAAGTCATGTTTTTTGCTTTTATTTTAGTTTTTTAGTCATACTCCTAACTTGATACCTTAAAGTGCAATTCTAACGAATATTTCAGTCTGTTAAAAAAGGTTTATAATTAGCAGGTCTCTAATTTCTTATAACTATTTAACTAAAGCTAAATGTTAGTCAGTTTCTGCGGGAAACTAAACTCCATAAGTAGTTACAAATTTTTTATTAAAAAAATGTTGAATTATTTTTATAATATCAACTGAAATAAATAAATTTACAACACTTTAGTAAGACAAATACCAACAATAACCGCTTCCTTAAAATGAAAAATATTTTCTTAACTCAAAGTTCTATTAAACTATTAAGTAGAGCTTTGAATTGTATTATAATTTTAATTGTTTTTGCGTTGCCATTAAAAGGTAGCAATATTTCAGCTCCAGCTAATGATGCATGTTCTAATGCTGTAGCATTAACTATTGACGCTATTGCAACAAGTGGTACTTTAGCAAGCGCGACAACTACTTCAGGAATTTCAACTTATAGCTCACTAAACGACGTTTGGTATTCATTTACTTCCACATGTACTACTCATACGGTTCTTCTAAATTACAGCAGTGGTTCTGATATTTATTACGAAGTTTATCAATCATCAACCTGTCCTACATCAGGAGCAGTAAAAACAGCAAATGCAGCAGGATCAACTGCCAATAACGTTCAACTTACAAATTTAACTATAGGCTCAAATTATTATATTCGAGTCATTGACCATAAACCTAACGCAACTTCTTTTACAATTGCTGTTACATCTTCTCCAACTACGCCAGCGTTAACAAGTTCATCTGCAACTAATATTACGATTACTTCAGCAACATTAAATGGAAGTATAACTACTTTGCCTTGCCCAACAATATCAAAAGGGTTTGTTTATTCCTTAACTACCACAAATAGCAATCCATTGAATAATGGTTCTGGCGTAACAAATTCATCCATTTCTGGTTTGACCACCGGCGCATACATTTTACCCTTAACAGGTTTAACATCAGGTGTTGGATATTCGTATAAAGCATACGTTTTCGATGGTGCGACTTATACTTATGGAAGCGTTCAAGCCTTCACAACTTTAAGTTCTAATGCCGATTTGTCAACATTGCTAATAAGCTCTGGTACACTTTCTCCGACGTTTGCTGCGGCGACAACATCTTATACTGCAACTGTTACAAATAGTACAAGCTCAGTAACAGTTACACCTACAAAATCTAATTCGAGCGCCAGCATTCAAGTACAAGTAAATAGTGGTGGTTATTCAACTGTAGCAAGTGGTAGCGCGTCACAATCACTTACTTTAAATGTGGGCAGTAATACTATAGATATAAAAGTGACGGCACAAGATGCTTCAACCAAAACTTATACAATTACCGTTTGCCGTGCTGTGATTCCATCTGTTTCAATTGTTGCATCAGCAAACCCCATTTGTTCAGGTACAAGTGTAACGTTTACGCCAACGCCTACAAATGGTGGCTCACCAACATATCAATGGCAAAAAGGTGGTGTGAATATTAGCGGTGAAACAGGCTCAACTTATACAAGCACAAGTCTTGCTAATAATAATGCTATTACAGTTATTATGACATCAAATGCTACGTGTGTCAGCCCTACAACGGCAACAAGTAACACGGTTACAATGGTGATTAACGCATTGCCAACAGCTTCTTCGCCTTCTAAAGTGGATGATTTATGCCAAGTTGGTGCGGGTTCAATTACAGTTTCTGTTTCGGGTGGTTCGCCAAACTATACTGTTGTTGCTTGTGGTACAACTATTTCACCCAGCCCAACAGTTGGGCAAGTTATAACACTTTCGAATAGAACAATTTCGACGAATGGTGGTACAGCTACTTTTACAAGCTTAAGTGGCAACATAACATATAAATTCACCATTACGGATGCCAACGGCTGCGTTGCGCAATAGTTTATCCAGCAATACTTTAAATTAAGAGGCGATTTTTTCAGATTAGTGGTCTATCGTTAGTCTCAGGCGTTTAAATGTATGCGGTAAAACAGGTAAAATAGTATGAGGAATAAGAACTTGAACTATTAATTCTATCATGATTTTTATTTTTACAAATTTCAACACAAATTTCAATACTTTTGTCTTGATTTTAAAAAATTATTCTTTCATTTTCTATGGACTTGACCATCGCTGTTATTTAAGTCAAAGCTCGAACTAACAGCTATCAACTAAAGTATGCAACCTTTAGCCGAGCGTATGCGCCCAACGCATTTAGATGCTTATTTGGGGCAAAAACATTTGGTGGGGAAAAATGGCGTGTTGCGCAACGCTATTGAAAGCGATGTCATCCCTTCTATGATTTTGTGGGGACCGCCAGGTGTGGGTAAAACAACGCTGGCAAGTGTTATTGCTCAAACCACAAAGCGGACTTTTTTTTCGCTTTCTGCCATTAATGCAGGTGTTAAAGATATACGCGAAACGATTGAAGAAGCCAAACGGCGTGCTTTCTTCAATGCACGCAATCCGATATTATTTATCGACGAAATTCACCGGTTTTCGAAATCGCAACAAGATTCTTTGCTCGGCGCTGTCGAAAAAGGAGTTGTTACGCTTATAGGAGCGACAACAGAAAACCCAAGTTTTGAAGTGATTTCGGCATTGCAGTCGCGCTGTCAGGTGTATATATTAAAGGAAATTTCGGAAGAAGAATTGACTTCACTCGTTCATAAAGCTGTCGGAACAGATGAAATTCTTTCGACAAAAAAAATAAAAATTGTTGAAGTCGGCGCATTATTGCGGGTAAGCGGAGGTGATGCGCGCAAACTCTTAAATGCTGTTGAAATTGTTTGTGAATTCGCGCCGCTCAAAATATCGGATGAACCTGATTTTGAGATAACTGACGAAACAGTTCTCAACATTATTCAACAAAACTTAGCACGGTATGATAAATCGGGAGAACAGCATTATGATATTATTTCGGCGTTTATAAAATCCATTCGCGGCAGCGATCCAAACGCAGCCGTATATTATTTAGCGCGCATGTTGGCAGGCGGAGAAGATATTATGTTTATTGCGCGCCGATTATTAATTCTCAGCGCTGAAGATATTGGTTTAGCGAATCCGAACGCTTTATTATTGGCTCAATCAACTTTTCAAGCAGTTCACACGCTCGGAATGCCTGAAGCACGTATACTTCTTTCGGAATGTGCCATTTATTTAGCATCTTCTCCCAAAAGTAATTCAGCTATAATGGCTATTGATGCTGCACTTAGATTAGTAGATGAAACGGGTAATTTGAGTGTGCCACTGCATTTGCGAAATGCTCCAACCAACTTAATGAAAAACCTTAATTATGGAAAAGACTATAAATATGCGCACAATTATGAAGGAAATTTCATTGAACAAGAGTTTTTTCCTGAGAAAATAACCAACACGACGCTTTATACACCCGCACTAAATACCAGTGAGAATAAATCGCGCGAATTGTTGCGGCTGCTTTGGAAAGAAAAATATGGGTATTGAATAGGTGATAAGTGATAGGTAATAGGTGATAATTATCACTTATCACTTATCACTTATCTTACACTATTCTACAAGGAATAACCGCATCTTCATTTAAAGAATACACAGCACAAGTTCTGTGATAACCATCTGCTATAATCACTTTCTCGTTAGCAGAATCGCGCACCAATAAAATAGGGGAGAGGCTAACTTCTTTTTTTATTTTTTTTAAATCGGCAGTTAAATGAATATTATCTCCTGGTAAAACAGGTAATTGAGAGGCACGTAAAATGTCTTTGGCTTTAAATTCTGTCGCAGGAGCTGCTTTTAATTTTTCAACCAATACAGATGCCGCCCCATCTTCATAAAGCAAGCGTAAATAAGAAAGTGCAGCAGGAAAATCGTGTACCTCTGGCGCGTCGAGCCACTTGATGTCTGAATTATTTTTCATGATAGAATATTTTTTGCGTAGAAAGATGCGAAATTGCGGTAGGTATTTCTACATAGTTGTTATAGAATTTTTATTCTGACGTTAATTATTCGTTAAGATACATTTTTTCTTCAAAAAAAATATTTTTTTATTGGCTAACAATTAAATGAGAATGAACTCATTAGTAAGAAAGTTAAATCTGAATAAAAATTAAAGGAGAAACTAAGCTTCTTTCTTATTGGTTAATACGCCAATAACAGCAGGCATAACTGAAATAAGAACAATACTCAAAAGAACAAGTTCAAAATGTTTTTGTACTATTTCTGTTTTGCCAAAAAAGTAACCCAATAAACTGAGTAAAGTCACCCACAAAACAGCACTTGAAATACAAAAAATTACATAACGCGGATATTTCATTGCGCCCAAACCAGCAACAAACGGCGCGAAAGTTCTGATAATAGGTATAAATCGGGCGAGCACGACTGTTTTTCCGCCATGCTTAGCATAAAAATTTTGTGTTTTTACGAGGTATTCGGGTTTGAGGAGTTTTTTTAGGATAGAATTATTAGAATTAAATAGACGTATACCTAAAAATTTACCCATAAAATAATTGGTATTATCGCCGAGAAAAACGGCGAGAATCATGAGCGGAATGGCGATTTCAATTTTTAATACACCCATTTTGGCAATGGTTGCTCCTACGGCAAAAAGGAGCGAATCGCCTGGTAAAAATGGCGTGAAAACCAATCCTGTTTCGCAAAACAATATAAGGCAAATGAGTAAATAAGTCAACGTTTGATAGTTGATAAAGAAGTTTTCAACGTGCTTGTCTAAATGAATAAAAAAATCGAGGAACGACATCATGGCTTTCGTCTTGAAAATGTTTTAGTATGTATAAAGTTTGAGCCGCAAATATAATTGAGTAACCCTGTTAAACCAATAAGTATCAAACACAATCCCAAAAATAAAGGAACTAAAGGCAATGAGAGAATTACTTCTTGCGGGATTGAATAGTTGTTGTTCGGTTAATGGTAATTTTGAAAACTGTGAATTGTTGATTCCTAAAAGCATATATTAACTCAAAATTATAATTTATCGTTCATCATATTTAATGACTGAATTACAGTTGAAAAGCGTAATTTCCAAAATAAATTTTGAAATTACGCTTATTGTCTGCCAAAAAACAGCTTTAAATTGTTTTAATATTGAATTATTTGTGTTAAATTTTGTGTCTTATTGGACTTGTCAAATCTCTATCTTGTTATTGAGTTAGTTTAATTATTAAAATAATAAACGTATTTATTCACAAAAACTAGAAATTATGGTAGTCAATTTTGGCGATCACGGTGCATTATCAATGATGTACTCACATTTTTTTACAAACAAGTTCGAAAAAATTCAAAAGGAACTTACTAATACTGATATAAAACTTGAGCCTAAATCGCAGAATGAAGGTATAAAGTATGTAATTTTTACATATCCATCTATGGGAGAATCGACTCGGACGGCTCAAGTAGTAGGCGATTTTAATAACTGGAATACACTAAACTGTATTGACTTGAAACTGCAAGACGATGGTGTTTTTGTAGCAAAATTGTGGCTTCCAACCGATAAAGCCTACCAATACCGTTTTATTATTAATGGTGAGCGTTGGGAAAATGCTGCGAATGCTGCACAATATGTTTCAACACCTTTTGGTAATGAAAACATGGTTTTAGCGGTGTAAGTTTTATCAGAGTTTTTTTATGAAGGTTTTATTCTCAGAGCAACGAGCGCGACAGCGTTCGTTGCTCTCTTTTTTTCAACAGAACACGCCACATCTTACACATTTTAGTTAATAAAAATTCAATTAAAGTTGTGAAAAAGTTTACGCTCAAATTTTTATTGTAATATATTGTACTAATTGTTAATTTCACAGTCTGAATTAAAAGTTTGATTGAAACTGTTTTATAGACAAACATCGACCCATCAGCTTTCATTTCAAAAACCGATTTTAACGTATTGGAACGCCGTTTGGCGTTCCAATCAATTAATTTGTGTCAATGAAAATACTACTATTTGCTACCTCATTATTTCTCGCACAACAAATCGGATTTTCAAAAACCGTTTTGAGTCTCACCTTATTGGATTCATGCCCACAAAAAAGTTCTAACTTAATCGTCAATGGCGATTTTGAACAAGGCTATTTTGGATTTACTTCCGATTATGGACGCGGCGCCAAAAATGCTACAAAAATTGGTTGCAAAACTCAAGGTTGGTTTGTGGTTTCTAAAGTGGATGTTCAAAAAGCATCCGAGTGCCAAAATTATCCTTTGTTGCTTTCGCTTGTATATGGTGGTCCGAATACAAAAACGAGCAACAACCCAAACGACCCGAGTAACACTTCCATCGTTGATGCAAGCGTTTGTCCGTATTCATTTAACGACCACACGACTGGCTCTGGTAATTTTTTAGCCGTCGATCCTGATGCAACAGTAGGTCGCGCTTATTGGAAACAAACGGTAAGCGTTTGCCCCTACACAGATTACAATTTTTCTGCTTGGGGGCGTAATTTAACAAACGATGCTACTTTGCCTGCCCCCAAATTTCATGTTGAAATAAATAGTGTATCTATTACAGCTTCTACATCTTATCCGAAAACTTCTTGGGTGAATACTTCAGCAGTGTGGAATTCAGGTGCCACGTCTGGAAATGTACTCATTAAAATAGTGAACGATGGTCCGAGTTGTGGGGGTAATGATGGCGGCGTTGATGATATTTACTTTGGTGCTTGCACATCTATTGATTTAACATGCGATTCAGTTATTAAATTATGTTCGAACGAAAAGAAAACTATTAGGCTCAGTGCTAAAAACATGGGTTACACAAATCCCGTTTTTCAATGGCAGAAATTAGATAGTATTAACTCGATTTGGAACCCAATAGCGGGTTCAACAGATAGTTTTTATGTCTTAAATGTGAATAGTAATGCGCTGACTACGCTCAACGAAACATATAGAGTTGTAAGTGCGCCATTAGGAGGATTAAACTCGAGCTGTGAGAAACAAAGTACACCTATAAAAATCACCATTTTACCTTCACCGATTACCAAAGCAGCCATAACAAACGCCACATGTAGTGAAAATAACGGGCAAATATTTATAAATATTCAAAACGGTTCATTGCCATATACTGTAAAATGGCAAAATAATTCGCCGCTTTTAACACAAACTCTACTTGCCGATGGTAAATACACAGTAACTGTGACTGATAAAAATAATTGCACTGTTTCGGATTCGTTTGTAGTTACTAAAAGTTTTAAACCTAAATTAACTGCAACCATTCAAAACGAATTTTGTGGGCAGAAAAACGGCTCTGTAATCCTCACTTCTTCACCTACAAATAAATTTAGTTTTAACAATAGTGGCTTTGCGGCACAAAATATTTATACTGGTTTAGGTGCCGGAACATATACTGTTCGCGCTATTGATACATTACAATGCGATACAAGTTTTGTAATTGTAGTTCCGCTGAAATCAACCATTTCAGATTTTAAATGGGTAAATTTAAAACCTGAGACATGCCATGGCAACAATGCTGAAGTGACACTCAATATTATAGCTCAAAACCCTGTAACTTTTAGTATTGATGGTAAAAACTATTTTCCAGAAAAAGTTTTCAAGAACTTAAAAGCTGGGAAATACAAATTTTACGTGCGCGATACCGCTAATTGTCGCGATAGTTTATCGCTCGATATTGTAAATCAAGGTGATTTAAAACTTTTCAGTCTGGCTACTGAAGCCGAATTTTGCAACTCCAAAAATGGCGCTGCCTATTTTAATTGGTCGGGCTCGGCCGGTAAAGTGCAATACAGTTTTGATAGCTTGACCTTTGTAGCTGGTGGAGTTGCCAAAAATTTAAAAGCGGGTAAATACAAAGTCTATTACCGCGATAGCACTTGTACAATTTCTGATACTTTTTCTGTGCCTGCTATTTTCAGAGCGTCACTTAAATTCGATGTTCTGAAAAAAGCAACAGAGTGTAACGATAGTACGGGTGTTTTATATGTTCAGAATGTAACAGGGGGAACGCAACCCTTTACATTTTCTATCAACGATTCATTGCATTACAGAAACAATGGTTATTTCGATAAACTGAAACAAAAAGCTTATCGCATTTTTGTGCGCGATAGCACACAATGTCCTGCCACTATTTACACCGATACCATAAATTCCGTCGGATGCGCCATTTATTGCCCAACCGCATTTTCACCCAATGAAGATGGTGTTAACGATAGCTATCAAATTTTTGCCGCACCAGGTTTAGTGAAAAATATTAAGCGCTTCCAAATTTTTAATCGCGTAGGTGGTTTAGTGTATGATGCAAAACCTGCGCCTTTTGAAAGTTTTACAGATTGGTGGCAAGGAAAAAACACGTCTGGCACTTTTCAGCCCAACGGTATTTATACTTACGTTATCGAAGTTGAATACAATAATGCAAATAGTGGTGTTTCGCCGATGTATTACGGGGAATTTGAACTTATAAGATGACTTTCAAGTTACTTATCTATTCAAAATAATTTGTTTTTTTCGAAGTATCGCTACAACAGCAGTAATATCACAGGTGGTATAACAATCCAATAATAAACTACTTTCTTAGAACAAGTCTTTTATTTCAAGGCAGCGAGTTATTTTTGCTGTAAATCTAAAGATTATGCAGTATAAACGAATGCCGATTGAAATTGAAGCACCTGAAGGCTTTGGATATGAAAATATTGATTGTAACCTTTCGGAAAGTTCTTTTACCGATCAAAAATTGAGTGATTTAGGAATCGATATTAAAGACCTCTTATTGGTTTATGGCGACCATAAAGGCAAACCAGATTTGCGCGAATTAATCGCAAATGAAATTGGATTTTCGCTCGATAATGTCCTCGTCACATCGGGCGCAGCAACAGCTTTATTTATTATCGCAACATCTTTTTTAAATAAAAACGACCATATTGTAATCGCAAAAACCAATTATGCGACCAACCTTGAAACGCCCCGCGCGATAGGTGCTAAAGCGTCGTATTTGAATTTGAGATTTGAATATGGTTTCGAACTCGATTTAAAAGAATTAGAAAAGCTGATTACTAAAAAAACCAAATTGGTAAGTTTAACTTATCCGCACAATCCAACGGGTGTTTTAATTGATGCGGAAAAACTAAAAGCCATTATAGAATTAATTGAAAGAAAAGGCACGTATTTATTGGTTGATGAGACGTATAGAGAGATGTCGTTTGTGGAAAAATTGCCCGTTGCTGCAACTTTGTCGGATAGGGTTATAAGTATATCGTCTATGTCGAAATCGTATGGATTGCCAGGTATTCGCATCGGTTGGATATTATCGAAAAATACGCGACTCATGGAAACTTTTTTAGCCGCCAAAGAACAAATTTGTATCACTAATTCGGTAGTTGATGAAGAAATTGCTTATCAGTATTTATTAAATAAAAAAGTACACTTTGAACCTATCCGCGCCACTATTCTTAAAAACTTTGGCATTTTAAAAGATTTTATGGCAAATCAAAACGTTTTAGAATGGGTTGAACCGCAAGGAGGATGTGTTTGTTTCCCAAGGGTGAAAAGTGAAATCAAAGTCGATATGGCAAAATTTCACGACATTTTGCTCAATAAATATGCTACGTACATCGGTAGAGGTCATTGGTTTGAAGAAGAAGCACGCTATATCCGCATTGGTTATAGTTGGGATACTTCTGAAAAATTGAAACGCGGATTGAATAATATTTTGAAGGCTATAGAAGAAGCGATGTATAATTAACTTCGCACTATCTTCTGTAATCTTAAAATAGAGTAAACGGTCAATAAAAGGTATTGGAACATGAGCGCTACCAATACATAATTTGAAGTGTCAGGATGTTTTTTGTAAAAAACCAATGCAACGAGGGAAATAAAAACCATTTTAAAAAACATGCTTCCCATAATAACGCCAATAAACATTTGCGATTTTTTGTTAGGGTGCAGTTTTTTTAATGTAAATTCGGAGATGAGATTGAGTAAAATTAGAAACCCTACTATTGAAAAGAGGAATATTTTTTCAGCATTATTTTTAAAAAGAAAGCAAATAAGGAAAGATAAAACTAAAGGAGCTATTTTAATTGATAGGTGATAAATGATAAGTGATAATTTACCATTGTTTTTTGAAATCTCTTTTTCCATATTTTATCACTTATCACTTATCACTTCCTCGAATGACGGTATACATAGCTGCACCAATAGCGATAAAACAACCCACAATAGTATAATAAGGTTTTACTGTATTGAAATGCGCATCAAGGCGATTACCAATAAAAGCACCTACAGAAATAATCGCAATCATACTGAAAGCAATATCTGAATTTTTAAGCGATTTAGTGGCTTTTTTTTTATCTGAATTATTATTTTGCGACACCGTTAACCGTCAAAATTTCAGGCTTAGCTGAACTGAGTAAATTAGGAGTTTGTGTAGTTGTACGCATTATGCAAGTAACATTAAAAAGCGCACCAGGCATAACCATAAGTTTATCTGCTTTTACGTCACCAATAACTTCGGCTGTATCTTTTACACTCAATAATTCTGTTACGTCTAATTTGCCATGAAATTTACCTTCAATGACAGCGTTCTGACATTTTATTTCTCCGTTAATATACCCTGTAGTGCCAATAATAACTTTGCCTTGGCACACAAGTGTACCTTTAATAACGCCGTCAACGCGAATATCGTTTTCGGCTGTTATATTTCCCTCAACATTTGTACCTTTTACAAGGCTGTTAAGCGCGTTAGAATCTAAACTAATAGTTGTAGTTGAGCGTGTTAAACTACTTTTATCTTCAACTTTTTTATTTCCAAACATAAGATTAGTTTTTGATAGATAAGTACGTCTGCTTTAAAAACACAAATTAATAGTTTTTGGCGGGCTTAACCAAATATTTAATGAAAAATATAAAAAGTGAATGAAATAAAAAATATGTAACACTCAAATTAAATGGTAAATTCTTTCAAAATTAATATTTTACAGAAATAAAATTAGAAATTCTAAAAATTGGTGTGCTTTTAGCATTGTAAGAATTTAAGTACTACGGAATAAGGGATAAGTAATAGGTTTTGAGGATAATCTTCCTTGTTCCTTATCACTTAGTTTATCAATTTCTCATACCATTACTTTTGTTATGCATACTATTAGTACACTACACTCTAAAAGTGAAAGAGTTAAAAATGAAAAGTTAAAAGTTAATTTTTCACTTTTCACTTTTCACTTTTTACTCCTTGTGCTTCTTTTAGGTTTCCAAAATAACCTTTCCGCTCAAACATGCCCTGTTTCAAACGAAATATCAATTTCGGTTTATCCGCAACCTGATATTTCGATTACAGGTGCTGCAACAATTTGTGCATCGGGTACGGCTACATTGACGGCTACAACAAGTGGGGGTGTTCCAGGTACATGTACAGTCCAATGGGAATCGAGCTTAGATGGTTCAACTGGTTGGACGCCTGTAACAAATACAAATAGTAATCCGAATATTTTCAATACGCCTTTACTGACTGTTAGTACTTATTACCATGCAGTCATTGCTTGCACAGGTACAGGGTGTACGGGTAAAACCTCAAATAGTCAGTTAATTACAGTAGTTCCTGCTATTGCAATAACGGTTCAACCTGTTGGTTTCGATGAATGTTTAACGGGTACTCAATCGCTTTCTGTTCAAACATCGGGCGGAACAGGTGCTGGCACATTAAATTATCAATGGTTTTATGGTGTAGATAGTATTACTATGAACCCCGTTTCTGGTGCTACTGCTTCAACTTATACACCGCTCTCAAGTTCAACAGGAACAACTTTTTATAAAGTAGTTGTTTCTTCGGCTGTTTCTGGTTGCGGATCTAAAACGTCATATGTGGCAAAAGTTACGGTAACGCCACAACTTGCTCTCGCAACTGATATATTGGATATAACAGAATGTGTCGGTGGTAACGATTCATTGAGCGTGGCAACTTCAGGCGGTGCGGGTACTAAGACATATATTTGGGAATCGAGTACAACAGGTGTGAATGGTAGTTTTAATCCGATTGGTGGTGCGCCAAATTCGCCAAACTATAAACCAACGAGTTATGTTGCTGGTACTACATATTACCACGTGAGGGTTCAAACAAGTGGTAATGGTTGTAACGAAATATCTTCGAGAGCTGCTAAAGTTGTAGTTAACCCAGTATTGACATTGACCAATACTTTAAATCCGTTTGAAGAATGTACGAACGGTAATCAATCATTAACAATCAATACAAGTGGTGGCATAGCTCCTTTAACTTACCAATGGCAATCAAGCCCGAATGGTTCAACAGGTTGGGCAGCAATTGCAACGGGTGGAACAAATGCAACATACACGCCTGTATCAACGACTGCGGGTACGACTTATTATAGAGTTTTAGTGACTTCGGGCGGAACAGCGTGCGGTAATCAAACGTCGAACGTTGTTAAAATTGTTGTTTCACCACAAATAAGTATTGTCAAAGATTTAATAAATATTACGGAATGTGTAGGCGGAACGGATAATCTCAGTTTTGTCATCACAGGTGGTGCATCGGATAGTACATTTATTTGGGAGTCGAGCCCGAATGGTTCTACAGCTTGGGCAGCTGTTGGGGGTGCGCCTAATGCGTCAACCTATCAACCTGTTTCAACGACTGCAGGAACATTTTATTACAGAGTCCGCGTGATATCCGCATTAAACAACTGTACGACTGTTACTTCCACCACGGCAACGGTTACTATTAATCCTGTATTGACGATAACGAATACTTTAAATCCATTTGAAGAATGCGTGGGTGGCAATCAATCATTAACCATTAATACAAGTGGTGGTATTTCACCGCTAACGTATCAGTGGCAGTCAAGCCCTAATAATTTAACTTGGAGTAATGTCGCATCAGGTGGTACGGGTGCTACTTATATCCCAGTGTCAACGACTTCAGGCACAACATATTATCGCGTTCAAGTGACTTCGGCTGGTGCGGCGTGCGGTAGCCAAACGTCGAATGCTGTAAAAGTGGTTGTTTCACCACAAATAACTGTTGTAAAAGACATTACCAATATCACAGAATGTGTGGGCGGTACTGATAAATTGAGTTTTGTCATCACGGGCGGTGCTTCGGATAGTACATTTATTTGGGAATCGAGTACTGCAAGTTCTTCAGGTCCGTTCACTGTAATTGCAGGCGCACCGAATGCTTCAACGTATCAACCCGTTTCAACCACTGCTGGTACAACGTATTATAGAGTGCGTGTAACATCAGCTTTAAACAATTGTACGAGTGTGACCTCAGCCACTGCAATGGTTATCGTTAATCCGATATTAGCTATTACGAATACGTTAAATCCTTTTGAGGAGTGTACAGGTGGTAATCAATCTTTAACCATTAATACAAGTGGTGGTATTTCGCCTCTAACGTATCAATGGCAGTCAAGTGCTGATGGTTCAACCAATTGGACGGCAGTAGCTTCTAACGGAACTTCGGCTACATACACGCCTGTATCAACGACTGCGGGTACGACCTATTATAGAGTTTTAGTGACCTCGGGCGGAACAGCGTGCGGTAATCAAACGTCGAACGTTGTTAAAATTGTTGTTTCACCACAAATAAGTATTGTCAAAGATTTAAACAATATCACTGAATGTGTGGATGGAACGGATAAATTGAGTTTTGTCATAACAGGAGGTGCATCGGATAGTACATTTATTTGGGAATCGAGCGCAACGGGTATTGCTAGTTCATTTACAGCCGTTGCAGGAGCGCCGAACGCTTCAACTTATACACCCGTTTCAACCACTGCTGGTACAACCTATTACAGAGTGCGCGTAACATCTGCTTTAAACAATTGTACGAGTGTCACTTCTGCCACTGCCACCGTTATTGTTAATCCAGTGTTAACAATTACCAATACGCTGGCTGATTTCTCGGAATGTACCAATGGTACGCAATCCTTTACAGTGAATGTAACGGGCGGCGTATCAGGTCAGATAACATATACCTGGCTGCAGAGTGCCAGTGCTAGTGGTCCTTTCACCCCTGCCAGTGGGTCTAATAACGGTCCTACTTATACCCCCAATGCCACCACAGCAGGCGTAACGTACTACAAAGTTTTAGTGACTTCTGGTGGCACTAATTGTGGCAATCCCAATTCGAATGTTGCAACCGTAACGGTTACGCCACAAATCAGTATTACGGCACAACCACAACCCATTGTTGAGTGTACGAATGGCGCGAAAGTTTTGAGCGTTACAGCTACAGGTGGTTCAGGTACGTTGCATTATCAGTGGTTATTAAGTTCCTCACTCACTGGACCCTATTCAGCTATATCGAATACAGATAATAATGATTATACACCCAATTCTGTTTCAGATGGGATAACTTTCTATAAAGTTGTGGTTTCTGCTTCAGGCAATGGCTGTGGACTCGATACTTCAGTGGCAATAAAGGTCGATGTCAGAAAACAACTGGTTATTACAGCTGATTTAATTGGCTTCATTGAATGTAAAGACGGTACGCAATCATTACAAGTGGTTGTTGCCAACGGAACGGGCACTGCTAATATAACTTATCAGTGGTTTAGTAGTACTACTTCTAATGGCGGCTTTAACACTATAACGGGCGCAATTTCTCCTACTTATACACCCCCATCAGGTACTGTAGGAACGCTTTATTACAATGTTATTATTACTGATAATGGAGGAGGTTGCGATCCGATAACCTCAAAAACGGTGGCAGTTACTGTCAATCCACAACTTTCAATCTTGGCTCAGCCGCAAGATTTGAACGAGTGTACCCAAGGAAATCAGTCTCTTAGTGTGACTATTTCTAATGGAGCAGGCATTGTTAGTTATCAGTGGCAATCATCAACTTCAAATAATTTAGCGAGTTTCACCAATATTTCTGGGGAAGTTTTGAACACCTATACACCAACCAATACAGCGGCGGGTACGACGTATTACAGAGTTATTGTAAATGCTGCTGGAACAGGTTGCGATTCGATTGTTTCGCGCATTGCAACAGTCGTTGTAGCGCCACAAATTAGTTTAGTAACACCGCCAAGTCCTATTGATGAATGTATTGGTGGAACAGATGTACTCACTGTTGTTATTTTAGGTGGCTCTGGCTCGGCGCATTACGAATGGCAAATAAGTCCAGATAATGTGGCATTTACGTCCATCGGCAATTCTGATAATCAAACATATCAACCATCATCAACGACGGCGGGTACTACATACTATCGGGTTATTATCACGAATACGGATAAAGGGTGTAATCAAGATAC
Source organism: Saprospiraceae bacterium (assembly GCA_043781915.1). Lineage (GTDB taxonomy): Bacteria > Bacteroidota > Bacteroidia > Chitinophagales > Saprospiraceae > JAAFJT01. The sequence continues at coordinate 46,414 of JAYWBA010000276.1, forward strand.
TATAACAGGTACGCGCGTTACGGTGTTCGATAAGCCAACCCTTACAACTACAGCTTCAGTTACGGCAGTGTGTGTTAATGGCGCTGTTCAACTCAATGCTATAAAAACGGGTGGAGCGGGTTCATGTATTATTAAATGGCAAGTCATCAATGTTGGTGGTACTTACGATGATATTGTGCCGAGTGCATCGGGTAATACGTACGTTACGCCCCCTTTAACAAAAGATGTTAAATATAGGGCGCAAATAACGTGCTCGGGTAGTGGATGTTGTAATTAGTTGATAGTTGATAGTTGATAGTTGATAGTTGATAGTTGATAGTTGATAGTTGATAGTTGTTGCTTAGGCTTCGTTCTGTCAACTGCCAACTATCAACTAAAAAAATGCTCCTGAACAAATTTTGAACGCTGATAGCTGTTAGTTGACAGTTGTTAGTTGATAATTGTTAGTGCTCTCGTTAACTAACAACTATCAACTAACAACTATCAACTAGAAAGGCTCAAAGCTTGATTTATATGATGCTTAGAATCTTACAATTTATAATCCTAACATTTTGTGTTGCCTGTGTATTACAAGCGCAAACACCAGTGTGTGTTGTATCGCCAGGTGTAGGGATTACCGTTGCAGCGAAGCCCGTTGTTACAATCAGTGGTTCTACGACTGTTTGTAATGGCGGTAATGCTGTGCTAATTGCGAATTTATCGGGCGGAGTAGGTGCGATTTGTGATATTACTTGGGAATACAGCGACGACGATGGTGCTAATTGGCATCCCTTACCGTTAGAAAAGAAAGCCATGTTGATGCTTTCAAATTTGACGAAAACTTTAAGTTATCATTCTATTTATGCTTGCGGTGGTGAAGGTTGCGATTCGAAACCTTCGAATGTACAAAAAATTACGGTTGTTAATCAACCCATCGTTACGCTCACGGCATCCAACCTGTCCATTTGCGAGAATACGCTTGTAACTATCACATCCAATGTGCAAGGGGGTACTGGATCAGACACTTACGTTTGGGAATCGAGTACAGATGGCGCTCAATTTACACGCGTTATCGGACAAAACGGACCCACCTTACTAACCAATAACCTAACTGTTAACACATATTTCAGACTCACTGTCACAGAATCTGGCGATGCTTGCACGGGTACTTCGCAAGCCATTCAAATCAATGTAGATGGCTGTCGAGGCTCTATTGGCGATTTTGTTTGGCTCGATTGTAATAAAAACGGTATTCAGGATGGGGGAGAAGTGGGTTTGGCAAATGTCCCAGTTACTTTGTCGGGCTTTCCAACAGATGGTACAACTTTCACACCTCAGACCACGACAACAAATGCTTCGGGTTTATACTTATTTAGTAATTTAAAACCCGGTAAGTACACCGTCACTTTCGGATTCCCTTCTAATATATCGGGTCTCATTTTCACAGAAAAAAACAGAGCAAATATTAATGTCGATAGCGATGTAGATGCAACGGGTAAATCGGACGAAATAACGCTTTTATCTTCTCAAAATATCACTTCTGTTGATGCAGGTTTTATTGATAATACCGCACCTGTTTTTACGCAAACGCCGAGCGATATTACTATTGAATGCGATCAGCCTTTGGTTTTTGCTTCTACGAATGCAACTGATAATGTAAATAAGGCTCCACTTATTACATTCAAAGATGATAGTACAAAATTAGACTGTACGCAGGCGCAAAAATTGAAAGCAAAATATACACGCACTTGGACGGCTGACGATGGCTGTGGAAACATTTCTACCCTCAAACAAAGCATAACAACCAAAGATACAAAGCCCCCCGTTTTCAATAAAGCCCCCACCGATATAACTTTAGCTTGTGGTTTGCCTTTACCGAATGGTGCAGATATTATCGCGACTGATGCGTGCGAAGGCAGAGTGAGCGTGCTTTTATCACAACCTTTCGACAAAATTTGCGCGAGTTCAGGTGTTTATCACAGAACTTATTTGGCAACAGATGGCTGTAATAACGCTGCCTCTGTTTCAAATAATATAACTGTCATCGACACAGTAGCTCCCTTGTTTGTAGGCTTGCCAACTGATATTACAGTTTCATGCTCTGCACAAATTCCCGATGTCCCGACCATCACACTGAACGATAATTGCGATATTGCCGCCACTTTAACGCGCGATGCCGACGATTCAATTGCAGGTGCTTGTGCAGGTTCTTACAAAATTATTAGACATTGGACAGCAGTTGATGCTTGTGGTAATACGCGCAAAGCGCAACAAGTCATATCACTTTTCGATACCGAATCACCTTTAATAGTTAATGTCCCTTCCGATATTACCGTTGATTGTAAAAACGTGCCACTCGCCACTGCGCTGAATGTAAAAGATAATTGCGATACAAAACTATCGTCGGTTTTACCTACCGATGTTAAAACCAATGGATCCTGCGCTGCTAATTATACCCTTACACGCACATGGGTTGCCACAGATGCGTGTGGAAATGCGACGACTAAATCGCAAAAAATTACAGTGCGTGATACTGTGGCACCTGTTTTAGCCAATATACCTGCCGATTTAACGGTTAATGTTGGTCTTGGAGATGTAATCCCTAATGCACCCATAAATATTACAGCCGCAGATAATTGCGATAACAATCCGAAGGTGATAGCTGTCGAAATTCCTCAGACGGTGGCAGGAAATTGTAAAAATGTTTTGGTAAGAACTTGGCAAGCGCGCGATGCTTGCGGAAATACAAGCGTTTTACAAAAACAGACAATAACAATTTTGGACAGTGTCACTGCGGTGCGTATTGCCTCTCAAACACCTGCGAATTGCACGGCTGCTGATGGAAGTGTATCTTTTTCTCCTGCAAACTATACATATTCTTGGAGTGATTTAGGCTCGGGTAATATTCGCACTGATTTAAAAGCGGGTACTTATACGGTTACAGTTTCAAAATCTGCGACGTGTAATCTTGTCACTTCGGTAAAAATAGACAGCGTAAAATGCTTATTGTGTTCAAAACCAGTTGTTACTATAACCCACACAAAACAAACGTGTGCCAAAGGTAATGATGGAACAGCAACATTGAGGTTTCAGGAGTCAGCTATCAGGTATCAGGTTTCAAGTGTGCCAAATGCAGTTTGGAACCTGACCCCTGACTCCTCATCCCTGATAGCTGTTGGCTTACTTGTTGGCACAAACTATACAGTGCGCGTTGCACGGAAAGATAACGACACTTGTTTTGTTACAACGCAATTCAGTATCGACCCTGCGACGGATGTAGTTGTTGCTGATCCTATAATTATCAATGCCGATTGTAATGTGTTAACTGGTTCGGCAAAATTTACACTACCAAATACATTAAGATATACGTTTAATTGGAACGACGGATTTGGACTTGTCCAAAACGGAGCTACTACTTTAACGCGCAATAATTTGCCTGTCGGTTCTTATACAGTTACAATAAATGATGGTGTGAACTGCCCGATTGTGAAAAATGTAGTTATTGCCAATGGGTGTATTAATCAGTGTATTAAACCGAATTTAACAGCTCAGGTAAACAATCAATCTTGTACTAAAAC
>JAYWBA010000277.1:0-8650 GCA_043781915.1 Saprospiraceae bacterium
AGAGTCGCAGAGGAATCGCAGCGGTCGCAGAGAAAATAAAAATAAAAAATTTTCTGGACTTGTTATTTATCGTGAAAATCATTCAATCTGTTTAATCTCGGTCAAGCAAACTCCTTCATTAATTTGATTAATAACTCTACACTTTCTAAAGGCATTGCATTATAGAGTGATGCTCTGAAACCACCAACCGTTGGAAAACCTTTGATGCCGACCACATTGTTTTTTTCGGCAAAATCCAAAAATCTTTTCTCAAAGTCTGGATTCACAGCTTTAAAACAAACATTCATCACTGATCTATCTTCCTTCAAAACATTGCCAACAAAATTGGGATTTCTATCAACTTCTGCATACAACAGCGCTGCTTTTTGGGCATTGCGCTTTTGTATTTCAACCAATCCGCCTTGCGCTTTTGTCCATCGCAAAGCCAACATAGAAACATAAATAGGGAAAGTTGGTGACGTGTGATACAACGATTGGTTCGTTACGTGCGTTTTGTAATTAAAAATTGTCGGAATGGTACTCTTTACTGTTTTTGTAAGCATATCTTTCCGAATCAGTACGCAAGTTACACCCGCCAAACCAAAGTTTTTTTGTGCAGAAGCAAATATAATCCCGAATTTTTTGAGTGGGAGCGGTCGCGTTAAAAAATCGGAAGTCATGTCGGCAACCAAAGGAACATTTACATCAGGGTATTCATGATATTGCGTGCCATCAATCGTTTCGTTCGAAACCACATGCAGGTACTGCGTATTGCGCGGTAATGTCCAATCTTTCGGAATTCTATCGTAATTTGTCTGCTTTGATGATGCTAAGACATGCACTTTACAAACTTCGGAAGCGGCTGCAATCGCTTTTGTAGCCCAATAACCTGTATCAACACACGCTATACTTTGACGCACACTCACCAAATTCATAGGTGCAATCGCTAATTGCGACGATGCACCGCCTGGCACCCAAATCACTTCAAAATCATCGGTTATGTTGTAGAGTTCTTTGATTAAAGCGGTTGCTTCTTCAATAATTTCTAAAAATTGCGGCGCACGGTGACTTATTTCAGCAATAGATAATCCCGAATTTTTATAATCCAACAAACCTTGAGCTGCCTCAGTTAAAACAGGAGTAGGTATAGTTGCTGGACCAGGACTGAAATTATGTTTTTTATTTGTCTGAACCATGATTTACATGATTTTTTTGATTTACAGGAATCGCGTCTCTACTGATGACGTTTCTTCAAAACTTCAACCACATCGGTTAACGAGAAATTTTTGGCGCGTAACAAAACCATATAGTGAAAAAGTAAATCGGCAGCTTCACCCAAAAATAAATCAGGGTCATTGTCTTTCGCTTCAATAACTAATTCAACGGCTTCTTCGCCGACTTTTTGCGCTATTTTATTGATACCTCGTGCAAACAAACTACTCGTATAGCTTTTCGAATTGTGCTCGCCGCCATGACTGCGTTGCTCAATCACTTCACTAAGTTGTGATAGAAATTGTAAATCGCTTTCGGTATTTTTTTCTCCCCAACATGTATCAGCACCTGTGTGACACGTTGGTCCATCGGGATGTGCTTTAATGAGCAATGTATCGGAATCACAATCGGCACTGAGCGAATGGACGTGTAGATAATTCTTTGACGTTTCGCCTTTTACCCAAATTCTGTTTTTTGAGCGACTGAAAAACGTTACGATACCTGACTCACACGTTTGCGCAAGCGCTTCTGCGTTCATATAGCCCAGCATTAGCACGCGCAAGGTTGCAATATCTTGAACAATAACGGGTATGAGATTATCGGAATTGTATTTTACGGATGGAATAGCGTGCGGCATATTTTTTATTGAGTGGGGCAAAGATAAGAGACTACTAACTGATTTACTCTTCGTAATGAATTTTAAAAACAACACGGGCATTTTCAACATCGACGTTAGGCGCGCAAGGTGCGGCAGCACAGTCAGTAAGTGGTTGATTTTTACCCAATCCGCGTGCAACAAGACGTTTATCTTTAATGCTTTTCGAAACTAAATAAGCCGTAATCGCTTCAGCTTGTGTTTGGGTGATGTATTTTATTTCATTCGCATTTTCTTTGGTTTGCGTTACACTGTGAATGGCTATTGAAAAAGTAAGCTGTTTATTCTTTTGAAGAAATTCAGCGAGTGCATCTAAAACTTGAAATTGCGAAGTCGAAAACTCGTTGATGTTTTGCACATTTCTGAAACCATTGAATAAAGCACTTTTTGTGAGCGACGATTTACCTTTTTCTTTGCCTTTGTCAATCGCTGTTTGCCACTCTTTAAAAGTGCTGAGCGCTTGAACTGTAAAATAATCGGGCGCAGCAGTCGTAGTTGAAGCCGTTGATCCATCAATGGATGTGCTATTTTCATCCGTAGAAGTTTTGGATGATGTATTATTTTTGCTCGGATTATTCGCATTTTTAATTCTTGGGATATTATTTATACTAAAGTCTTGGGCTTTCGTGAGAACAACCGTCGAATCATTGAAGTTATCGCAAACAGTTGTATCGGCAGTTCCTTGTCTTAATTTAAACAAAAAAATATCGTCACCAGCGCCTGATCTCGAAGAAGTAAAAGTGCCAAGTTGACCATCGGCAGAGAAGGCGATAGAAATATCGTCGTAGGCACTGTTAATCGGCATGCCGACATTGACAGGTTTTTTCCAGTCGTTAAAACTATCGCGTTCAGTTACATAAATATCGTAACCACCGTAACCAACATGCCCTTTCGAACAAAAATATAATTTGCCGCTTTTGGTATAAAATGGAAATCCTTCGTGCTCTGAAGTATTAACTTTAGGTCCTAAATTTTCAGGTTTAGACCAACCTTTTTTCGATTTGCGCGACATATAAATATCCAAACCACCGTAACCATCGCGACCCTTATCGCTCGAAAAAAACAGATATCGACCATCGGGAGAAACAGCAGGGTAGAAGTAGTTGGAATTTAAATCGCAAAAAGAAAGCGATTCTATATTCGACCAATGTTCACCATCTGTTGTTTCAGCAGAGTAGAGTTGCATGGTATAAGTTTTATTTTTCGATAAATCGAGGCTGTTTCTGCAAAAGAAAATGTGTTTGCCATCAGCAGTGAACGATGCGTTGGCGGTTACTTTATTTGTTGCCGTTATTTTTGCCGAAAATTCTTTAGGCTGTGCAAAAGAAGTGTCACTCGTTCTTTCTGCATAAAAAAGCGTAGGATAATCGCGATTGGTTTCAGGATTTTTTTCTTTTAACAATCGCCAACCTGCCGATCTATCCGATGCAAAAACAATCCCGCCATTATAAAATACGGCAGCATTATCGTCGCAAGTTTCATTTTTAGAAAAAGGCGTGAGTTTATCGACATGAAAATATGGCGGAATAGTCTTAACTTTATCGCAATTTATGAGGAGTGTTTGAGTGAGTTTATTATCAGGAAACTCTTTGAGCGATCTTTTAAACCATATTTTCGCTTGGTCGTATTTTGAAAGGCTCATTAAAACTTCCCCATAACGCAAAAAATCGGCAGTGTTTGGTCTTTCTAAAGCAGTTACTTCGGCATATAAAGGCTCAGCTTGTTGCATGCGGTTTAAAATGCGGTAACAGTTGGCTAATTTCGATTTCACTACCGCTGCGTTTTTGGGCGTAACTAATTTTTCGTAAATAGCAAGCGCAGAGCCATATTCTTTTCTGTTATAGAAAAAATCAGCTCGCTCCATTGTCTGCGCAAAAGCTGTTAAGTTACAAAGCAAAACAGCTAAAAGAAGTATCTTTTTCTTTGAAGTAAATAGGCAATTCATTTCAAAAATTAATATTTTTAAAGTTCGGTTAATTAGATGAAAATTAATTATTCAGCTTTAGCAGAATAGATATGCTGAAAATTAATTTCTACGCAAATGTCAATTCCTTTTCAAACCTAAAGTTAATTATCAATTACATTATACAAAAATTTATCCATTTTTTAACAACAATTCGTTGTCACTTAAAAAAAAATTGACGTCTAATAATGCGATATCAATAAAAGTAGCAAATTTTCGTTCTTGAAGCGATTTATAATTAGTAAATTTGCTCATTCTTTAATTCGTAAAAACGGTTTCTCTATGTTTAAGTTAATTAATTATTCAAAAATTATAGTTTTCCTTTTTGTAGTTTTTGCTGCAAGCGTTACTGCTCAAACTTCTTCAGCCGATTCAGCCCGTATGGCTACAATGACAAAAGGTTTAGTCGCACCGAGTACGCTTGAAGGCGAGCGTTTAATGAGTCAAGGTGCCAAAAACAGTATCAGTCTCGATATTATGGGCGTGCCGATGAAGTATGTCAATAAGAAATGGAAAGATTACGCTAAACAATTTAAAGGCGATATTAAAAACAAAAATGACGAGTGGTTCAGCGACAATGCTTTAATTCCTGCTATTGGTGGTGCTAACACCGTTGATATGTACACTAAATTTGCTGAAAATGGTCAGAATACGACTGCAACTATTTGGTTCGATTTAGGTGGTGCGTATTTAAATTCGAAAGATTTTGCCGATAAATACAAAGAAGGTGAAAAAATATTGTCGGGTTTTAATTTAATGGTGCAACAAGAGCAAACTAAAGATCAATTAAGCGACCAACAAGATGCTTTGAAAAAATTAGAAAAACAGCAACGCAATTTGGAGCGCAAAAACTCCGATTTGAAAAACGATATAGAAGATTATAAAAAGAAAATTGCTAAAGCTGAAAATGATATTATAACAAATTTGAAGCAGCAAGACGATAGCAAAAAACAAATCGAAAACCAACGCAAGTTGGTAGATGAAATTCAGAAGAAGTTGAACATGCTGAATTAATAGTTATTAAAGTCAAGAAAAATCAAAATCCCGAATGTTCCAAGAGAATTTTCGGGATTTTGTCTTAATAGCACTGTATTGCAGTTTCGCCACATTTTATTGGGTAGTGGTCGTCAGGAGACTTTGCCAAGCGTTACAAGTTTTTTTGAATATAGAGAGATGTTAAAGTCCGTTTGATGACGCACCAATAACTTTATAATACGATTGAGTGATATTGTAAAATAAGAAGGTGAATTGAGATTGTTAAAAAACTTGAATTTTTATTCAAAATAATATAATTTTGTAAAAAGTTTTGAAGGATGTCGAGAAGAGATAAAACACACGATATTGTTAAAAATGCACTCATTGCAGAAGGATGGACAATTACTGACGATCCATATCCAGTAAATATTGGAGGCAAATCGAACGAAATTGATTTAGCTGCGAATAGAATTATAGCGGCTACAAATGGAAAAGAAAAAATTGCTGTAGAAATAAAAAGCTTTCTGGGCACTTCTACTTTAACTGATTTCTATCATGCACTTGGTCAATTTATGCTATATCTGAGAGCTCTGAAATCAAAAGAACCCGATAGGGTTTTATTTTTAGCAATGCCCACAACGACTTATGAAGAGTTGAAGAGGGATGTTTTTATATATCCTGACTATGAAGATTTAAACCATAAGATAATTATTTATGAAACTGATAAAATATCAAAACTGATATGGATAGATTAACTCACTATAAAAATCTAGTGCGAACAGCTTTAGACGAAATCGCTCAAGATTTCTCAAGAAGCGATTGGAAAATTATTAAGGCTTACGATGAAACACGTGGTCAATATTTGCTTTTTACTGATAATTGGAAGGGGAGTAGCCGACAGTACGGTTGTTTCATGCACCTTGAAGTAAACCCTAATGGTAAAATTTATTTGCATCGCGATGGCACCGATTTAGATATTGGCCAACAACTTTTGGATGAAGGCGTGCCTAAATCAGATATGGTTATTGGTTTTCATTCGCCTGCTATGCGCGCTATGACGGATTTTGCGCAATCGTAAAATTTAGGACTTCAAATGATAATATATCCAAATTACACTTTAACCAAATAAAATTCCCACACAAAAAAATCAATGTTGTAAACAAATTTATTTTTGAAATACTTTGGACGGAAACATTAATTGCCTGTACATTTGCACTTGCAAAGTAAAATGACGTGTTTTGGTTCAAGTATATTTAATCCGAGCAGGCACATTTGGACATCGTTTTCTACTATTGAACAATTATTAAATCGCCCTTGCGGGGGATAAATTTAATGACGGTGCCATTGGCACTGAAGTTGCAAGTTAGTGAATATGAAAATTAAAAATCCGCATTTAACTGTCGTTGGCGCTGGACCTGGCGATGCAGAACTTATCACACTTAAAGGTGTGAAAGCCATTCAATCAGCTGATGTTTTGCTTTACGACGCGTTAGTCAACACCGATTTATTAGAATACGCTCCTTCTGATGCCATAAAAATTTTTGTGGGGAAACGCACAGGCTATAAAGCATACTCGCAAGAAGCCATTAATGAATTGATAGTTGAACATGCGCGCGAACACGGTCATGTGGTGCGATTAAAAGGCGGCGATCCATTCGTTTTTGGTCGCGGCAGAGAAGAAATAGATTACGCACAATTGCATAAAATTCCGACAAATTATGTGCCTGGCATTAGTAGTGCTGTTGGTGTTTTGGGTGCTATTGGCGTACCTGTTACACACCGTGCTGAAAGTCGCGCCTTTACAGTTTTAACGGCAACTACTTCAACAGGTCTCATCTCAGAAAGCGTGTATCAAGCTGCAAATACCGATGCGACGGTTGTTATTTTAATGGGTTTGTATAAACTCGCTGCTATTGTCGATATTTTCTCAGTGCATAAAAAAATCACAACACCCATTGCAGTTATTCAAAACGGTACTTTGCCCGACCAAAAAGTAGTTGTCGGTACTTTACAAAACATTGTTGAGCGCGTAGAGGCTGCCGAGATTGAATCGCCCGCAATTATTGCCATTGGCGAAGTTGTTCGCTATGCCGATGCGCAATATACACAACACAATAAAACTTCATTCGCATTTAGTTGACAGTTGGTAGTTGACAGTTGACAGTCGTAGATTGTAACATAAACTGTCAACTGTCAACTGTCAACTGTCAACTATTTAAAAATCATGTCCGATAAATTAATACCGTCCACAACACTTCCTAACGGTTTAGATGAAAAAGTTCTTCACGATTTTTCGTCACAACTCAATGAACGCCAACTGTTGTGGTTGAGCGGTTATTTTTATGGATTAGCGGAATCAGGTAACAGGGGTCAGGTATCAGGTATCAGCCATCAATTATCATCAGCTATCGGTTCTCAAGAAAAGCTCACAGCTCAATCCCTACAAAGTAGGGACACAGCTCCCACATTGACTATCATTTTTGGTTCACAATCGGGTAATGCACAAAAAGCAGCGAACAAAGCGGCTGAATTAGCGCAAGCGCGCGGCATAACTACCAAAGTGGTTGATATTGCCAACTATGCCACCAAAAATTTGAAAGATGAGCGTGCACTCGCTATGATAATTAGCACTTACGGCGAAGGTGAACCACCTGCTGTTGCTGAAGATTTTTATAAATTTGTACATTCATCGCGTGCGCCAAAACTGAATGACACACAATTTTCTGTTTTGGCTTTGGGCGATAAAAGCTATATCCAATATTGCCAAACAGGTAAAGATTTTGATGCACAATTTGAAAAACTCGGCGCAAAACGATTAACAACACGCATTGATTGCGATGTAGATTGGCAAGATGATGCGGAGAATTGGGCGAATACTTTGCTCGACGCTTACGCCCAAAAATTTATGATTGCTGAACCTTCAGCAGTCAACGGTAAAAACCTCGTCCCGACTTTGTCGGGACGAGGTTTAGGAGAAACTGCAAACGGAGCAACCAAACATAGCGTCCCTACGAAGCATTTTGGTAAAAATAACCCTTACGAAGCGACTGTTTTTGAAAAAATACAACTCAACGGTCGCGGTTCGCAAAAAGAAACCTACCATATTGAAATTGGCATTGGAGAAGATTTGCAGTACGCGCCAGGTGATTCGCTTTATATTCTTCCAGAAAATTCAGAGCAACTCATTTATACCGTTTTAGATAAAACGGGTTTAGATGCAGAAGGTAAAGTGATGCATAAAGGAAATGCGACAACACTCAATCATTTTCTAAAGCACAGTGCTGAACTTAGTGTGCTTTCGCGCGATTTTTTAACGCGATTGAGTAATGTAGAAAATGCGCCAAAACAAAAAATAGAAGAATTGCTTAAAGACGCATCCGCGATGCAAACTTTTTTTTATGGTCGAGATGTTTTAGATGCACTCCAACATTTTGAAGTAAAACCCACAGCACAACAATTGGTTGATACTTTGCGCGAATTACCTGCACGTGCTTATTCAATTGCTTCCTCTTTAATGGCACACGAAAACGAGGCACATTTGACGGTAGCTGCTGTGCGTTACGAGGCTTTAGGTAGAAAAAAAATGGGTGTTGCCTCAACGTTTTTAGCGGATACCGTAAAAATAAATGATACCGTAAAAGTTTATACCGAGCAAAACAGTTTTTTCAAACTACCGACCGACACAAATACCGATATTATTATGGTCGGACCTGGCACGGGTGTTGCGCCGTTTCGTGCTTTTGTTGAAGAGCGCACAGAGACACAAGCACAAGGTAAAAATTGGTTGTTTTTCGGCAACCCAAATTTTACCACCGATTTTCTGTATCAAACAGAATGGCTCGCAGCTTTAAAAAATGGCAATCTCA
>JAYWBA010000278.1:0-3127 GCA_043781915.1 Saprospiraceae bacterium
GCCTGGCGTTAAAGAATTGATGAACGAAAAAAAAATAGTAGGCTATATCGGCTTCGACCCGACGGCGCCAAGTATGACTATTGGAAACTTTATGCAAATCCAAATTTTGAAATTGTGGCAACTTTCAGGGCATACGCCCATTGTTTTATTTGGAGGCGCTACTGGCAGAATTGGTGACCCGTCAGGAAAAGATAAAGAGCGCGAATTAAAATCGGGTAACGAACTCGATACAAATTTAGGTTTCCAACGCACACAAGTGGCTAAGTTTTTAGATTTTGAAAATGGAGATAATAAAGCACTTAGCGTCAATAACTTCGATTTCTATAAAGATATGAACGTGCTCGATTTCTTGCGTGATGTCGGTAAAACAATCACTGTCAGTTATATGATGTCGAAAGATTCTGTCCAAAATCGTTTAGAGACTGGGCTTTCATTCACAGAATTTAGCTATCAATTACTACAAGGTTACGATTTTCAGTGTTTGTACCAAAAAATGGATTGTATTGTTCAACTTGGTGGAAGCGATCAGTGGGGAAATATAACAGCGGGTACTGAATTTATTCGCCGAAACTTAGGTGGGAAAGCTTATGCCATCACGTCAAAACTTTTGACAAAATCGGATGGTAAAAAATTTGGCAAATCGGATGAAGGCAATATATGGCTCGATAGAAATTTGACTTCGCCGTATAAGTTTTACCAATTCTTTATTAATATTGATGATGCCGATTTGAAAAAACTGTTCAGGTATTTTTCTTTAAAATCGAAAGAGGAGATAGAATCTATAGAAGCACAATATGAAAACGATCCACGTCAACTCAAAAAAATTATCGCAGAAGAATTGACGGTTCGGGTACATTCTCAGGAAGATTTAGAAAGTATTCAAAAAGTAACAGAGCTTTTATTTGGTAAGCTCGATGCTTCGGTGCTTTCTTCTTTTAGTACTGAAATGTGGGAAACAATTGGTACTGAAATCCCTAAAGGAAATATTAATGCCAGCGATTTAGTGAATGATATTCCATTGGCTGAATTGCTGCATGATAAAATAAACTTATTGCCTTCAAGGAGTGAAGTTCGCCGCGCTGTTCAGAACAATGCCATATCAATAAATAAAGAAAAAATAACTGATGTGAATTTTGTGATTAATAAGAATCATTTTTTCCAAAACGAATATATGTTGATAGAAAACGGCAAAAAGAATAAATTTCTTTTGAAAGTAAATGAACTTTGAAAAAATATTAAATTGATTTAATCAAATTATAAAATAATTAAAAAATAATTCCTAAATTGTTGCTTTACTAAAAAAAGAAGGTTTTATAAGATTATTTTTTCTGCAATAGTTTTATCTATTCTTCAAGATGTATTAATTTTATAAAATCAAATCAACGAAATAAACCAGAACCGAATTATTTTTTAATAATTGTAGATAAAGACACAGATTTTATGCCTTATAAGAATATTACAACTGAGCAAATCCAACTGGAGTTGTATAATTATTTTGGATTTGAAAATTTCAAAGGAGATCAGTTAGATATTGTAAAAAGCGTTTTAGAAGGTAACGACACTTTTGTAATTATGCCCACAGGTGGTGGCAAAAGTATGTGCTACCAATTACCCGCTTTGATGATGGAAGGCACGGCGCTCATTATTTCGCCTTTGATTGCGTTAATGAAAAACCAAGTGGATTTAATACGCGGCTATTCTGAAGGAAATGAAATTGCACATTATTTAAATTCTTCACTTTCACGGACTGAAATAAAAAAAGTTAAGCAAGATATAGTAGATGGGAAAACAAAATTATTGTATGTAGCTCCTGAAACATTGACGAAAGATGAAAACATTGAGTTTTTTCAGAATACTAATGTCAGTTTTGTCGCTGTCGATGAAGCGCACTGTATTTCGGAATGGGGGCACGATTTCAGACCAGAATATCGGCGCATCAGGACAATGATTGAAACGATAAGCAACAAAGTGCCGATTATTGCGCTCACTGCAACTGCAACACCAAAAGTTCAAGTTGATATTGTCAAGAACTTGGACATGCACGATGAAAAGGTTTTTGTTTCGTCGTTCAACCGAACTAACCTCATTTACGAAGTCAGACCGAAACCGAAAGAGGAATTTCTCCATAAGCAAATTATACAAGTCATTAAAGAAATTCCGGGTCAATCGGGAATAATATATGTTCAAGCGCGTAAATCGGCAGAAGATTTAGCCAAAGTTTTAGTCGTAAATGGTTTGCGGGCTGCGCCTTATCATGCTGGTTTAGATGCCAAAGTGCGCGCAACAACGCAAGATGCTTTTTTGATGGAAGATTGCGATATCATAGTTGCAACGATTGCATTCGGAATGGGTATTGATAAACCTGATGTGCGTTTCGTTATTCATTACGATATTCCTAAGTCGATAGAAAATTATTACCAAGAAACAGGTCGAGCAGGTCGAGATGGCTTACAAGGTCGATGTATTGCCTTTTACAGTTATCGCGATATGGCGCGTTTGGAAAAATTCCTGCGCGATAAACCCGTTTCGGAACGCGAAATGGGTATGCAACTGATGGAAGAAATGGTGGCTTATGCTGAAACTACCAATTGTCGCCGCGAGTTTTTATTGCATTATTTTGGTGAAAAATACGATTGCGAACGCAACGGCATGTGCGATAACTGCTTGTATCCAAAAGAAAAAATAAATGCCTCAGAAGAATTAGCACTGGTTCTTGAATCGGTTGAAGCGTTAGGTCAGCAGTTTTCTGTGAAACCGATTATAGACTTTGTTATAGGTGCTGATACTAAAGAGATGCGCGATTATAAATTCAATAAACACGAATTATTCGGCGAGGGTAAAGAAAAAGGTGAGCATTTCTGGCAGTCAATCGTCAGAAACGCTTTGTTGAACGATTTTTTATACAAAGAAATTGAAAAATACGGCATTCTGCACGTTTCGGTAAAAGGTCATGATTTTATTAAAAAACCATCCGAATTTGTTATCACGCTTAACCATAATTTTGAAACAGATTCTTTCGAATCAGATGAAGTAAAAGGTGGAACAGCGGCTTTAGATGAAACACTCGTAAAACTTTTAAAGGATTTACGTAGAACAGAAGCAAAGAAGAAAAATATCCCGCCGTATG
>JAYWBA010000279.1:0-3124 GCA_043781915.1 Saprospiraceae bacterium
AAAACGTTGTTTTAAGAAAGGATGATGCTCAATGTCAATATTGTCTTTTTCTAAAAGTTGTTTTAAAAAGCTATACGTTGGTCGTTGAACTTTTCCGAAGGTTTGAAATTGTTTGAGATAAATGTGAGTAAGCCCCGTTCGTTCTTCTAAAATGCGTTGAGCAGCTCCATCAATATCCTCATCTTGTCGAATATGCCCGCCTTGCAGTGCCCACAAATCTAATCCAGGGTATTTACACAGTAAAACCTTCAATTCATTGTCGTGAAAACCGAAGATGACACAATCGATAGCGAGTTGCGGGATTTTATTATCAAACGATTGGATAAATTCTAATAAATTATTTACAGCTATTTTTTTTGACCCACTCATCATGAAAAGTTAAAATATTTGGTAAAATTAGAAAAATATTTGGTGATATGAAAAATATATTTTACTATTGTCGTAAATTCCGACAATAGTAAATCTTTATATTGAGATGGTATAATTTTTAGCAAAAATTTTAGATGAAAGAAATAAAGCAATCGCGAATTTTAGCATTAAAATCTCCTAAAAAATAAAATAAACTCAAATTTTAATTGAAAAAAATGAATAAAAAAATTTTAAAAAATCGCATAAATCCACTAATTGTACTTTTAGCACTATTGCTACCCTTTACTGTGTTAGCACAAGATAAAGAGCAAAATGCAAAAAGCAAAATGCAAAAAACTGCCAATATCAAAAATTATTCTATTACGCCTAAACTTCCAAAACCTCCTAAACCTGAGCCATTTGAGGTAACAACTATTCCGATACCTGACAACCTGATAGCTTTAATTTTTACTTTTAATCAATCTCTAATTATGCTAAGGATGAAAAAAAAATATTCAAATTTGATATTTTGCTTCTTGTTATGGGGCGTGGGTCATGCTCAAAATTCAGCTATTCCGGATACGTTGTTCAATAAGCCTTTTATTGATAAAGACGAATGGCGTGAAAAACCAGTGAAGCATCGGTATATACATGGTGGTTTTGAAGGTACAAAAAACCGCTTTTCATTTTATATGCCAACAAAAGAACAATATCAAGGGCACTTTTTTCAATATATTACACCTGTACCCGACAACGAAAACCTTTCGCAAGGATTATTGGGAGAGGAGGATAAAATCGGCTTTTGTATTGCGAGTGGTGCCTATTTTATAGAAACCAACGGTGGTGGCGGTGGCATGTCGAGAGATGACGACCCTACAATTGGTGCTTACCGCGCGAATGCTGCATCTGCTCAATATTCAAAGATTGTTGCGGCTCAAATGTATGGGCAACAACGAACGTATGGTTATAGCTTTGGCGGTAGCGGCGGCGCTTACCGAACCATCGGAGGATTAGAAAGTACTGAGGGGGTATGGGACGGGGCTGTTCCATACGTTGTTGGTTCACCAATGGCAATTCCGAATGTATTTTCAGTGCGTATGCACGCCATGCGGATATTAAAAGACAAGTTTCCGCAAATAATTGATGCGCTCGAGCCAGGAGGCAGTGGCGATATGTATGCAGGTTTGAATACAGAAGAGAAAGAAGCCCTTACGGAAGTTACTAAAATGGGCTTTCCACCAAAATCTTGGTTTGGCTATAAAACAATGGGCATACATGGCTTTGCGGCACTTTATCAAGGCATGACTATGGCGGATAGTAAATATTTTGATGATTTCTGGAAAGTTCCGGGTTATTTCGGCGCAAATCCGACTGAATCATTACTGAAAGCTCGGATTCAGCAAATTTCAAAAGTAAAAGCGGGTATTTCTGCCGAAGAAGCCGTCAAAATGGGCTTAAATATGTGGGCACAGCCTGAAAAAACTCGGGGTACTGCTGATGCTGCGTGGCAAAAATTACTTGAAAAAGGCGATAAACTACCCGTTGCCTTTCAACTACAAGACATATTGCCTGACATTAACTTCTTGGGTGGCGACCTAATTATTAAGACAGGTAAAGCCGCAGGTAAAAAATTGTTTCTATCGCAAATAGTTGGTGATAAAGTCATATTCGGCGGTGGCGACCCTAAAGTAATTGCCGATATTGAGGCAGGTGATGAAGTACAGATAGATAATTCTAATTTTCTCGCTGCTCAAACCTATCATCGGCATCAAGTGCCGGACAAAGAATATGCTGTTTGGGATCAATTTCGGGGGGCAGATGATAAGCCGATTTACCCGCAACGTGCCAGGCAGTTAGGTCCTTTATTTACTCGGGCAGCAGCTGGAGTCTTGCCTAAAGGCAAGTTCAAAGGAAAGATGATTCTGCTCGAATCGTTGTGGGATAGAGAGGCATTTCCGTGGCAAGCTGACTGGTATCGCACAAAGGTCAAAGAAAATTTAGGCGATAGCACAGACAACCATTTCAGACTTTGGTACACTGATCATGCGCTTCATGGTGATTTAACCCAGCAAGAAGATCCAACACGTACTATCAGCTACCTTGGCGTTTTACAGCAAGCACTTCTTGACCTCAGTGCATGGGTGGAAAAAGGCATAGCACCGCCTGAAACGACCCATTATAAAATAGTTGATGGACAAGTTGAAGTTCCTCCAACGGCTATTGAGCGAAAAGGAATCCAACCTGTTGTTAATCTAAAAGTAAATGGAAAACAGCGTGCCGATGTAAGTAAAGGCACATCCGTTACTTTCACGGCAACCATCGAAGTGCCTCCCAATACAGGTTCAATAGTTGCTGCGGAATGGGATTTTGAAGGTGCGGGTACTTATCCGATAAAGAGCAAAATTAAAAAAAGCGATAAACTTGTTACTATAAAAACAACTTATCGGTTTTCAAATACAGGAACATTTTTCCCAACCATACGTGTGTTATCTCAAAGAGAAGGCAATGCAGAAACGCCCTTTGCTCAGATTCCAAATCTTTGTCGTGTAAGAGTGATTGTTAAATAGAATCTCTGCACTAAGTAATTAATTACCACTACTTGTGTAGATGCTCAAGGCCACAAATTTCCCGCAGACTTCGCTGACTTTCACAGACTTTTTACCTAAATTTTCTGCGAAAGTCAGCGAAGTCTGCGAAGTCATACGTTTGCAAAGTTAACAAACAGTTTTAAATTTACTGATAAAAGAAAGCGGGAACGGATAAAGACTGTAGCGAA
>JAYWBA010000280.1:0-3118 GCA_043781915.1 Saprospiraceae bacterium
ACTAAAATTTCAAAAGAAATCTGTGAAAATCCGCTATATCCGTGTCGTCCGCGTTTCCCTTATATAGTAATTTAGGTTTAGCTAAATGGTTGCGTCCGAATTTAAATTTTTGCACTTCCCTATTCCTTAAGATTACTCCCTGAATTAATTTCTTTCAAATTAATTTCAGCTTGTGTTGTCCAGTTGGGACGAAGGGCTTCTAATTGTTTGGTATAAATTTTTTCAGGTTGGCGGTGTTTGTAATAATTTCCTGAATCCCAAATACTATTTTTGTTTTCATCTACAATGACTTTGAGGGTATAGCGTTCTGGTTTTAAAAAAGGTATGTTTTTATTAAAGGTTGTGGAATGAAAAACGGTAAAATCGCCGACAATTAATTCACCAGCAGTAAGTTGAATTTGATATTGCGTGAGTGAATCCAATCCAGAAATTCTTAAATCTTCTTCGCCAAATTCTTTTTCATCAGGTACGAAAAGAGAAAACTTGAGCGAATCATTTACAAAACCATACAGCGATTTTAACGCATTCGGTAAAACGAGAAGCGTGTATTTCCCTTCGCCTAAAGTAGAACTAATATTCAGATTGCGCTGATGTGAGCTGTCAATCGAAATTACATAAGGTAGCGATTTCCCAGCCGTATCTTTAATGGTAATTAAAGTTGTATCGAATTTTAAAACGGGGTAATTGAACGCGAGCTGAATGGGTTGATTGGGTGTTTTGTTTAACGCATTGGGTGTGCTGCACAATAATTTTTTTTGCTTTTTAAAGAAGTCGGCACGACCTTTCACCCTAATTTTAACAGTATCGGAGATGGATGTGGTATCAATTTTCTGATTAACAATTAAAGTCGAGGAGCCAATATCTGCATCGACATCGTACCAAAACAAAAGCGAATCGCGATTGATTTCAACGATAGAATGACCAACAAATGCGGAATCGTAAACAACTTTAGCCGATGTAGGTGCTGTACTATAACCCAAACGCACTAAACCATAAGCGTCCGTTTCTTTGCTGATGAGTTGCATTTTGCGTTGCGGTTCAAACATTTTCATCACAAAAGCATTGGCGCGCGCCGTATCGCGACCTGCAACCGTTACGAGTGAATCGGAATAAGCAATTTTTTCGCCTTCGGCAGAATACAAATAGTTATTGTCTTTTTCAAAAAGTGCGAACACTTTATATTTGCCACCACGCACGTTTTCAATACTTGCCAGACCAAATTTATCGGTACGTGCAAAATAATAAGGTTTATGTTTGGCTACAACAGAATCTGCGAAATCGGTATAAAGCATCACCAAAGCACCTTCAATGGGAAGTTGCGTAAGTACATCGACGACTTTAGCCGTAAAAATGAGCGAATCGAGCACAGCACCCGTTGCAAAAACAAATTTGAGTTTGGGTGCTACATTGCTTTCGGCTAAATCTTTTACGGCATTTCCAAACTGAATCGTATAGGTAGCGCTATCTTTTAAAACCTCATTTTTGGCAAACGTTACTATCACTTTTTTGCCATCAAGCGTAATAGTTGGTTTTTCAGTTAAAGGAGGCGAAACTACTACTTGGTTATTGGCATCGTCGAGTTTAATCCATTCATCGAAAGCCAATACAATGCGCTGTGGTTTAAAGTTTTTTTGATAATTCGGCGTAGAATATTTAGCCACAATTTGTGGCGGAATAGTATCTTTTTTGCCACCGACAGGCTGAACAATTTGCGCACAAGAAGTGAAAAAGCAAAAAGCAAAAGGCAAAAGGCAAAAAACAAAAAACAAAGAGCAAAGGGCAAAAGGCAACCGACAAAGAGCAAAGCGTGAAGGGCGAAAATCCGAAGGGTGTTGGAGTTTATCGACAATCTTGGAATGCGTTATATCTGAAAAACCAATCTTTTTAATCATATAGAAATGTAGCAGCGCAAAAATAGTCAATTAGGAATTACGAATTACGAATTACGGACTGTTTTTTCGTAATTCGTAATTCGGAATTCCTAATTGACTATATTTGCACCATGAATTTAACGGTTGACGTGGGTAATACCCGCATCAAGTTCGGTGTTTTCGATGACAGAAATGCTTTACACAGTGTTTCGCGTTTCGATGCAGAACAGATTTCTGAAATACAAACATTTTGCGCCGCTTACAAAATTAAAAAAGTGATTGTGTGTACATCCGGTGAAATACCTGTTGCACTTGATGCTTTTTTAAATACGCACTACAAAGTTTTTTACTTCACGCATACTTCACCCTTGCCTATTGTAAACAAATATGCGACGCCACAAACTTTGGGCAAAGATAGATTGGCTGCTGTTGTTGGCGCAGCAACTTTATTCCCAGATAAAAACTGCTTGGTTATCGTTGCGGGTACAGCGCTCACTTTTAATGTATTGCATGAAAATAGTTTTTTGGGTGGAACTATTTCTGCGGGTTTACAAATGCGGTTCAATGCACTCCACCATTTTACCGCACATCTGCCAAAATTAAAAGCAGATGAAGCGATAACATCGCCACTTATCGGAGACAATACAACACAAGCCATAAACAGTGGTGTACTAAACGGATTTATTGCTGAAGTTGAAGGCATGATAGAGCGCTATGAAAAACAATTGGGCGCTTTAAAAATTATTTTTTCGGGCGGCAATGCTGAAATTCTATTAAAAAATTTGCCCCCATTCGAATCATCAATAGAAACGCATATTGTTTTGATAGGTTTAAATGAAGTGCTTAATGCGCTTTAAGAAGCTGTTTGAGTTATCTGTTTCGTCTGAAACTAAGCCTTTTTAAATCAAAGATTCCAAAATTTTCTCAATGTAGCGCTGCTATGTGTCAAAAATTTTAAAACCTTTGATTCAAAAATACAATACTTTCAACTCAAAACAGATAACACAAACAGCTTCTTAATAAATTGTTCTAAACTTTTTCTTCGATTCTTAAAATTTCAGTACCTTTCAGAATATATTTGCAGCAAACCAGCTCTATTTACTATGCGATATTACCTGCTTACTATAACAATGATTCTCAAACTGTTTACTGCGCCAGTTATGAGCCAAAAATATGTCGTCCTCCCCCTGAATGAAGGTTGGAATATAAAGCCATCATCTATAATGATTCCTTCGAACTCTGAAGAA
>JAYWBA010000281.1:0-8618 GCA_043781915.1 Saprospiraceae bacterium
TGTAATAGTATCGATATAAACAACAACAGTATCCCTAGCTGTACACGATCCTGTTTGCACACTTAAAATATATGTGCCAGCTTGAGACACAAATTGCCTCAACGCATTTCCACTTAATCCACTTCCTGACCAACTGATTGTAACACCATTCCCTTGTGTAGTATTGTTTCCACCCAATTGGGAAATACGATGCAAACAAGTGATAGTGTCATCTACACCTGCATTTGCTACGGGGGCTGTAACTACTTCAACTGAAACATAAGCAGTATCGGATTTACAAGTTGATGCAGCTGGGGCTGGGTTTACTATGTATGAAAAACGATAAACTCCTACTGACTGATTAATAGTTCTAAAACTACCCGCAAAAGAATTAAAAGCAGCACCTTTCGATTTAACAGCCGACACTTCAGACCAAATTCCTCCCAAATCAGCATTTATTAATAATTTAGAAAGTTGAATAGTCGTATCGAAAGAGGAACAAAATTTTTGAGCAGGAAGGACTGGCGCGCCAGCAAATGGTGGTAAAAAAACCGTAAAATTTAATTGTGATTTCAAGGTTGAATCAACACAACCCAAAGAATCAGCAACAGAAATTAATCTAAATGCTGTTGAATTTCTGGGGCAGAAAGAGAAAGCGTCGTTCGTTTTGAGGTTTACAAACGATGAATCGTGCGTAATTGTATCTGTTAATCTGGCTCTGACCGTAAAAGGCGCAAATCCTGAATTGGCAACTTTTACTGATGCACAACCGCCTCGGCACAGAAAAGTATCTTTCGACGCAAAAAGTGTAGTAGGTTTTGGATTGAAAACTAAAGGCTGGCCAACACCCGAAGAGAAACAACTATCTAAAAGCGTAACATGGCCTGCACTATCCTTACCTACTATTTCCGAAATGAAATACTTCTTACCAAAAGTTAATCCTGCGAAATAGGCAAATTTTGCTGAATTACTTCTTGATAATATGCCAAATCGCGCATCGC
Organism: Saprospiraceae bacterium; assembly: GCA_043781915.1. Lineage (GTDB taxonomy): Bacteria > Bacteroidota > Bacteroidia > Chitinophagales > Saprospiraceae > JAAFJT01. The sequence continues at coordinate 981 of JAYWBA010000281.1, forward strand.
CATTGTGTAAAACAAATTCACTCGTGTCTCCAGCAGTTTTTTTGGTTCCTCCCAGAAAATTAGCGCGTGCTGTATCGCTAAAACAAAGATTAAGCAAATTATTGCTCATATTACCTGCCAATTTCACGCAAGCTGCTACACTGCAAGCAGCAGATGTACCAGTTATGAGTGAAGTAGAGCAGTTAGAATTATCTTTTAAAATAAAACTATAATTCCCAATTGCAAAACTCGGAGATGTGAAGTAACCTAAACTGTTTATATTAACAGAAACATTCGTATTTGTATTTAATAAGACAAAAGGCGGGGTACCGTCTGAAATATTAAATGCTATAAAAGCATTTTTTTTATTAGCGCTACAACTATCAGTGACATTACCTATCACGGGTTTTTTCAAAACTGTTACTTGAACTGTGTCACTTTTAGTACAGCCCGAATAATCTTCTTTCCAAATTAAATTGTAAACTCCTGGACCTGGAATATTAATTTGAGTATTTGGGAGCGTGCTATTAGTAAAAGTTATATTTTGCGTATTGGTCGCTGCATTAGACCATCTTCCAAGCCCTCCAACAGAAATCGTACTTGTTGTAGCATTAAGTTTTGCCGTTGTATCGCAGAAAACGGTATCTTTACCTGCATCTAAATTGGCAAAATTGATAAAATAAATGACTATTGATTTTGGTGGACTATTGCCACAATCGCCTATGGCAGTAACTTCTAAAGTATCAGTAGCAGAATTCAATGCCCAAAAGACACTCACGCTCGTTGTTCCTTGCCCCGATTTTATCACACCATTGGGTGTTCGCCATGTGTAAGATTTTGCATTTGTAACTGGTTTTATGGAAAAATTACTGGTAACTCCTTGACAAATATAATACTGATTACTATTATCAATTGTTGATGGCTGACCTAATGGATTTGGATTGACATTTTGGGTAATTTGCACGCTTAAAGTATCAGTAAAAACCCGATTACCTAAAAGCGGTTGCAATTTAACATAAGTAGAATCGAAAACAACAACTGAATAATATCCTGCAGTTTTAGCAAAATAAGCGGTACTCGTGTTATTTAAGTTCACTATTGTGCCACTTGGCGTAGTTTGGTACAGCCATTTATAGGTTAAATTATGAGAAATTGAAGCACAAGCATCGTTATTATTTACAAAAATTAAAGCAATACTATCGTTACAATCGAGTGCCGATTTTGATGCATTGAGTGTATATGTTTGGGTGGCATTATAAATGGTGTAGTTCACTATACTATCGCAACCATTTAAGGCGGTGTTTTTTAAAGTCGCTGCGCCCGACTTTGGCGTACAATCGGCATTAGGCGTTAAAATGGTGCTTCCTAAGGTTTCCGATTTACCATTTTTGATAAAAAAGAATTTCGAAGAGCGCCGATTGGCATATTTTACAACATCAACGTTAAAAGTTGTATCACAACCACTTGCGCTGGCTTTAACATAAGTAAAAGGTGTTGTAGCATCCGTTGCAGGTGTCGGTGTATTTTTCACTATTGTACCATCACCTAATGTTGCACTTGTTCCTGGACATAAATAAATCGTCGGAAGTGTTACAATATTAGTGGGTCCTATCAGCACATTCAAACATTTTTGTGGGCTTTGGGTACAGTCATTTTTATAATTTACACACACGTTCACATTGCCACTAGCTGGAAAATTATTAAAACTATAAAAGCTATCAGGTCTCGATACAATTTGAGCGGCACCACCATTAGCTGAAAACGAATAAATGTATTCAACGGCATTTGGATTTGCTGGCACAGAAAATACGGAACTTGAAACGCTGCTGCAAACAGTTGTAACACCATAAACAGCGCTTGGTGTAGGTAATGGATCGACAACATCTTGAATAGTACCACTTAAAACACTAATTTTAAAAGAACATCCTGCTCCAGAATATCCATCAACCAACATGTAATAAGTTTCTCCCGCAACTAAACCTGTTGCAGTCACATCAGCAGTAGGTTGACCACCATTAGAGTTAATACAATTTGAAACAGAAGTAAAACTGGCGGAATCGCTACAATTTGTAGTAGAAAAAATAACAGCTTGAACACCATCGGGGCCACAACCGCCTGTTGCTTCGAACCGCAAAGACAAAGTAGCTGTATTCGCTTTAATTTTATACCAACTTGGGCTTTCTAATGAACCGCAAAATCCTTTAGGATTTAAATACGTTTTCCCAAAAATCGGCACTCTAATTGTACTACAGTGCGCATTGAGTTGTGCTGTATTACAAAAATATGGCGCCGTACAAGCATTATCACTCGGGTATGGTTTATTACACTGAGCAGAAATTTTAGTCAGCGTGGTTACAAAGAATATAAATGTTAAAATGCGTGGCATCATAATAGTCGTCAGTAGTTAGTTGCTAGTTGTTAATGGTAAAATTTAAGTAGTTATAAAAAGCTGCCAACTGTCAACTATCCACTGACAACTATCAACTAATATGCAAAAATCGTGACTTTTAACGTTTTAAAAGCCATATTTGTATGTCGAAAGTTAAACAAAATTTAAATGTCACATAATTTTATTGCGCAAAACAAATTTTGCCTATACTTTTGAACCGAATTAGTTGTAGTTGATAGTTGTTGGTTGATAGATTTAATTCAATTAACAACTATCAACCAACAACTATCAACTAACAACTAATCAATTCCATGCAAAAAAATTTCAAAACCAGTTTACTTTTTTTTCTTATTTTCTTCTCACACAAAACTTTCTCACAAACCATTATAAACGGCGATTTCGAGCAAATAGATTCCAATTTAAAAATAAAAGACTGGAAATGGTCGAACGCCCCAGGTTACAAATTTACAGCTGACCCATTCACGCATTATTCAGGAAACTATTCAGCTTTATTGATTAACGAAGCAAATTTGGCTTCTGAGGCAGGTGGAGCTGCGTTTATTCAACCTTTTACTGCTCTTAAAACTGGAATAAAGCATCTCAAGTTCAGCGTTATGGTAAAAACACAATCTGCTGCGCCGTGTGGCATTATTTTAAATGCTTTTTGTCGCCAATATCCCATATTATCAACCGATATGTTTGAACGCGGAATAGGCGGCACTTTAGATTGGAAGAGGATTTCAACTGAGTTTACGCTGCCTACCTATACAAACGGTATGAGTTTTGGTGGCATGCTGACAGGGTCAGGTAAAATTTGGTTCGATGATTTTAAGTTAGAGGAATTACCAATTGAAATTACGCCAGCTGGTCCAGCCTTGAAAAAATATTTTACTGAATTTATAGATACGCTCAAGAAAAATTCTATTCGCCGAGATTCAATTGACTTTGATTTATTAGCTAAAGATTTAGAGATTATTGCGGATGGCGCGCAAACAAAAGCAGAAGCAGTAAAACCTTTTCAATATGCTTTTGCGGCTATGAACGATAATTTTGGCGCTTACTACGATTCTCTTGCAGTTGTAAAAACAGAAGAGCTGAAAAAAGAAGCTGAAAAAAATAAGAAAGTCTTAAAAATACGCTTTCCAGTTGGTGGCATTTGGAGGAACGAATTTGCCATCATCCGAATTAGCAGTTTTGGTGTGCAAGATTCGACACAAGCAAAAACTTATTCTGATAGTCTTAAAAATTTGATTTTTTCGTTAGAAAATAAAAAACCTAAAGGCTGGTTGATAGATTTAAGAGATTGTAGTGCAGGTGATAGAGATGCCCTGATGAATGGCTTTTCGCCATTTTTTTATAAAAAAGACGTATTGACGTTGCATTATGCCAACGACAGTATTAAAACTTGGGATTATAGCGACACTACACTTCGGAAGATAAATAAGAAAATACCTGTAGCATTACTGACGGGACCACCAACGCGCACTGCTTCTGAATCGGTATTAATTGCTTTTAAAGGTTTAGATAATACGCGTCAGTTCGGCGAACCCACAGGAGGAGCGAGCGAAGAAGCAGCCATTTTCAATCTTTCGGATAAAGCCGCTATAACTTTTTCGACTGGCGTTTTTTCAGATGCCAAAAAGAGAAAATATTCGGGTAGAATTAAGCCCGACAAACTTGTTGAATATCCCAAAAATACTCAAATTAAAATTGAAGAAGATGGGATTGTTTATTTGGCAACACAATGGATAAGTAAATAATAAATAGTAGCCTTGAGCTATGAGCTTTTCTTGTAGTTTAAAAGGCTCAAAGCTCATAGCACAAAACTCATACCTATGCCCGATATTGCTGCAATAGTCGCTTGCGCCGAAAACGGTGTAATTGGTTTAAAAAATGATATGCCTTGGCATTTACCTGCCGACTCTGCGTACTTTAAGCGTGTCACTTTAAATCACACTGTTATTCTGGGAAGAAAAAACTTTGAAAGTATAGGCAAAGCTTTGCCCCGAAGGGAAAATATTGTCATTACGCGAGATATTAATTTCAAGCACGAAGGTATTCATGTTGTCAACTCAGTTCAAAGTGCGATTGATTTAGCTAAAAGTTTTTCCGATAAAACCATGTTTATAATTGGAGGTAGTGAGATTTATAATTTATCGTACCCTTTCTGGAATAAACTGTATTATACAGAAGTTCACGCCAAAATTGAAGGCGATGTTTACTTTAAACCTAAAAATTGGAATGATTGGGTTTTAGAATCTGAAGAATTTCATGCAAAGGATGAAAAAAACATGTACGATTTTACTTTTAAAGTTTTTGTAAGAAACAAGATAATATAACACATTAAAAAATAAGTTGAAACTATACAATCAAGGAAATAACGCCGTTTATATTTGTATCTTTTTAAGAAAACTAAACAAATACAATGAACGAAAACTTTTTACATTTGCTTTGGCGCACCCAAAGATTTGATAAACAGGCACTCATTACAATAAGCGGAGAAAAAATAAATGTTATCCAAGTCGGGAAATACAATAAACACAATGGTCCTGATTTTTTAGAAGCTTGTATAGAGCGCGAGGGTGTAAAATGGTATGGTAGCGTTGAAATTCATATCAAATCATCCGATTGGAATAAACATGCGCATTCGAATGATGAAAATTATAAAAATGTTATTCTCCACGTAGTTTATGAAAACGATTGTGATATTTTTAATGAAAAGTACACAACACCTCTACCCTGTTTAGAATTAAAAAATAAAATTCCATCTCAAGTTTTAGAGCGCTACCAATCTATTATTGATTCTGAAAATGCCATAGTTTGCAGTGCTCATTTTAATGCTGTTCCTGAAATTATAAAGCGCAATTGGATTGAACGCGTTTTTATCATGCGACTCGAAGAACAATCATATAAAATGGCATTAACTGCCGAAAAAAACACCAATAATTTCGATGAAATTTTATGGAAATTAATTTTTCGGTATTTTGTTTCACCACCTAACCACGAAGCAATGGTAACACTTTTCGAATCAATTCCATTTCAACATATTAAGCGGTTAAAAAACAACCCGAAAGCGATTGAAGGTATTTTAATGGGTCAAGCGGGTTTTTTAAACGATGAGATAAAAGATGGATACCCCAAGGAATTACAAACTGAGTATATTTACCAAAAACAAAAACTCAAACTTGAGTCACTATCAAAAAACATTTGGATAACACGCAGTATTCGCAATGCTGCCTCTGTCTGTATTCGATTATCTCAATTGGCTCATTTACTTTCTGGTTCAGAAAATATTTTTTCAGAAATTTTAAAAAGTAGAAATTCAAAACAAATAGAAGCTATTTTTGCGGCTAAAGCAAATAAATATTGGGATACCCATAATGCACCCGATTCAGAAACGCTGATGGAAGAAAAAAAGGTTGGAATTGCCACAATTGGCATCATAATTTCTAATGCTATATTACCCTTTTTATTTTTTTACAGCAGAATTTTGGGTGACGATGCGTTAAAAAACACGTCTTTAAATATGTTTCAGACGCTAAAACCCGAAAAAAACAGCATTACAGAAATTTGGAAAAATATGGAATATATAGCTGAAAACGCGGCTGAAAGCCAATCTTTAGTTTTTCTGAAAAAGAATTTTTGCGACTATAAACTGTGTTTTGAATGTGCAATAGGAGCACATATTTTAATGACAAATTGATTTTTCGAGATTACTTTTGCAGTAAATTTGCCAAATCTGCGGGAAACTGATAAACGCTTGCTTAGTTACAATTTTATTACAAACAACTTTTACATTACTTGAGAATACACTATAAAATTATGATAATGCAAACTAAATATTTTACACTTATTTTATTGAGTTCTTTCATTTTTTTCTCAGAGTGCAAGAATAATAAATCGAACGAGTCCGACGCTAAAAACGCAGCAATCAAACTGCCTAAAACGCCAGAAGCTGCTATCAAAGTTTGGGAAGAAAGTGTCAATAATAATGAGTTTGATATTCCAAGAAGAATTAGCAAGGGTGAAGTTTTAGAGTTGGTTAATTCAGTTGCAAAATCAAACGCGGAAGAAAAAATTCCTGTTTCTCAATTGAAAATATTGGACATTGAATGTCAAAAAAATGGTGAATTTGCGCATTGTACTTGTAATTTAATAAACGACAAGGTAAAACAGTCGTTTAAATATTCTCTTATAAACGAAAACAACCAATGGTATTTAACAAGCGTTGACGATAACGATAATTCGACCGCTGCTCGCAAATCTCTTTCAAATCCAAATCCATTATAATTGTCGCAGATAGGTTTATTTTTTGGATCATTCAACCCTATACATGTTGGGCATCTCATTATAGCTAATCACTTTATTGAAAACACAGATTTAGACGAAGTTTGGTTTATTGTTAGTCCGCACAATCCCCTCAAAGAAAAAAAATCTTTAGCACCCGAACGACACCGTTTAAATATGGTTCGTGCTGCCATTGATGATAATCCGAAATTGCGCGCCAGCGATATTGAATTTAAATTGGCGCAACCTTCTTACACCGTTGACACTCTCACGGTGTTAAAAGAAAAATATCCCGCCAAAAATTTCGCACTCATCATGGGAAGTGACAATTTACATTCCATACAAAATTGGAAAAACTATAAACAAATTATCGAGCACTACCCTATCTATGTTTTTAAACGTCCCGACAATAAAATTTCTGAAGTCAAAAATCTGGCTGAATTTAAAAAAATTATACGCGCCAAAGCACCACTTCTCGAAATCTCAGCTTCCTACATTCGGGAATGTATTCAGAATAAAAAGTCTATCCGATATTTAGTTCCTGATAAGGTAATTGAGTATATTGAAGGTGCGGCCCTTTATAAAAAATAACAGTTGCTCGTTGCCTTGAACAAGCGATGTAAATGGTTATTTTCGGCTGGAAACAAAAGTTTAAACAAGTTCTAATTAAAATTGAAACAATCCTTGAAAAAAAATACGCTTTTCAATAAAATAAAACTTCAGTTATGTACTTTTGGGTCAGGAACTAAAACCCCTACACTACTATGTCTGAATTTAAGCTCGACAAAGCGTTGATTTTTGAAAAGAAAAAACAACTCGAAGCTGCTAAATTAAGTTTAAAAAGCCATTTTATTGGCATTGATGGAATAATCGACAACCTGATTGAATACATACAAATCTGGTATTTAGTTCCTGAACTCCTTGTGCGACCTATCATTATTAATTTATGGGGGATGACGGGTGTGGGTAAAACCGATTTGATT
>JAYWBA010000282.1:0-49865 GCA_043781915.1 Saprospiraceae bacterium
TCACCGAGTAATTGGTCGTTGTTGTCGGATTGACAAAAATAGAATTAGAAGTTGCGCCTGTACTCCATTGGTAATTGACAGCACCCGTTGCTAACAAATTGGTACTTGAACCCGAACAAATTGCAACACTTGGCACATTCACTCTTGGTAAAGCATTAACCGTTACTGTCGCCGTTGCTGTGCTTGAACAACCAAAACTGTTAGAAGCCATGACCCAATAGGTGGTACTTGTTGTCGGATTAACCGTTACAACGCTGCTCAAAGATCCTGTACTCCACAAATAACTCGTGCCACCGGTTGCGACTAAAGTGGCATTGGCACCCGCGCAGATGGTTGGATTGTTGACCACCAAATTAACACTCGGATTTAGAATAACCGTTGCTGTTCCTGTTGCTTTACAACCGTTGCCATCCGTGCCCGTGACAGTGTAATTCGTGGTGTTTGTCGGACTGACGGTGATTTGATTTGACGTGCTACCTGTATTCCAAAGATATGATAAGGCACCCGTTGCCGTTAAAGTTGCGTTCGTTCCGGCACATATCGCGGCGTTGGTGACACCGAGGTTTGGCAAAGCGTTCACTGTAACAACGGCTGAAGCGGTACTTGAACAACCATTAGCGTTTGTAACAGTCACCGAATATCCACTTGTTGTCGTTGGATTAACGGTAATAACATTGCCGGATGCGCCGTTACTCCAAGCAAAAGTTGAACCTCCTGATGCAACCAAAGTTGCGTTTGAACCTGCACAAATGACTGGATTATTCAGACCGACACTGGGCGCACTATTCACGGTAACAACCGCTGAAGCGGTAGTTGAACAACCATTAGCACTTGTAACTGTCACGGAATAACTGCTTGTTGTCGTTGGATTTACGGCGATAACACTACCCGATGCGCCTGTACTCCAAGCATAAGTGGAACCACCCGATGCGACTAAAGTGGCGTTTGCACCAGCGCAAATGACTGGATTATTCAGACTGACAGTGGGTACACTATTAACGTTAACAACCGTTGAAGCGGTGCCTGAACAACCATTGGCGGCTGTAACAGTCACCGAATAACTACTTGTTGTCGTTGGATTAACGGTGATAACATTACCCGATGCGCCGGTACTCCAATTATAAGTGGAACCACCCGATGCAATCAAAGTCGCATTTGAACCCGGACAAATGGTGAGACTGTTGAGACCTACGATGGGTGTTGCATTAACTGTTACTGTCGCGGTTGTGGTGTTTGAACAACCATTGGCATCGGTAACCGTCACCGTGTAATTTGCTGTTGCACTTGGACTAACGGATACTGAGGGGGTATTTGCACCGTTACTCCACAAATAGCTTGTACCGCCCGAAGTCGTTAAAGTTGCGCTTGAGCCTACACAAATTGTCGGACTATTGACGCTTGCGACGGGTAGTGCATTGACCGTTACGGTTGCCGTTGTTGTGCTTGAACAACCATTGGCATTGGTCACAGTGACTGAATAACTACTTGGTTTTGTTGGATTTACGGTGATAACATTACCCGATGCGCCGGTACTCCAAGCATAAGTTGAACCACCCGATGCGACCAAAGTCGCGCTTGTGCCGGCACAAATTGTCGGACTATTGACGCTTGCGACGGGCAACGCATTAACCGTTACGGTCGCCGTTGCGGTGCTTGAACAACCATTGGAATTGGTAACAGTCACCGTGTAATTTGTTGTTACAATTGGACTGACGGATACTGAGGGGGTGTTTGCACCGGTACTCCAAGCGTAAGTTGAACCACCTGATGCGACTAAAGTCGCACTTGTGCCTGCGCAAATTGTCGGACTATTGACGCTTGCGATGGGAAGTGCATTCACCGTTACTGTCGCCGTTGCGGTGTTTGAACAACCATTGGCATCGGTAACCGTCACCGTGTAATTTACCGTTGCACTTGGACTGACGGATACTGAGGGGGTAGTTGCGCCAGTACTCCAAGCGTAAGTTGAGCCGCCCGAAGCCGTTAAAACGGCTGTTTCACCCGAACAAATCGTGGGATTATTCACACTTAAATTTGGTGCCGCTTTCACCGTTACCGTTGCCGTTGCAACGGCTGTACATCCACTCCTATTTGTAACGGTTACGGTATAGTCCGTTGTTGTCGTTGGATTTACAGTTATTGAGGGGGTCGATCCGTTTGTACTCCATGAATAGCTTACGCCACCTGACGCTGTCAAAACGGCGGGCGAACCGGCACAAATCGTCGCATTATTGACCGTAGCCGTCACTGCTGTACCCAACCTGACAGTCGCTGTTACCGTATTAGAACAACCATTGGCATCCGTTCCTGTCACCGTATAAGTGTCAGGCGTTGTGGTTGATAAAGGCGCATTGACGGTTAGTGTGTTGCCCGTTGCACCTGTACTCCAAACATAACTAACGCCACCTGTTGCCGTCAATGTGGCTGTACTGCCCGCACAAACAGTTGGGTTATTGACGTTGATATTTGGTTTAGGATTGACCGTCACCGTGGCATTCGCGGTATTTGAACAGCCTTTGGCATCTGTGCCCGTTACGGTATAAGTTGTAGTACCAACTGGACTGACGGATACTGAGGGGGTCGTTTCATTGGTACTCCATAAATAATTGACGCCACCTGATGCTGTCAATGTTGTCGCTACACCCGCACACGTATTTGGACTATTGACCGTGATGGTAGATAAAGGATTGACTGTTACGGTTACGTTGGCTGTACCTGAACAACCACCGTCCGTCGCTGTGACAGAATACGTTGTTGTACCCGTTGGAGTGACCGTTACTGAGGGGGTGGTTGCGGTTGTACTCCACGTGTAGTTTTTGCCACCCGATGCCGTGAGTGTAGCTGATGAACCCACGCAAATACCGGCAGTAGGACCGTTGATAGTCACGGGCAAACTCGTAACGACCGTAACGGTTGCAACCAAATTGACGGCACAACCATTGGCGTTGGTGACAGTAACGGGATAATTTGTGGTGATACTGGGACTGACATTGACAGACGCAGTTGTTTCGGCTGAATGACCCCATACGTAAGATGTGCCACCTGTTGCCGTTAAAGTTGCCGTGTTGCCAGCGCAAATCGTTGGGCTGTTGACGCTCCCCGATGCCGCTGTGATAGTGACTTGCGACGTAGCTGAAGGAACGGCAGTACAACCACTTGCACAACTGACAACACAGTAATAATACCTTGTACCCGCCACATTCGTAGGTGGTGTGAAGGTTGCAGTCGTCGCGTTGGCGACAAGTGTCCCGCCTGTATTGTTCGCAGTTGTATTGACATACCATTGGTAAGTCAAATTACCCGTACCACCAGAACCTGTAACCGCGATATCGACTGGCGTTGCATTTTGACAAACTTGTTGCGTCGTAACACTCGGCGCAGACACTGTGACAGATACCGCAGCACTAAAGTTAGCCGTTGCAAAAAAGCTTGATGACTGGTCGCCGCAGGTTGATTGCAATTGAAATTCTAAGTTTTGGAAACTGAAAAGGCTATTGGCATCGCGTCGCGCAACATCCACGCGAATGGGTGGGTTACAGCCATTGGCAGGTACGCTGATAGGTTGTGATAAAGTAAAACCCGCACTACCCAAAGCGGTAATCAAAGCATTACTGCCGTTAGATTTACTGTTAAAATTCAATACGTAAGAGCGATCAACATTAGAATTATTACAAAGTTGTAGCTCGAAAGAAGCCGAAGTATTACCCGCAGGTGCATTAACCGTGATGTTACTACCCGTCACACCAACGCCTTTCAAATTGGGTTGGTCTAATTGATAACCACCTTCGTAAGGGCAACTTGTTTTTGAACCACCGCCCAATTTAAAGAAAGGCGTACCGTATTGTTTGTCCCGATAGACATCTACCGAAAACTGGTCGCCTTGGTCGTCATCACTCAAAGTATAACTCAACTCTGTTCGTTGCCCGCTTGTGGTTGTGTTCGTTGTTCCATACCGTTGCGACGTATTGAAAGTTGCTCCGCCAAAAGCACCAGTTGCGCCGAATGTGGCGATAAAACTAATACCAGTTGACCCTTCCACATAACGTTCAACATTCAAACTACTGCTTGCGGTAGATTCGGTGGCTGTTGTTGTGGAACCAGACGCGCCGGCTGAAAAGTTGACGCCTGTGAGCCTTTGCGACAGGTCACTTTTGTTCGCGTTGTTTTGGTCAAGTACCTGTTGCCAGACTTTTTTTTGCGCAGTGGCGATTGCTTTTGCTTTATTGCTACTGTTGGGATTGTCTATAATGGATTGTTGGGTTGCCATATCTGATTGAATACCCTCCTCTGTCAATCTAAACTCTCTAACAGTGGATTCAATCGGTTGTAACACCAAATCTCTTTTCAATTCAACTTGACAAGTTGTTGGGTTGATCTCATAAAAATCGCCGATACCATAGTTTTCATCCACACCATACCCGATAAATAAATCCGATGTTTTGTTGCCATTACTGTACAAACCATCGGTTGAAAATGAATTAGTCACTTCGGTGCAAGTTTCTTTTGATGTATTCTGCACTTTCAAATTACCTCTTGTACTTGTAAATGAAAAAGTAGTAGAAAGCTCGTAATTAATCATAGCGATAAAACCGATTGACCCCGATACACCGACTTTGATAGCTAAATCACCTGTTGTTGACTTGTCTGTTGTTTGAGTCTGCTCAAAACTACGACAGTTCCGTCCCGTTGCCGTGAAACTGCTGGTGCTTTTATCGCCCGGCGGCGCATGAACAACTAAATAGGGTATTTGAGGTGATGTCGTTTGACCGAGAATCGCCACATCGTCTTTGACACCCGTCACCACGAACGGGAGTATCAATCTGGTTTTTTTTGTAATTAGAAAAGCAGGCTGTTCTGCTTCAATAACAAGCCACCCTTTAGATGCACCTTGAGGAAATTGAGCCGTAAATTCTGGATTCACACACTGGAAGGCACCCGTAGCCGATGATTGATAGACGAGTGTTGTTGGTGAGTTTTCTGAACCAATATACGCCTTCACGGTTGTTGTACCACCAAAATTAGTAGAGTAACAACTCGTTTTAACATTAAAAGGAAGTCCTCGCCTAACGGTAAAATAGTTACTGAGAGGTATGCTCGATACAACTTGCAAATAATCTACGGTTCCAGACTGTCCCGAATAATTAACAAAGTTACCCTGTGCCAAATTAGTATTAACGCCACAAATAGACGTTACATTATTTTCAAGCTGAACAGTCACGTCTGTAGCACCATTAACAGGATATGATTGTGGGCTATTGTAAACCGTTTGCGTTTGCGCCCTCACAGAAGGCACCGCCAGCCCAAAGCATAAAACGAGTAAGCTGCCATACAAGGCTTTGTAGAAAAGCGATGCCTTAAAACGACTCACAGCATCTTGAAAAGATGCTGTTGGCGAAGCGTCGCTTCCTGCCAGGTGTAGGATATTCGCCCGGCGTATCTCAAACCCTAATTGGATGGAGCGTAAGTTTGTTAATTGTTTAGCTAATTTCATTATAATAAGATTTAAAGTATACTGATTAAGGATTCCCCGCGCAAACTGCTCCACGTTGAACATAGTTTGAAAATTGTAATGATTAAAAAATTAAAAAAATAGCAAAAAAACTATCTTTGAAAGCTCAAAGAACTCACAATAGATACTAAGAAGTCTATGAACTACGGCACAAATTCCGAGTTTATAGATTGAGGGGGTAGAAATAAATAATAGAAAAAAGAGCCAATTGATTTTTTAAAAAAAGAAAATCAATTGTCATTTTACTGAAAAAAATAAAAAAGGAAAGATTTTCAGAGTGTAGCATTATAAGTTTGTTTTAATTAAAATTGTAAAATCTTCTCACAAATTATTCTATAGAACAATTTAATGTATTTAAGCATAAAATTAAATTAAGATTTTTAAAAGGCAAAATTTTTGATGTAAAATATTTTAAATTTTCAAATAATTAAAAATGTTTGTGTTGTGTAATTCAGAATAAGTATCGAAAAAGAATTAATTGCAATTGATTCTACTCTGCGTTCTTTGAGCGTTCTTACTTTGCGTACTTTGCGGTTAAATCTACTATGGTTATAACCGCTAGGAACGCAAAGGTTTTAATTCCCAAAGGACTTAAAGTTGTAGAAAAAATCTACATTTATCTTTCAAACTAATTTTTTACTTGCACTTAGAAATTATAAGTTTGGCGTATTAAATTCTCTTTGCTTTGTTAAGAAACTGTTTAAAAATTATTTCAAACGGCTTGTTGTACAAAGATGAATTTGGGAATCAGATAAAGCAAGAAAAATTCAGTGAACGCAAGCAAATTTCCAGTAAAGCAAAAGGAAATGTCAGGGAAAGAAAAAGCAAAAGGCAAAGGGCAAAATGCAAAGTTTGGCTTATTCTCTTTCGATGATTATGGCTACAACAAATCGCGCAGTTTAATTTTGTACCTCAAATAATTGTCACCGCGCTTCACTGTCAAACTCACCGTTTCACCGACTCTACTCTGAAGTCTTCTCGTAATCTCTTGGCATGTTAAAGCCTCTGAATTAACCCAGCCAATTTTAATTATTTCATCGTGTTCCTTCAACCCCGCTTCCGATGCGGGTGAATTGGGTGTAACATTATTGATGATGAAGCGATTTAAATCCTCGCCACCCGCAATAAAATCGATGCCACTTCTATCGTAAATAAAATCGTCTTTGAATAGATCTTCCTTCTTTAAATAAAATTTATTGCGCGTAAAATCAATCACTACCTTAAACCGAGAGAGAATTTCGTTACCCATAATACCGCTTCTATCCACCAAAGCGCTGGAATCCTTTTTGTCTTCCAATTCTTGAAAATAACTGACGGGTTGTTTAATGGTGATATTTCCAAATTGTAGCGATTGAATACGCCCAACACAACCTTTTAATGCACCACCCATTCCGCTGCCGATGCTACACACGAAATTTTTTCTAGGCGGAGAAAGTCCAGGCACTGTATGTGCGTAGAGTAAGAGTGGTACACCTGCACCCGTATCGAGTAAAAGTCTTAAATTAACAGCCGTATCTGCGCCTACTTTAATGAGCGCATTGATATACGGTTTACTTTTATAAATTTCTATCCTGAAAGAGTCATAATCTACCAATTGATTCGCTTCAAAAACTTCGGGTGCCGTTACTGTGAGCATTTTTCTGATAAAATCGATTCTTACCACGTAATTTCTGAAAATATTAATGCCCAGAATGCCATCAACATTTAAACCGATAAATTTATCGAATTGAAAAATATCTTCGTTGAGTACAATCATATCCCGTTTGGTTTCTAATCCCATGATATTCATGTTCACCTTACGTGCAATGAAAGCACTGACAGGCGTGTGCACATCTGAACCAAAAATATTAATATCTTTATAGTTTTTGAGGTGGAGTTTTTCAGCTATTTTTTTCTTAGATAATATGGTGTGTTCCGCACCAGTATCGAATATAAAACGCAAGGGCTCGCTGTTTTCTAGTGCGACTTTTAGGATAATATAGTTTCCAAACAGTTCAAAGGGCATTTCTATTTCCTTAAAAGGTTTATCGAGGCTTGATATCACACTTTGCCCGTTCAATGGTGTGAAAAATGAAAGAACTAACAAGGCTCTTAGAATAATTATACATTTGCTCATACGATTTTTAAATTTTTGATTAGTAAAAAAGAAAGATTTAACTGAAGTTGAAATGAATTCAATTGGTTTTAAAAGGTTTGTTTAAAGCTCAAATGTTAAGTAGTTAGGTGGGCTGCGCCTCATAAAATATTTCCTCGCGTTTTTTAAGAATATTAAGGGTTATTGCCACATACATAGCGATTAGGTTTTGAAAAGTTTTTTTTTCTATGATTGTCAAATTTAGGGGCGTGGGCGATTATAAAACAAGAAAAATTCAGTGGGCGTAGGGAAATTTCCAGTAAAGCAAAGTTTAACCTCAGGTAAGGAATCTAGTTGAACAGACGTAATATATTACGTCTGTACGCAACAAAGGCGCGAAACTGATGTCTGGTAAAAGGTTTAAAAATCACAGTATAGGGATGGTAGTATTTTGCTGCTTATAAATCTTTGAGTCTGGCATCCGTTACGAACTTTTTGTTCATAGAATTTTTAGCTTAAAATTTTTGGGCTAATGCCATGCTTTCTGTGCCAGTTTTTGGAAAAAAATGAATAAAGATAGTATCAAAGGTTCATTGAGAGGAATATGATAAAGCCTCTTCTGCTTCAGAGGCGAGCATAACGTCGCAATACAAAGTTTCTAACACTATCAACATAAATGCAGAAACAATGGGATCTTGTTCGATAAGCAAAATGCATTTTTTATTCATTCGATAATTGTCGCTATACATGTTGAGGATTTTCCGTAGAAATTCATGCGTAAACGGATCGAGACCTCAATAATGAGCAACAATATACTTTTAATCGAAATCGTTTTACAAGCATTATTGAGTGAAGCGAAGCAAATTATCAGTTAAGACTAACAATTTTGTACTCATCGAATCGGATAAGCGTTGCATAGCCTTTTTCAACGGATAGCACTTCGAGTTTACCTTTTAGCTTTTTGCTCAATAGTTGAACCAAGTTAGTGCCAAAAGAGGTACTATTTTTGAGTTGTGGCGCATCTGCTTTACCAACACCATTATCGGCGACTTTAAGACAAAGTTTGTTGGCTGTATCAACGTGCAATGAAAGAGAAATGATACCATTGGTCGTATTTTTAGGGAAGCCGTATTTCAGAGCATTTGTCACCAATTCATTAATAATTAAACCCATAGGAATAGCAGTATCAACATCAAAGAATAAGGGTTGAATATTGCAAACAATTTGTATGCTGTTATCTTCTATACCGAACGAATCTAAAATGGTGTCGGCGAGATTTTTCAAATAATCGGGCATATCTACAGCGGTTAAATTTTCACCCATATAGAGTTTTTGGTGAATTAAGCCCATGGCTTCAACACGATTTTGACCTTCACGCACGGCATCGAGTGCAGCTTCATCTTTGATATGTCTCGATTGTAAATGCAAGAGGCTGGATAAAACTTGCAGATTATTTTTTACGCGGTGGTGAATTTCTTTGAGTAAGAGTTCGTTCTCAGTATTTTTTGAATAGAGCTTCTGATTAACTTGTTCGAGTAAAGCGTTGGTTTTTGTGCGCGCTTTAAAAAGGCGAAATAACACGAACGAAAAACCAAGAAGAATAATTGCTACAATACCAATAACCCATTGTATAATGCGTTGTGACGCAATTTCTTTCTCCTTGCTTAAAATGCTTATTTCTAAATCGTTTTCTTTTAAACTTTTTGCATACCGTTCTTTTTCAATTTTAAGTGATCTCTCCATGTATTCTTTGTAGTAAGCAAGCGATTGTGAGTAATCACCCCTTTTCTCTGATATTTCGGAGAGCTCATTTAAATTTTGCAAAACAGTTTCTTCGAAATTAATGGCTTGTGCGATGGCTTTCGACCGTTTAAAATAGTTAACTGCAAGGTCATAATTTCCTTTAGTTTTTGCTATTGTACCCAATAAATAAAGATCGTATTGATAATAATTAGAGTTTCCCAATTTGAAACTGTCTAACAGAGCCATTGAACCTTTAATTTTTTTTTCCGCCGCCGCGTAATCTTTTAATTGATAGAGAAGCATTTCTCCATAATTCATTCCATAATAACCGGCTGCGTAAGGGTTACCAATACTTGAAATAATATTTTTGTATTTTTCAAGATAGTAGATTGTGGAATCAGTCTTGCCTTTGTACATATAATATGAACTGAGCACCCTATAAATTCTACAAATTAATTCGTTATTTTGAGGATCATTTAATAATCCATAAATTTTTAAACTTTCGTTAAGGCTTTCCAATATAGTTTCGCGATTTGATTCCTCATTATATCGCGTGTAAAAAATGCCTCTATCTTTCAGTACCTTAGCGCGAATTTCGAGCCTAGGATCGTTAGATAATAGTTGATAAGCTTGCGAATATAATTCGAGTGATTTGTTTACCTGTCCAATATCAACCAAACACAACGCCCAAATATTGAGAATTTCGTATTTTAATATTTTATTTGAATCTTTATTGTTTAGCAGGTTCAAATAATAAAAAGCTTTTGTAGCATTTTCATTCGATTTATTAAAATCATGAAAATAGTAATAAAAATCAGCTTTTGTATTATATACTTCAGCCAATAGTTGATATTGCAAAGGTTTGTTGTTTTCGAGAATTGCACTTGATTTTTCAAAATAAAATGCTGCGCTATCACGGTTAAACTGCGGTGTTTTTTTAAACCATTTGGCAGTTTCTTGGTAGGCTGCGCTCAGTGATATAACATTTTCTGGCGTACGAGAAACTCTACATTGTGTCTCTAATAAAGCAATATCGAGTCGTTGAGCAGCGACTATTTGATTGAGGCAGCAAATTAAAATTGTTAAAGTAACCGTAAATTTCAAAACGTCAATTCTAAAGTATTTCTCACAATATTACGCTAAATTATATTATTCGTATGATTTAAACAGAAAAAAGCAAATTTTTTCGAATAAGCATCATTTAAAAAAACTGAAACCCCTCGAATTTTAAATCCCTAGACCTACTATCTACAATCAACTAAATTGTATTCAATCTATTTAACAAAAGAATGCGTGCGGCTTTACTGATAGGAATTTCTTTTCGACCAATATACAAATAATTTTCACCAATTTGTTCAATGTGTCTCACATTGACTAAGTGCGATCTGTGTACTCTGCAAAAATCGGGCAAATTTTCTATTTTTTCCTCGAATTTCCTCAAAGTTTGAGTTAAAAGAATTTCTTGACTTTTTGTTGCTAAACGACAATAATAATCATCTGCTTCTACCCAAAGAATATCAGAAAGGTAAATCCGCTCTAAGCGATCTTTATTTTTAATAAAGATTCTATCGGTCAATAAAACCGTTTGCCCAACTTCCATTAAAGAATCTACTGTTCCGCCTTTAGGCGCCTGAGTTTGTAAAATAGCCAATTCTATAGCGTGTTTCAAATCGCGCCCACGAAAAGGTTTCGAAAGAAAAGCTGCTGGCTGCGTTTGTTTGGCTTCTGCAAAAGTGTAGTCATCTGAATTACCGGTGAGGTATATAATGGGCAATGCTTGAATAGACATTATTTTTTTGGCGGTTTCAATGCCATTCCATTTACCTGCCAAGTTCACATCCATGATTATGAGATCGGGTTTTGCTGCATTGAGTGCTGCAAAAGCATCTTCACCTTTATCAAAGGGTCCGCTCAATTGATAACCCATTTCACTGAGGCGGTCTTCTAAATCCGCTCCAATAATAGGGTCGTCCTCGACAATCATTATTTTAATGTGGCTCATAAGTTTATCTAATTTCTGAATTGAAACTGTCCAATGGTGTCTTAAAACCTTATTCAAAAATTTTATGCAAAACAAAAATACTCAATACTTCAAATTCTTAGCTTACTGTATAACTTTCTTTAATTATTCCTGCAAATACAAACTTAAAATTGGGATTTACGGTAATAATTTTATTTTTTCTTGTTTTTAGGATTCTTTTTCGAATCTTTCCAAGCCAATAAATATTGTACAGCTAGCGATTTATAGGGCGACCAGCCTTCAGCTACTTCTAACATCTGAGATCTTAATTTCGATTTCGGGTCTAAACCATAAAGTTGTACCATCAGGTTTTTTAAATGATAATCATCGGCAGGAAAAATGTTTGGACGTTGCAGCGTGAAAAGTAAAATCATATCAATCGTCCATTCGCCGATACCCTTAATTTCAGAAAGCAAAGAGCGTACTTCACTTTCTGTCATATTTTCGAAGTCAATAAAACTTAATTTTTTTTCTTGAAAGAATTCAGTGAGTCGCAAAACTGTTTGATACTTATCGCTCGATAATTTGAACTCCGAAAACTGTTTTTCATTGATGGTTAGAATATTATCGGCACTTGGCAATTCGGCATTGAGTGAAGTTATAATTTTATTAATAACGCTACCGCCGCGTGTTCTGTAATGAATTTGTTGATCGACAACGCAAGAGAGCAAATCGAAATAAATATTTTTCGAGCTTTCAATGTGTGGTAATTGCTTCAAAATGGTGATTATATCTTCGAGTACAATATCGCGTCGGGTGAGTAGATTTATACCTTGTGTGTCAATCATAAAAAAGTTCTTTCAATGTTTGAGTTATTGGTGATTCGTTAGAAACCTGAATAAAATGCTAGGTAACAATTTTTAGTTGCAATAATACAAATTTAATTCCACATCTGATTAAATCCTTTCAAAGTAAGTAAATACTTAACTGCAATCGATTTATGAGGCGTCCCTTTTTCGGCTACTTCCAACATTTGTGCTTTAACTTTTGAATTGGGATCTAATTCATAAACACCAGCCATAATTTTTTTAAAGCTGAGTCATCAACTGGAAAAACATTGGGGTGTTGCAAAGTAAAGAGTAAAACCATATTTGGAAAAGGGCTTCCAAATTTGCAACCGTGCGCAAAAGCAAATCAGCTGAACCATAGCGTTTCATGGCAAATTATTTTACAACTTCAACTAACCACATGGGCGAGTATGCAATGGAGAAAAAAGGTTTAGAGTATTTGACGGTTAAACCTGCTTTTTTAAAAAATTTCGCATAAGCATGCGTCGGAAGATAATCACCAATGAGTGCAACGCCATTAGGTTTTAATACGCGCGCGATTTCAAAACACGCTTTTTCAATACCACCATCTTCTTCAATATTATGTAGGCAAAGCATTGAGAGAATGACATCGAATTGATTATCGGAAAAATTAAGTTTTTGTGCATCTTCGGTTCTAATTTCAATCTTATCTCTCACGCCTTCGAGTTCGGCATTACGAAGCGCGTTTTCTAACGAATTATCCGATAGATCTTTAACTACCCAAACATCAATACCAATGGCTTTACCAGTTGTTAATTTTTTAGCGGCACCATTCAGCATTAAACCTAAACCTGAACCAATATCTAAAACTTGCTCATCGCCGCGCCAATTTACGAGCGAGAGAACGTAGTCGCGCATTAAAAACTTACCGTTTTTACCATAAAAATACATGACTGTTCCTAAAAATAACGGAATAAAACCAGCAATTAAAAATGGAATAGCGAAAAGCGAATGATAAGCTATTTGTAAAAACAAACCAATTGGAAGTAAAACCGAACCAATCATAAATGCAGTGCGCATAAAAGGAGCTGCATCAATACCGTAATTAATTTTTTGCATATTAAATCAATTTTGTTGTCAAAATCTCTTCTTTAACGATATCAAAAAAATGTAGAAAGGGTAAAATTTCGGTGTATGTATTTACCAATTCGGTTTTAAAATGCGCTGACGTGACAGTATTATCATCAAAACTTCTACCTACAATATATTGTTTCAATTTTAGTAATTCTATATTCGGATTATCAGCTTCGTAACCTTTGGGCGGACGCGCTAACGCTTCGCCTGAAAGCTTGCCAAACATTTCAGAGAAAGATTTCTTGTTGATTATGGCGTTAAACTCTGAGCCATTATAATCTATTTCTTGGCGTACTTTTTTTAATAGTTCTGGATCGGGTTGCCAAATGCCACCGCCAACAAAACTGTTATTGGGTTCGATGCGCATATAAAAAGGGCATTTTGTGTCGTTCGCTGCGCGCTCAATTAAACCGCTGATGTGATTTTTATACGGGCTTTTATCTTTTGAAAAACGCACATCGCGGTAAATTCTATCGGCGTATTTCTTTAAATCTTTTTCATAGATAGATTCAATTTTTCGAATCTCTTCTAAAAGTTCAGACACGAATTGAAGCCAATTTTCTCTGGCAGTTTCGTAACGCGATTTATTTTTTTCGAACCAAGGTTTATTATTATTTTCGGCAATTTCCGCGAAAAAGTTAAGCGTATCTTTTTGTATCATCCTAAAAAAAATTAAAAAATAAAGTTGAATGTGTTTAAAACAACAAAGCATGAATTTTTAATACTTTCTTGCAAAGTTCAAAAAAATTCAAATACCGAAATCCAAACGCTAAAAAAATAAAAAGGTTCAAACCCTATAAATAGGTAGGTTTAAACAAGTTCAATACCCATTAGGTGTATAATTAAAAAGCGGTTGAGCTTTCACAAGAGTCAACCGCTTCTTAATTATAAATTATTTCAAAAGTAATTACAAAACTAACTCTTAGTGTTGGTTACCTGTTCCATCCGTTTGGTAACAACCAATATCTTTTCCTGGAAGCGTGATTTCAGATGACCCAAAGTTTGGATCTACTCTAATACCCGCAGTAATTGGTGAAAACGATTGTGTTGCTTTTCCAATGGCAGGCGAACCTGTCAATAAATGGAAATCGTAAGCATCGACAGAGTTTTGTGTTCTGAAATTATAATTTGGTAAAGCGTAGCTCTTGAATGTTGGATTGTTTTTACCCACCAAAGAAGAACCATCGTATTGCTTACCCAACGTATAAGTTGCGCCTAAAAACGTTTTCATATCTGGAATATCAGTAGATTGCGGCTGCGTTAAAACAGCTTGTGCAACGTTTGTTGGTACAAACTGGTTTGCAGCGATAGTGCTATCAGCATAGAAAAAGTTATACCCATATTTCGTTTGTAAAATAGGTCCGTTTGAGTTTAATGCGGTGTCAGCAGCGTACACTTTAGCCGTAACGTTTGTACCGCCGGCAATACGCACACCGAATAAACAGTTTACAATAAGGTTATTAAAAACCAAAGCGCGAGAAGCATTTTCAACTTCTACTGAACCCGAACGGGCACCAAATACACCGCCGTTTCTCCAACCGTCGTTCACGTAAGTGTTGTTGTACATAGTGAACATACAACCTCTACCAGTACCTTGACCGTCATTCGCTGTTTTAGTTCCGTTTGTTGCGCCGCCAATAATTAAATTATACGCCATATTGCCTTGCGATCCACCTTTAGCATTGAAACCGTCACCACCTGTGCCACCACATTTTTCCATAGTGTTGCGCATGATGTTCAAGTAACCGCCATAAAAACGCGTAGCATCATCCGGCGAACCATAAATCCATGAATCTTCAAGAATTAAAAGAGCGTTTGTGTTACCTGGATTACCAAAGTAAAGCACATATTGTGAACCTGCAGCTAATGCAGAACCTGGAGATGAACCAGAGATGAGCGATTTTTGTGTTTGTGCACCGCCAAAATCTAAATGAGTCCATTTTATTACGCAAAGATTGCAGGCTGAATCGCAATAAATACCACCCCATCCGCCAACATAAGCTGAGTCGGTTGCAGGCGTTGTTGCGCCCGTTTTTTTGCTCCTTCTTGGATCAGTAAAAGTTACAGGTGCATCTTTAGTACCAAGACTTATGAAAATACCTTTAACGATAATGTTTGAACCGTTAGTAACATTCACTGTTACGCCTTTTTGAACTAATAATGTATCGCCAGCATTCACCGTCACGTCGCCAGAAATGGTGTAAGTTGTACCTGTAATCATTGTACCTTTAATAGCACCTGTGAGTGGCGCTGTACCAGATATAGCTTGACCAACTTGAATTTGCGCGTCAGAGATAACTGCAGTATCTGTTTTAGAACACGAAGCCATGTAAATAATACAGGCTGAAATAAATAAACTAAACTTTAAAAATTTCATTGTAATGATTTTTAAGTGAATTAATATTTGAAACGAAAACCTATTGAGTATGAAGCAAAGTATTTATCAAGCTGTACAGTTTGATAATCGGCACTCTCTTGAAAGGGCAAATTAGAAGTGCCGCCAAAAGCGTAATTTTTCTGTTTTATTATTATTTGAAGCGGCGTATTGAGTAAATTATTAGCTTTTCCGTACAGAATAAAATGTCTTCCAAATTCTTTTTGTACTGAAAAATCTAAAGTAGTCGTTGCTTTTTCCCAATTGTTCAAACCTTGATAGAGCGATAAACTGCTTATGCGCTCACCTGTATAAACCACCGAAATTTGTGCGTCAATTTTATTTCGGGTATTTTTATAAAGCAAAGAAAAATTACCAATATGCGCAGATTGACCCTGTAACGGTCTGGTAATATTTACTGTTATAGCCGTATCCGCGCCACCAACTTGTTTATAGGGATATAATTGGTTTGAAGAAAGTTCAGAATTCGTGTAAGTGTAATTAGCAGCTACTCCAAAGTCGCCGAAATATTTTCTATATACCAATTCGAAACCAATATTGCGCGCGTCGTTTACATTGGTGGGTTGTTCAATGAGCGTCGCACCAGAATTTACGATCGTATATTCAATCGGTTTTGAAATGGCTTTGTAAAAAACACCAACCATGAATTGGTCTAATCCTTTACCGAAAACTTCATATCGAATATCAAAATTTTCTACGACTGAATGTTGTAAACTCGGATTACCCACAATCGGAAAAATAGGATTTGTTGAATTATCAGTAAAAGGAATTTTATCGGCGTAAGCAGGTCGGAGAATAGACCTGAAATACGAAAAACGCAAAGCTGTTGTAGAACTGACATTATCTTTAACTTGAACGCTCGGCAAATAATCTAAAAAACTAAACGCACCCGATTTACCTGCAATAGTTACAGGAAGTGATGACTCGTAATTTTGATCAGTTTTTTCTACGCGCAGACCGCCCACTACATCTAATTTTTTTGTAATTGTGTAGTTTAATTGACCATAACCTGCTGTAATATTCTCGTTAAAAGTGTATATCCCCGGATTTTCTGCCGCAGTTCCAAATGCTCTGGTATATCTATCGAAATAAAAAGCAGATTCCGGAATGGATTTGTAAAGTTGCTTAATGTCACGCGCGTCTGGCACAGGTGATAGAGTATATTTGTTGTCGTAATTATCGCGGTCTTTATGACGAAACATTCCACCTAAACTCAAAACGGGCGCACTAAAACCCATCTGTGGCAATGTATATTTAAAATTGAGATAACCCGTTAAATCTTTATCGGTATTGCGCAGCCATTCGTGGCTTTGGTTTTGTGTATATTGTGGTCCGACGGTGTAAGTACCTGCTGCGATATCGGGGTTGATATTTTTAGTCGCATCAAATTGTGTAATGTCGGGTAAATCTTTTTTGGCTTGTGAAGCTACAAGCGACCAATCCATTTTCAAAGCATCTGCCAATCTGTTTTTTCCAAGAAGTGTTATGCTGGCAATGCTTTGTAAATCGGATTGCGTTTGTGTTTTATCCGAAACAGCAAAAGCTCCTACAAAACCATTTCTGGTGTAACCACCGAGCAAAGAATCGGATGTTATTCTAGCGCGGCGTTCGTAAAGTTGTAAATAAGTTGCGAAAATGCTTATCGAGTTATCAGGATCGAAATTGTAATCCATTTTTGTCATTACGCCCAAACGATCAATTTTGGAAGAATACTGCCTAATTTCTGTATCGGAAAAAGTTTGATTGAGCGGATCACCAAAATTTCTTGCCGATGCCAAAGTGGCTGTTTGTACAATAACCGCCGAATTAGAGCCTTTATAAGCACTCTGATTACTGCCTGAAAAAACGATTCCGAGTTTATTATCGAAAAAGCGATTACCAATAGTTAAACTGGCGTTTGTGTTGATGGGATTAGAATTTGGTGTTACAATCACATTCTGATAGGGAAAATTACTTGCAGTAGCTGGCACACCTACACCCAAAATTTCTGCGGGCGATTTTGAATTAATACCGCCTGTATTATACGATTGAAACGGTCTATCCAAAAACAATTGCGTATAACCTGCGCCGATATTGCCTTCTACTTTCAATTTTTCAGGTGCATTTTTCATCACTAAATTAACAGCTCCGCCTGTTGCATCGCCTTCCATACTCGGTGTAAGCGATTTATACACTTCCATTCGCTCTAATAATTCAGAAGGAAACATATCGAGCGGCACAAACCTATCTTTATTATCTGGACTTGGAATTTTTACACCATTCACTAATGTAGTGTTGTACTTTTTATCCATACCACGAATGATAGCGTATTGCCCTTCACCATACGTGCTACGTGCAATAGAAACACCTGACATTCGCTGAATTGCATTGGCAACCGTTACATCGGGTGAAAGTGAAATGGCATTGGCAGAAACAATATTTGCAATACTTTCTAAAGTTTGCTCGCGTTTCTTAGCGTACAATTCTGATTCGCCGTTAGCTTTAGCTGAAATTGTTATGGTTTGAAGATTCGAAACATTATCCTCGAGATAAAAATTGAGTTTAAGTTTTTCTTCTTTGATATTGATTAAAGTATCTAAAGTTTTATAGCCAATGTAAGATATTGTGAATTGGTGATTTCCAGTAGGAATATTTTTGAGCGAATAAGAGCCATCTAAAGAAGTTGCCGTTCCGTATTTTGCGTTATCAATTGAAATTGAAACGCCTACCAATTGTTCTTTTGAATTTTTATCGAATACAAAACCCGATACTTCTCCTACCAATATTTGGTGTGTTAAGAAAAAAAATAAAACAAATAGTAAAGTATTTTTCACAAATTCAGTGTTTACATTAAAAACTGTTCATAACCTCTTCGCTTTTGCGATCTCCTTATGCATCACCAATAATTTCAGAAATAACTCAGACAACTTCATTAATTCAATATTTGAAATGTTTACTGGAATAGAAATTGATTTTCGTAAGTTGGGAGTAGAGAAGTTATCTATCTAAAGGAAATTTTTGCAAATGTCTGCGTTTAACTTTAACTGAATGTAAACTGTATTTTAAGGAAATATTAATAATAGGTGAGGAAGTGGTGAAATTTGCTTTTGCACGTGCTTTATTACATCATAAATGCTTGTCTATTGTTTTTTTAATTCTTTCGAGCATAAGTCTTATGTCATAAATATAATTTGAAGGGAGCAAATTTTAACTTAAATTTGCTCGAATGTTACCTTTAGATTACCTTTTAAAACTTTAAATGCAAATTATACGCGAGGCTTTAATTTTGTCAAAAATTTACAAGTATAACACAATGTTAAATTACATGTTTAGAAAAAAAATCCTGCTATTTGTTGGTTTGTTTTTAATCTTTGCAAAAATAAGTGCGCAAGAAAAAGCATTTTTGCAAGATCCTTATTTGCAGATTGGAAACAACCCTTCACCAAAAACTTTACAATTGCTTTGGCAAACTGCCGATACTAATTCTATATGGTCTGTTGAACACAACGAAAATGGAAACTGGTTGAAAAACGAGGCACCTCAAATTACTAAAATTGAAATTTTAGGAATAATAACACACTATGTTTACCGTTCAGCATTTACAAATTTAAACCCTGGAAATATTTTTGCGTATCGCGTTTTAAAAAATGATAAAATTGTTTTTAACGCGAATGGCAAAGCATTAAAATCTTTCGACCAGCCCAACCGTTTTGTCGTTTTTGGCGATATTGGTGCTGGCACCACTGAGGCTAAACAAATTGCCAATGGCGTTTTTAATGCTAAACCCGATTTAGTTTTAGTGCCAGGCGATATTGTTTATGATAACGGAACTATTTCAGATTACAACAAAGTATTCTGGCCTATTTATAATGCTAATTCTGTAGATTCCGTCGGAGTGCCCTTAATGCGTAATGTGCCATTTGTTGCTGCTGTGGGTAATCACGATGCAGAGTCACGCGATTTAGATGCAAAGCCAGACGCTTTAGCATACTATCATTATTGGGATCAACCCTTGAACGGACCTTTTAGTATTGAAGGAGGACCTGTAATTCCTGTTTTAAAAGGTTCGGACGTAAATAAAAAAGCATTTTTAGAAGGTGCTGGTGCGCGTTATCCCGTAATGTCTAATTTTTCATTTAATAATGGTAATGCGCATTGGACAGTTTTAGATGCCGATACGTATGTTGATTGGACAAATAAAGACCTCTTAGACTGGGTTGCCAAAGATTTAGAAAATTCACAAGATGCTGTTTGGCATTTTGTTTTATATCACCATCCAGGTTTCAATTCATCTATCGAACATTACGAACAACAACAAATGCGGCTACTAGCAACTATTTTCGAGAAAGGAAAAGTTGATATTGTTTTTAATGGGCACGTCCATAATTATCAACGCTCTTTTCCATTAACATTTAACCCTTTTAACAGAGGTACTTTAATGGTTGGGGGGAAAGAAGGTAAATCAATCAGAGGTAGAGTTGTGCCGGGTTCTTGGAAATTAGATCACAATTTTGATGGAAAAAACAATAAAAAACCAAATGGGGTAATTTACATAATAACAGGAGCAGGTGGACAAACTTTGTATAATCCAGAACAACAAGATGATTCAGATAGCTGGCAAAAATTTACAGATAAATTTATTTCAAAAGTGCATACGCTAACCGTTGTTGACATTAACGGCAAAACCCTGAAATTAAGTCAGCAAACTGCAGATGGTAAGGAATTGGATGCGATAGAAATAACAAAATAAAAAAGGTCACTCAGTAAAATTTTTAAAAAATAAATTCAAAAATAAATTTTCCATAAAAAAATTATTGCGTTCGCTTAAACGTAACTTTTGTTGTTATGTTTTAAAAGTGCGAATGAATCACTTAAACGTAAGTTTTGTAGTTACGTTTAATGCATCCATTTGCAAAATTCAAAGAATAATTTTTGAAATTCGATAAGATGTAATTTTCTAATCAACAAACGTTGCAAGTTTGAACCATGACTAAAGTTTCACCTTAGTTTATAAATTTTTGGACGGGAACAATGATTAACTCATTCGCTGATAATAAGTAAACAGATTTTTTCCCATCCCAAGCAGCACGCAAAATTTTTATTTTTTCTATATTTTTTACACCAAGTTCTGCAAGTTTTATGCGATAAGCTTTTCTTGTTTGCTGCGAATAAACTTCTCTCCATTCATCGTTCGGTTTAAGATTTAAAGTATTCTTTCCAGCTAAAATCAACCCTTGCTGGGTGGCAAAAAGTGTAAATCCTTTCGGCAACCCACAAATATCAAAAATTTCATTTCCCTTTTGTCCAATAAAATCTAAATCTGTTCCATGTCCTTCTGTTTTATCTCCCGCTAATTCAAATATAGACAGCGCTTCTGCCATCTGTACAATCAATCTATTATCAGGAGTGCGGTGCAAATGTTCCACCATATTGTCGGGAATAGAACTGCCAGTTATAGATTCTTCAACATAACGCACATATCGGTTTCCCATTTGATGACCTAACCCAGATTGTGTTGCCAGCCAATAATCCTTGTCGTTTATAAAAAGTGCATCATTCAAGTTGTTGGGTGTGATGTCTAATTTAGTTCCTTTGTAACTAATATTGTAAATGCCTTCATCGCGGGTTATCAGATACACATTTTGTTTTGCAGAATCGACCCGCAAGCCAATGATGCTTTTAGAAATAGCACTGTCCAATGGCATGATAGTTATTAAACCAAAATAAGTTGTCAAAAAATATTCGTAGGAATTTTTTTTTAACAAGTAAAAATAGTTACCTGAAACGGCTGCACCCAGAATCTGTGTTTTAGATGAATAGACTTCTACTAATTTTTTATGCTTGAGTTGGTACATATTTTTGTCGGTAACAACAAAAATATCTTTCTTTAAAGTCAATATCTCTAACAACTTCTCACCCATTGGAATATGGATGATTGTTTGAGACTGAGCTGATGTACTTAAAACTATCAGGAATATGTAAAAAACTAAACCCTTCATTGTTCTTTTTTGCGAAAGTAGTATTGTTTGTTGTTTTTTAAACTTGAAAATTCAAAATTAATGTTGACTTAATTTAGTAAGTGCAAATTAATTCCATTTACAACTCTAAATTTGTTTCAAAATATATTCTCTGCTAGAGCCTTTCACCACAAAGGCACTAAGTATCAAAGGTTTCACAAAGGAATTTACTCCATTTTGATTTATAAGACTTTGTGAAACCTATGTGGCTTTGTTTCTTTGTGGTAAAAAATCCTCTCAAAGGTCGCAGAGAATTAAAATCAGAAATTTGTATGAACAAGATTCTATTTACATACCTGACATTGGTGAGTTTGCTTTTTAAACTATCAGCCCAAACACCCAAAAATGTTATCATTTTCATTGGAGATTGTTATGGCGTTGCTGCTAAAACGGCAGCACGAATGGCTTTAGGTCAAGGTCAAGATGGCGCGCGTTTTTCGACTGATGCAAATTTTCAACTCATGGCGATTGATAAATTGCGTTATAATACGATGCTCACAACACATTCCTTAAATTCATGGATAACCGATTCTGCACCAGGTTCAACGGTGTATTCGGCTGGAAAGAAAGGAAAGGTGCAGAACGAAGCGATTGCGTTTAACTTAAACGACAACCAATCAGTTGAAACTATTTTAGAGAGTGCGAAAAAAAATGGCTATTCCGTTGGTTTGGTTACAACAACTCGTATATCACACGCTACACCTGCAGATTTTGCAGCCCATATATGGAATCGCGACCTCGAAGATGTGATTGCCGCACAATTGATTTCAAAATCGCAAACAGAATATGCAGATAATTTTGGTGCGGCTTACGATAGTACGCGCAAACATTGGGTTTTACCATCGCCAAAAATTGGAGTCGATATTGACGTGCTTTTGGGCGGCGGAACGCGCCAATTTGTATCGAGAGGAAATGCCAGCGAAATTGTGCGCGATGCTAAAGGATTAGCGATAACAAAAACGATTGGAGGAACTGATACAATCAGAAATTTAGGTTCGCGCAAAGATGGGGTTGATTTGATTGCCAAAGCGAAATCGCGCGGATATGTTTATATAAACAGTCGCGATGCGCTTTTGAATTTGGATATTTCGCAGTTTAGTGCGAATAATAATACAAAATTGCTGGGATTGTTCAATGCTTCAATGCAGTGTTACGAGCAAGATAGACAACTTACAAATACTTGGGAACCGACTTTAGCCGATATGACGGATTTAGCTATCAAAGTTTTAAAAGCTAAATCGCCTAAAGGATTTTTTTTAATGGTTGAAGGTGGTAGAATAGACCATTTAGAACATGCAAATGCGGGCGGTGTTGCTGTGAGCGACGATAAAAAATCAATTGTACTGGCGTATGATAAAGAACAATTTTCACCCGATTTAATTTATTCCGATACAAGTGCCAACTCAAAAGCCACTGAAGGTATTTACGGTTCCGATTATTTAATTAAAGAAGTTTTAGCATTCGATTATGCTATTGAAAAAGGAAGAGATCTTTTAAAAGATAAAGCATCTCAAACGCTCATTTTTTCTACATCCGATCATGAAACTGGTGGTTTAGCAGTAGTGGGTTTGCACGATGAAAGTAGCAGCAATAAAATTAGAACGTATGCAACTACGCCAAAACAAGATGCAGCAAGCACAAGCACAGGAACAACTGCTTCTGTGAACGATAATCCACGTCCAGTGGGTTTAACTGCGGGTGCGAATTGGTTTCCCGATTATACTTTGGTTGATTTTCAAGGCTATAAGTGGCCCAGTGTATCGAAATTTGAAAAAAGAATTGTCATTTCGTATGGCTCTAATCCGTTAGCGAATGGTAATGGAACTAAATTTGGTTCAGGACCTGGAAATCATACACCTGCAGATATTTTTGTTGGTGCCGATGATAATGTTGGTGGAACATTTGCTTCGAAAATTACGGGGCGTGGCTTACTCGACAATACAGACTTAACGCCTATCATGAAAGATTTTCTCGGTCTAAATAATTTTCAAACAGGATTAATTGGTGTGCCTACCGATGTGCCGCAATTCAAATCAAAAATATATCCTAATCCTTCCAATGGTTCTTATAATTTTGAGTTTAAGTTAGAGAAATCGGCGCAAGTGCGCATAGATATTTTTACAATTAATGGTCAAATGGTGGATACATTAAACGTCGGAAAATTAAACGCTGGCGACCAACTCATTAATTGGAATAGCAAAGTAAATGGTTCGCAATTTGCAAATGCCGTTTATATCTATACTATTTATTTGGATAATCAATCAGTAGCTACTGAGAAGTTTTTGAAAGAATAGTCCTTCGACTGTTTATTAAAAAATGGTTAATAGTAACTTCATGGCGACATTCTTAAAAAACGTTACCACCCCAATACCATTCCTTAAAATCAGGATTGGAAAAATGACGACCGACGAGCCATCTGTCTGGCAAATCTACATCATTAGCTCTATAATTTAAAACTTTTAAATCTGGTTGAGACGGTGTTTCTTTTACTTCAATAGCAGTATTTTTATTCAAAATAAAATCTATCTCCTGACCCGTTTTTTTCTGATAATAAGAAACATTGCCGATGCGCAAAAGTTGCAAAGCTATAGCATTTTCAAACGCTTGACCGCTGCTCACTTGCGCTAAAATTTGCAAAATGCCATTGTCTGAAAGGTAAATTTTCTTTTGAGAAGAAATCTCTTTGTCTTTATTCTTAGTAAATGTTGGTATGCGATGAATAAAATAGGTATATTCAAACAAATCGAGATAATCGTTGAGCTTGTTGCGCTTAATGCCGGAAACGCTACTCAATTTTGTTAAATCAATGCGACTGCCCGTATGCGATGCCAAAATTTGACAAAGTTTATACAGTTCATCGCTGAGTTTAAAATCGGAGAGCAATTTAATGTCGAGTTCAATGTACGCATTGAGAATATCTTTTAAAAAAGCTATTTTGTCGTCATTCGTTTCTGCAATCGCCACTTCTGGGAAACCACCAAATTGTAAAAAAATTTCATAGTCATTTTTAAAATGTCTAAAAATGTTTTCAGAAAAAGGTTGACGCGCAAACGGCTCAAACTGCGCGTTATTAAAACCTCGAAATAACAAAAAATCATCGAACGAAAGCGGATACATTTCAAAAATTCTTTTTCGACCCGCCAAACTTTCCGTTAAATGATTTTTTAGATAGTACGAACTCGAACCTGCGAGAAGAAATTTGATGGAATAAGTATCGTAGAGATATTTAATAATACTCGGTGAGTGAGGTACCAACTCAATTTCATCTAAAGCCAAAACCGCTGGTTTTGTAAAATCTAAACCAAGTGCTTTTAAACCTGATTCAGTATCGCCATAACTATTTTGGTTGAAAAGAATGCGATTTTCAATTTTTTCAAAATCGAGATAAATTTTATTGGTGTGCTCAATTTTACGCATTAAAAATTTAAGCGCAGTTGTTTTACCTACGCGCCGCATACCCGTTATAACCGTAGCTTGCGGGCGGCTTAAATGGTTTTCTAATTCAGCAAAAATGCTTCTAAAAATCATCTTAGTATTACTATTTGCACAAAAATAATGCAAAAAGTAATACTAAATGAATTTTAAGGAATAAATAACTTAAAACAAAAAATGCACGATGTCTCATCGTGCATTTTTTGTTTTAACCATTAACCATTATTTCATTAACCATTAATTGAGCGGCGTTCCATCCGGCATCATCTGCGGACGCGGTTGCGGCATAAATGCAGCATACTGTGCAAACTCATCAGTAAGTTTCTTAGCAAATTCTGTATCTTTAGTTTCTTCAGCGAATGCTTGTAGCATACGTGCTGTTGAACCATCCATTTGCATTTCGCGTGCAAAACTTTCTTTACGCGCTGAAGCACTCAACGAATTATAGAATTTGAAACTCTGCATCAAATTATTTTCGAGCTGCAAGGCAATTTTCTTAGCGTGGTCGGGCGCACCAGCACGCGTGTAAAACTGCAACATGGTGGCTGAATAATAATCGAAAGTGAAATTCATGTTCGGGAATGCTTCGAAATATTTATCGAGCAACTGAACTGCTTTATCGTTTTTCTTATTATTAATCAACTCTTCAGCTTCGCGCATTACTAAGAACTGCGTTGTTTGAACGCTCGGTCCATAGTTTTTACTGATAAATGCTTTTTCTTTATCGAAACCACCCCATTTAAATTTCGTCATAAAGCGGTCGAAAATTTTATCGTCTGCAACACTGCCTGCGTTAAACATACCGTAAAATTGCTGTAAAGGTTTTTTCTTAATCGGTACTAATTTTACTGCCAAGCCTTCAAGTTGCAAATATTCGTCAAGACCTAATGTTTTTTCTTGGCGAGATGTTACTGCCCAATAAATCGGACGCGTCATCGCATTATTAGCAATGATATCGAGAATAGCGATATCGCCTTTCAATAAATAATTGCTATTGAGCGTGAAATTCATTGTAGCGGGTAAAGAATCACTTGCACTTGCTAATCCATTGGCAACCGCTTTTTCTTTATCAATAGGTATAAAGATATTTTTTGTTGGCGCATACGATTCGAAAGTATAACTTCTATTCGCTGCCAATGGATGATCTTCACCTAAAAATTTAACAACAGCATTGATATCCATTTCGGGTGATTTACCACCACCGCTCGGATCAATCGGCAACTGATTGCGCTTCATACCTTGCATTTGCGCTTCTGCAATCGTCATTTTAATCGCAGGCGAATTATTAATTTTGCGGCGCAGTAAGTCGATATACCAATCAACATCAAGCAAACTTAAATTCACAACCCGTACATCAGTTCTGATATGAGCGACTTCTTGCGCATACCACAATGGATACGTATCGTTATCGCCGTAAGTGAAAATAATGGCGTTCGGGTCGCAAGATTCTAAAAAGTTATTTGCGTAATCTTTAGCAGCAGTGTGTTTTGAACGGTTGTTATCGTCAAAATTTTGGAAACCCATAATTATTGGTGCCGAAACAACCAAAGCAAATGCACCTGCCGAAGCTAATTGCGGCGACAGTTTAGCTTGTCGCAACCATTCTGAAACGGCTAAAACGCCCATACCTATCCAAATAGCAAACGTGAAAACCGAACCAATGATAACGTAATCGCGTTCGCGCGGCTCATTTGGTGGCTCGTTGGTGTAAACCACAATTCCTATACCTGTTATAATAAATAACGATAACAACGCGAGCATATCATTTCTGCGTTTGGTATAATGCCAAATCAAGCCAAAAATGCCAAATATAAAGGGTAGGAAAAAGTAGTGATTGCGAGCTGCATCATTTTTAATCCATTCTGGCGCATTTTTATAATCGAATAAACGCGCATTGTCTAAAGGCGCTATACCCGATTCCCAATTTCCTTTTCCTTTATCGCTCGGTGTAAAACCTTGATCGAAGTTTTGACGACCTACGAAGTTCCACATAAAATAACGCCAATACATCCAACCCACTTGATAGCGCAAAAAATAGGATAAATTATCACCTGTTGAAGGTCTATCAGCAGGGATTTCTGCTTGTGGATTAATATCCATCCAATATTTGTAATAGCTCAAGCGATCGCCTTCGCTATGACTCATACGTGGGAAGAAAACTTTATCTTCGTCTTTATAAATTGGATCTACTTTTTTATCGACAACTTCATATTTATTACCCACCCGGCCGTATCTATCCGTCGTTTCTTGGTCTTCAACTTTTGCATTGAACTGAGGTCCAAAAAGCAACGGACGTTCGCCGTATTGTTCGCGATTTAAATAAGGCAACAAGCGCAAAGGATCTCTTGCGTTACTCATATTAATCGGAGGATTGGCATTAGCGCGCAAAACAACCATACCAATAGTTGAAAATCCGATAAATGAAAGTGCCAAACCTAAAACAATATTCTGAACAGTTGAGTTATTTCTGCGGTGCGCAAAACGCAAACCGTAAAAAGTTGCAGCACTTAACAAACCAAGTGTTAAAATCAAGCTTGGGATATTGAATGGTAAGCCTATATAATTGACACAAATGATTTCTAATTGCCCCCACAACGATGGAATGCCCGTTATAATCAATGTTTGAATGAGCGTAATTGCTACAACACCAACTATACCTGCGATTGCCATTCCTAACCATGTTGGTTTTTCTGTTTTTTTGAAATAATAAAACAAAGCCAACGCAGGGAAAGTCAATAAACTAAGTAAGTGAACGCCGATAGATAGTGCAGCTACAAAAACAGTAAGTAAAATCCAACGATCGGCTTGTGGTGTGTCAGGTTCAGAATACCAACGCATCATCGACCACAATGTAAGCGTAGTAAACATAGTTGACATGGCATAAACTTCACCTTCAACGGCTGAAAACCAAATAGAAGTGGCGAATGCTGTTGTCAAACCTGCAACGATACCTGCACCTAAAATACCAATTGTTTGACCTGAATCGGGTTCAACATCTCTACCAACTAAAGTCAATCGTGCTAAAATAGTTGTTGTCCAACACACGAACAATCCTGCTAAAGCTGTACAAATACCAGAAAGTAAATTAACCGAAAACGCAATAGCATCTGGATTTGAAGAAAACATTTGCCCAACGACAGAAAATAATTTTCCAACCATTAAAAAAAGTGGCGCACCTGGTGGGTGAACAACTTGTAGTTTATAACATCCCGATACAAATTCGCCGCAATCCCAAAGGCTGCCGCTGCGCTCCACCGAGAACAAAAAAACAATAGCTGTTATGCCGAACACCGTCCAGCCAGCAATATTGTTCAAACGTCTAAAAGAATTCATTCCAAATATTTTTTATAGGCATTTTTAACGCGCTCACTGCGTTTGTGTTGCACAGGTGCAAGCAATGGCGCATACATTAATGTTTAAGCGGGGCAAAGATAATTTTTTTTGTTAGAAATCATTATCAAATAATGAAAGAATAAAATTGAAATTATTGAATCGGATTCATATAATCTTACACCCTGCAAAAAAAGAGGAAAAGAAAATTATTTACTATAACTTTGAACTCATTATTGATTCGTGGAATCAATATTTTAAAAAATAGATTTATGGTAGCAACACATTCTTTAAAGTCCATAAAATTTGAAGGTGATTTTATACTTCTCCAAATAGCAGATAAGATTTACAAAAAATCATTGGATAAAATATCTTTGAAACTAAAATCTGCTACTGATTTGGAGCGTAATGCGTTTAAAATATCGCCATCGGGCTATGGCATACACTGGTATTTGATAGATGAGGATTTGTCGGTTAAAGGAATTATTGCGTGTGAATAATTGATGAAATTATTTATTTTTTGAGAAAATTAAAAACAATCATTTTAGAAAGATTGACGGATTAATTTGTCTATTGATGCGAAGTAAAGTTTCTACCAGAAAAATTCAATAAAATTACCTCCGATGTTTAAATCGCCAACGCCCATTTTAGCTTTTTGTTTCTTATTAATCATTTTGACCTTGCCATTAAATGGGCAAATTGCCAAAAAAGAATCCGAAGAAAGTGTACAAACAGACCGCACCTACTGGGTTAATTTATTGTATAAAATTTCTTACCCCGTTGTACATTCATTAGCAAACGACGATTTAAAAAAACAAATGCCGCTCGAAAAAGCACCAGGATACAACTTGCCTATTGAAAAAGTTACTTATTTGGAAGCTGTGGGAAGAACTCTGAGCGGATTGGCACCTTGGCTAACATTACCCGACGACAACAGCGAAGAAAGTAAATTGCGCCAAAAACTTAAAGCAGATGCACTGAAAGGTTTAGCGCATGCTGTTGACCCCAAAAGCAAAGATTTCCTCAATTTCGCTACTGAATCGCAACCTATCGTCGACGCTGCTTTTTTAGCACAAGCTTTTCTGAGAGCACCTAAACAATTGTGGGAACCTTTAGACAGTTTAACGAAACAAAGATTTATTGAAGCGTTCAAAAGTTTAAGAAATCGAAAAGCTGTTTATAGTAATTGGTTATTGTTTTCGGCAGAAACGGAAGTTTTTTTATTGAGTATTGGCGAGAGTTACGACCCTGTGCGTATAGACTATGCGTATCATAAATTTAAAGATTGGTATGTAGGCGATGGTTGGTATAAAGATGGTGAACAATTTGCGATGGATTATTACAATGCATTTGTCATACATCCGATGTTGGTTGATATTTTAAAGGTAATGACTGACAAAAAATTACTTCCTACTTCTGATTATGACGTAGCACTCAAACGCATGGTGCGTTATGCAGAATTTCAAGAGCGTTTGATTTCTCCAGAAGGAACTTTCCCTATTTTTGGGCGCTCAATGGCTTATCGTGCTGGTGCACTTCAAGCACTTGCGCAAGTATCGTGTATGAATCAACTACCAGAAAATATTCAACCCGCACAAGTGCGTTGTGCAATGACGCTTGTAATGCAGAATATGTTTGAAGCGCAAGGCACTTTTAATAATAATGGCTGGTTACAACTTGGTTTTGTTGGACATCAGCCCGAAATTTGCGATACTTATACATCAACAGGAAGTTTGTATTTATGCACTGAAGGATTTTTAGCACTCGGTCTTCCTCCAACCAATCGTTTTTGGAGCGATCAGCCCTCAGAGTGGACTGCAAAAAAAGGATGGTCAGGAAAAACTGTAAAAAAAGACCATAAAATAGATTAAATTGCTATTGTTTTTTCCGAAGTAGTTGACGTTCGATTATTCTTTCAACATCATTCATTTTTAAAACCTTGATTGTCGCTTTACCTATATTAGTTTTATCAAAAAATAAAACATCATCTATATAAAAATGATCTAACCAATCATGTTCTCTAGGATTGAAAAGACCAACAAGTTTTTTATCTGGTAGAAAAAAGGTTGCTAAATCAGAACCTTTGTTTTTATTGCAATTGGCACAGGCATAAGCCAAATTTTCTAAAATAGTTTTACCTCCATGTTTAATTGGAAATATGTGGTCAATCTGATGAGCGAAAAAAGCATCATCCTCTAGCAATAAGCAATATTCGCAACAATAATTGGCGCGTAACGCAACTTGTTGTCGAATAATTTTAGGAATGTAAACACTCATGAAGCAATACGTTGACGAGCGCGAGCTTTTGCAAGACGCATTAAATGTTCAACTAGAAGAAACTGATCTAATTCATGCTTTTCTAATTCAGTTAAAATAGATTCAGCATTTTTTGAAAGCAATGACTCCAAACGGAGTTGAGCAGTTTGTGAAGGCTTAAATTTTAAAATAGCTTCTGGTCTTGGCGCCGAAGTTATTAACTCTACTATCTCGTCGTAAATACTTGAACTTTGAACCATTCTCTAAAATTATTGTACAAATATAATACGAAATTTGAAAAAAATGAAAATAAAATTTTGATTTTTACTTTACTAATTCTAAAATCTCAGCTAACATCATGGCAGTTGCTCCCCACACTTTATGTCCAAACACATCGAAGTAAGGTGTTTCGAGCAAAACTTTATCGGGTCCGACGCGCATAATTTCGCGTTTCACATTTTCGGGATTTAACAATAAAACAATTGGGGTTTTAATGACGGCGTTTACTTCATCTGATAGGACAAATTCATTCAGATTTTCTGTCGTGTAAGCCAAAAAAGGATTGACTTTGAAATTGCTGACAGGTATATATAAAGGTGTGAGTGCACCAATAATGTTTATTTTCTCCCCACTCAGCCCCACTTCTTCAAACGTTTCACGTAAAGCACACGCTTCCAGACTCGCATCTGTAGCATCTAAACTACCACCTGGAAAACTGATTTGTTTGCTATGCGGGTCATTTTTTTGCCCGCTGCGCTCCATAAGTAAAATATGCGGATCATTGTTTTCAAAAAAGAAAAGTCCTAACACTGCCGATTGTCGCGCATGCGCAGGTGCATCCATGAATTGTACTCGTGTTGAAAATGCCATTTTAATTTGAAATGGACGACCTGGCAAACCTGCGTTATATCGGGTTTGTAGATTTTGTATAAAATTGGTGTTCATAATTCAAATCAATATTTTAGTTCAAACCTGATAGGAGCTTCGCACTTAATTGCTTTTTTTCTTATCACTTCATAACTTTTCCGTCAATATCATAAATTATTTCTTGGGTTTTTGAATCTTCTTTATATTCAATTTTATATTTGAATTGTTTAGCAGTTTCTATTTTATAAACCAATTTGATTTTTGCCTTAGTATGCTCTCTTTTAAAGGAAGCACCAACCCCAGGAGGAATTTTTGCTACCTCAATTGGTAAATCTGTTTCCAACCACTCTCCAATTGGTGAATATTTTGCTATTAAATTTTTTTCATTGAGCTTAAATTCAACGTCAAATTTACCATTTATCTCTTTATCCCAATTCACTTTTTGCGCCTTCGGAAATTTAATTTTAAAATCGGAAAGTGCCTTAATCGGCACGTTTTTTTGCGCGTAAGTAGCATTAATTGAAAAAATTATTGCTGTCGTTGTGAGAAATTTCGTCATTATAAATAAATTTTAATGCACTTTAAAACTAAACACCCCTCAGAAATATAAAACCTGAAGGGTGTTTTATTTAACCCAATTGAAAGTGTTTACTTGCGAATTGCACCTTGAGCGTCGTAAATAACTTCCTTAGTTTTTACGCCGTCTTTAAACTCAATTTCGTAAGAAATCGGTTTAGCAGAATCAATTTTGTACACTGCCTTAATTGTTGCCGCGCCATGATCTTTTTTAAAAGCCGTTAAAACAGTCGCAGGTAACGCAGTTGCAGCAATCCCTGTTTCAGTTTCGAGCCATTCGCCAGTTGTTGAATACGTCGCAGACATTTTTGTTGCGCCCATTTTAAATTCAGCTTCAAAGTTACCATCTTCTTTATCCCAACTTACTTTTTCAGCAGTCGGAAATTTTGTTTTAAAATCTGAAATGGCGGTAGCTGGTACACCTTTTTGTGCATGAGCTGCTGATAGCGACACAAATAGTGTAGCTACTAAAAGAATATTTTTCATTAAATGAATTTTAATTTTTAAAAAGAAATTACTTAAATACGTTGTGTTTTTAGACAATTGGAGGTCTAAAAATACAACTTAAAAAATTATTAGAATAAAAAACAGGGGGCGATTTAATAGTTTCTAATTTTTTTGAAAGAATTATTTCAAGATTAACGTGAATTATTTGGGGTGCGGTTTTTGAGCAAAATAAACTTAAATTATTTTGAACTTGTGTTGTCTGAAAAGGCTTGTGTGGTTTTTGTTCGTCGTTTTCGTGCGAATCGAATAAACAGTCTAAATTTAAAATATGGTCAGTAAAAAAATCGAAAAGCGTCATGTCTTTATCTTCTGTAGCTTTACAATGCTGATACATTTTAGGTAAATCCGAAACAGACATAATATTTCCATCTGGCAAAAGCAAAGCACCAAATAAAAAATGAACCGTTAAGAAAATGACGCAAATTTGTTTCATTACTTACTAAACGTTGGTTTCGTCAAAAAATTGAACGGTATAGTTATAATTATCATAAAAAAAGAGGCTGATTTTCAGCCTCTTTTTTTATTACGAATTATGTATTTAGTTTTCAGAAAACATCATTCGGTCTGAATTTTTTTCATAGATATTTCCCAAGTTATCGTAACGCGTATTGATTTTGCCTTTTAATTCTTTGCGTGCAAAAAATATACGGCTTTTAACAGTACCCAGAGGTAAATTCAAATCGTCAGCAATCTCTTGGTATTTGAAACCTTGATAGTACATCACAAATGGCACTTGAATACTTTCTTCTAATTCGTTCACCATATAGGTCAACTCTTTCATCATGATTTCACTTTCAGCTTTGTTGGGAGTTGATACATTAATTGAATTGATGAAGTATTGATTGTCTGTCGCATCAATAATCGTGTTGGCTTTTACGCGTTTGCGGTAATTATTGATAAAAATATTTTTCATGATTGTGAACAACCATGCTTTAAAATTAGTACCTGGTCTAAATTTATCGCGATTGGTAATCGCTCTGAAAGCTGTTTCTTGAAATAAATCTTTCGCATCTTCCATGTTTTTTGTCAAGTTATAAGCAAAAGATTGTAACAAGTTTGTCATTTGGTTGAAATTCCTATTAAACTCAATAGCTGTCATGATTCATAAATTTAATCAGGTGATATTTAATAATTGTTAGTTTAATTTTGACGCCACAAAGTTAATAAGATGTTTAACATTTTCCAAATAAAGGTTGAACAAAATAGTTTTAAAGGTAAATAAAAATTAAGTAGTTGTTTAATTAAAAAATTTAAATTATTTAAAATCAATTACTTAGTGCAATAAAGTTGATAAAAATAAATTTATTTAATTTTCAGAAAAAATTGAAAGTTGTGAAAATTGAGAACGATTACAGATTCATTTTCAAAATTATGCTTTAAGTATCACTGCATTATCACAAAATAGAGCGCATATAGAAAATTTCAAATTTTCTATATGCGCTATATTT
Organism: Saprospiraceae bacterium; assembly: GCA_043781915.1. GTDB lineage: Bacteria > Bacteroidota > Bacteroidia > Chitinophagales > Saprospiraceae > JAAFJT01. Next base: position 34,037 of record JAYWBA010000282.1, read on the forward strand.
TCTAAATATTTTAGTCGGTTAAATTCCCTCGAGGGCGAATGCCATTCTTTTCTCTGTAGTTCCTGATGTGAGTAGTTTCAATTTTTTTTGCCTCTTTTCTTCCTGGAATGTTAAATAGAATAATTCTTGCATAGAACCTTTCCCAATTATCAATCTGGTTAGCGAAAGTCACTTGGACACGCATTCAATCCGACATTCCATTCTCATCGATTAATTCCGAGCTAATTCCATATTTAAAAATATCGCCAGTGGTTTTATCAACAATCTCATACAAGTGGTGTGGGTCAAAATTAGAATGAGAATTTTTATGTGCCATCTTTTATTTCCAACCTGATTTATTAGAGTGCGTCTCATAGTTAAACATTGGACGATAATTAAAATCTTTTGCAGTCTTAAGTTTGAATGCTCTATCCGCTAAAAATAACAATGGTTCAAACTCGATATCTTCTGGCATTTTGGAAGCATCGTTTAATACCGTTTCATAATATTCGATTCCTTCGGCTACAACTGCACATCGTGCATACAGAAAGCCGTCAACAGAAATATAATTATCTATTTCATTTTTTGCATAGTATTCTGCGTGTTCCCTTGTAGCTAATTTATACAATTTCTCAGAAAGTTTATCGGCAAAAAGATAAATGTTTGAAATTGGCATTCCACTGAGCCTTTGAATAGCTGGGGAGAGTTTTCCTGTGGAAGATTCTTTCGACCAATCAATTGAATTGATAATTTCCCAAAAATTTTGCTCTGAAAATAGCACATCCGACGACAGAACTTCGTCTAATCGAATTTCTATCTTCGTTGACTTATTATATTTTCGTTTTAAGTCTGAAACAAATTGTGAATTCAAGTCATTCAGATTGAGAGTTAATACGGTTGTCATTACTAAATTTTTACCCAAATATAAACCCAATTTTTATTTTTTGTGAAGTTTTTATTTTTATTATTTTCTCAATTGTGGCGGGGCTTCATCTTTTTAAGTTGGAAAGAACTAATTTTGCACCTTTCTTGCCACCACACAGTAGGTGGTTCATTCAATAAAATTTTCATTGAGAACTAAAAGTCATAAACAGCAGCGCGTGAACGTTATCACGCTTGGTTGCAGTAAAAATACAGTAGATTCTGAAAACCTGATGGGACAATTAGCAGCTAACGATTTTGATGTGCGACATAATAGCACTAAAGCTGCCGATGTTGTAATCATTAATACGTGCGGTTTCATTGATTTAGCCAAAGCGGAATCGGTGGATACTATTTTAGAATACGCTGAACTCAAGAAAAAGAAAAAAATTCAATCGCTGTATGTTACAGGTTGTTTATCGCAGCGCTATAAAGATAATTTAGAAGCAGAAATAAAAGAAGTGGATGCGTTTTTTGGCACTTTAGAGATGCCGCGCTTGCTCGCCACCCTCAATGCCGATTATAAACACGAACTTTTGGGCGAGCGTATATTAAGTACGCCATCGCATTTTGCTTATTTAAAAATATCAGAAGGTTGTAATCGTACGTGTTCTTTTTGCGCCATTCCACTCATGCGCGGCAAGCACGTTTCGAGAACGATAGAAAGTTTGGTAATTGAAGCGCAAAAATTGGCGAAAATGGGTGTGAAAGAACTCATGCTGATTGCGCAAGAATTGACGTATTATGGCTTAGATATTTATAAAAAACGTGAATTGCCACAATTGCTTGATGCGTTGCAACAAGTAGAAGGCATTGAATGGATTCGTTTGCATTATGCCTATCCGTCAAAATTTCCGTTAGAGATCTTTGATGCGATGCTCAACAACTCTAAAGTTTGTCCATACCTCGATTTGCCATTGCAACACGCGAACGATGCTGTTTTAAATCGCATGCGCCGACAAACAACTCAGGCTGAAATGACGGACTTAATCAATTATGCGCGCACAAAAGTTCCGAATATTGCCTTGCGCACAACTTTTTTAGTTGGTTTTCCAGGTGAAACGGAAGAAGAATTCCAAGATTTATGTGATTTTGTTGTTGCTCAACGGTTTGATAGGGTAGGAGTGTTTCAATATTCGCACGAAGAAGATACTTCTGCACACTTGCTTACTGACGATGTTTCGCCAGAAATTAAAGAAGTAAGAGCTAATAAAATTATGGCTTTACAACAAGATATTTCTCTTGAAAAAAACCAAGCGCACATCGGTAAAGCATTTAAAGTGCTTTTCGATAAAAAAGAAGGCGGTTTTTTTGTAGGAAGAACGCAGTTCGATTCACCCGAAGTGGATAACGAAGTGCTTGTCGATGCTACAAAAAATTATGTCCGCATCGGTGATTTTGCCAATGTTTTAATTAATGAAGCGACAGAGTATGATTTATTTGGCTCAGTAGTTTAATGGTAACGTTGTAACTTAGAGATAAGGCACTGCCTTGAGTTAATCGCAAACAATACTAAAGTTTAATTTAGAAGAAAAGGTAGTCCCATGCCTCTACATTTATTTATGATTTCAAAAAAACTTTGGCAGAATAGAATTGCTGCTGCGCTCATATTTTTTTCGGCAGGATTTATATACAGTTCTTGGATGGCTCGCTTACCAGAATTACAAATCTTTTGGAACGTATCGAACACGATGACCGGCACATTACTTTTGTGTATAACTGGTGGTTCAATTGCTTTTATGCCATTTACTGGATGGTTGAGTGTGAAATTCGGCAATAAATTAATTGCAAGCACAACGGCAATTCTAAATGTTTTTTTTCTCATTCTTGTAGCTCTAATACCATCCGTTTGGATTTTATTCCCATTATTTATTTTTTGGGGAATTGTAATGGGGTCTATGGATGTCACTGTAAACGGTCAAGCAGTTCTGATTGAGCGCCAATGGGGTAAACCGATTATTTCTTCTTTTCACGCCATATTTAGCCTTGGAACTGTGTTGGGTTCTTTAACAAGTTCCATGTTTGCCAGTTTGCACATTTCTTTTCTGATTCATTTTCTCTTAGGCACGCTGTTTTGTTTGGTTTTAGTTGTGTGGGCGAGTTTTCATTTATTCGATGATTCGAAAAAGAGCAATGAGCCATTAGTTTTGAGCTTTGAGCCTTCTTCAAGTAATGACAATCTACAAGAAAGCTCAAAGCTCAAAGCTCAAAGCTCAAAGCTCAGATTTCCAACGCGCGCTATATTACCCATTGCGCTCATTGGTTTTTGCGGCATGACGGGCGAAGCCACAATGATTGACTGGTCGGCTGTGTATATGAATAAAGTCGCAATGAGCTCAGTCGGGTTTTCTGCTTTTGCGTTGTCAGTTAATACTTTTGCTATGTTGATTGGAAGATTAGCTGGCGATTCACTCACTCAAAAATTAGGTCAACGCAAATTATTGATTGGTAATACCATTCTTGGAATTATTGGGTTGAGCACCGCTTTAATTTTTCACCAACCTTACGCCATTCTCACAGGTTTTTTTCTGGTTGGTCTTGGTTTATCGAGCACAGTACCCATTGTTTATTCCATCGCCGGTAATTCAACAGGTGTTGAACCGAGTGTCGGTTTGGCAATGGTGACGACAATTTCATACTCAGGTTTTTTTCTCGGTCCACCCATCATCGGCTACCTTTCCGATATTTTTTCATTACCTATTGCTTTTTGTTACACGCTTATTTTGTTTTTTGTGATGCTGTATTTGATTTTCAAGAAGAAGTTTTAGCCAATTTGAGTGAGAATAGAATAAAAAATAGTGTAGAGACGTAACATGTTACGTCTCTACACTATTTTTGTGACTTACAAATTTTAAAACTTTCTGTCTGAAACTACGATCCAACTATTTCGTTTTCTTTGTTCTTGGTACCGTATTAATCATAATGCTCTATCTTTCATTAAGTTTTGGTGCGATTCAGTACTCTCTAAATCAAATTATAAACTATGGACAATACGATTTAGGCTTTAAACTTCATTTTGATGGGAGCGAATTAGAGCATAATATTTTTATGTACTTGCGTATGCCGCGTGTAATTCTCTGCGGATTAACCGGCGCAGTGTTAGCTGTGAGCGGAACACTTATGCAAGGTTTATTTCGCAATCCGATTGTAGAACCGGGTTTAATCGGAACATCATCGGGTGCAGCACTCGGCGCTGCCATCATTTATGTTTTCGGCAAAGAATCTATTTTTTCTTTCACGACTATGCTCGGTCAATTCACTTTACCTTTTGCAGCTTTCATTGGTGCTTTAGTGGCAACTTTTTTAGTTTATAGTATGGCGGCATCGTTTGGTAAAATCAATATTTTTATCTTATTGCTGAGCGGAATTGCTATCAATGCTATTTGCCAAGCGGGTACAGGTTTGCTTTCTTACTTAGCGCGCGATGCACAAGCGCGCAGTATTACATTTTGGAATTTGGGCACTTTCACTACAGCAAATTGGGTGGGTGTTGAGTTTACTTCAATCTTTTTTACAATTGGTTTTTGTGCTGCACTGTATTTTGCTAAATCGCTGAACGCGCTTATGCTTGGTGAAGATGAAGCCCAATATTTGGGCGTTAATATCAAAAAAATGACGCGCCAATTGCTCATTATCACCACACTTATGGTGGCGTTTGCAACAAGTTTTGTAGGTGTTATTGCGTTTGTTGGTCTTATTGTGCCACATATTTTGCGTTTGTGGCGTTCGTCCGATTATTTTTTCTTAATTCCTGCTTCAGCGATTTTAGGTGCCATACTGATGGAATTTGTTGATATTGTAGCACGTATTATCATTGCACCCGCCGAATTACCCATTGGAATTATCACATCGGTTATTGGCGCTCCTATATTTTTGATTTTATTATTTCGTCAGCAAAATCGGCAAAAAATTAGGTGAATATGCCCATGATTTCCCTCAGAAATCGCTGAAATTTCACCAGAAATTAAGAATTTCAAAGCTTCTGCGGATTTCTGCGCTTAATTTCTGTGATTTCTGTGGGAAACTTTAATACTTTAGCAGCCTCAGATAGATAATTACAAATCATAAATGATTTCGTTAAAAAATATAAACTACAGCATTGGCAAAACGGAAATTTTAAAAAACATAAACCTGAGTTTTAAATCGGGCGCATTTAATATTATTTTAGGTGCTAATGGTGCAGGTAAATCAACGTTATTAAAAATTGCAGCGGGTGCTTTGAAAGCCTCAAGTGGCGAAGTTTTTTATAATCAAAAAGCGCTAAAATCTATTTCGTCGCGTGAATTAGCGCAGACACGTGCTGTACTGTCTCAAAGTGTTGATATTGTTTTTCCGCTCAGTTTGGAAGAAGTTGTTTTGATGGGAAGATATCCACACAATGCGAGTGCACCAAAGTCTATTGATCGCAAAATTGCTACCGCTGCTTTAGAAGCTGTTGACTTACCGCACAAACGCGACCAAAATTTTATGACGCTTTCTGGTGGCGAAAAACAGAAAGGTCATGCAGCGCGTGTATTGGCACAAATTAATTTTACGGAACAATCGGATAAAGAGCGTGTTTTGTTTTTAGACGAGCCGACATCCAATTTAGATATTCGCGTTCAATTGCAAATTCTCAATCTGGTGCAATCGCTTATCCCCAAAAATATTACTATTATTGCTGTTTTACACGATTTAAATACTGCGTTTGAATATGGTACACATTTCTTTTTTATGAAAGCGGGGGAATTAATCGCTGAAATAGACAACCCATATACCATAAATTCAAAAATAATAAGCGATGTTTATGGTGTTAAAGCCTCGCCCTTTTCAGAAAATGCACAAAATTCTCCACAATGGGTTTTTAAATTGGAAGATTAAAGTCTATGTTTGCCGAGTGAATTTTAATTTTAATTTTTAAGCATGAACAAAACCATTTTACCTCTTTTCGTTCTCCTCTTAGTCTTTACAGCTTGCGATAGGTTATTTAATAAAGATGGAAAAGCCAACCAAGCAACGCGGATAGTGTGCGTTTCGAAGCAAATTAACGAATTTATTTACGCGCTCGGTGCAGAAAAAGATTTGGTTGCCGTTGATCTTTCATCTATTTACCCAGAAGCGATAAAAAAATTGCCGAATGTGGGCTATCACCGCGCTTTAAGTGCTGAAGGCATACTTTCAATGAAACCTACCCTGTTTTTAAATGATGGCTCTATTGGTCCGCCCGATGTAGTTGACCAAATTAAAAAAGTAGGTGTGCCAATGTTAGAAATGCGCCCTGGAAAAGGTATTGATAGCGCGATGCTATTAATGCAAACTGTAGGCGATTATTTTCACGTGCGCGCTGCTGCAGACAGCATTGTGAAGGTTTGGAAAGCAAATATGGCTGATGCGTTAAAAGATACTGCAAAATTTGCTGGGCAAAAGAAACCCCGTGTTCTCTTAATTCACTACGGTCGTGCCGCCAATGTTTTTATTACGGTTGCCAAAGGTAGTCCAGCCGATCAAATTATTCGTTGGGCTGGTGGCGTTAACGCTAATGATTCAGTGGGTGGAAATAATCGTATTTCACCAGAGTTTGTGGCTAAAGCAGCACCAGATATTATTTTAGCCACCGATTTCGGTTTCGATAAATTTGGCAGTGCTGAAAAATTTAAAGAAATGCCAGGCGTAGCGCTCACACCTGCGGGTAAAAATAGTAGAATATATCGCATTGATGAAGGCGAAATTATTTATTTTGGTCCGCGCACGCCAAGCGTTATTGGCAAAGTTGCAGGATATTTACATAATAAGTAATAGGGAAAATTTTATTCTGAGCTCAACACTTTTCACTTTTCACTTTTCACTTTTCACTTTGAAACGTTTACTCATTTTTTTTACAATACTCATTTCACTGTCAGCAACGGTGGGTTATTATTGTGTATTTAAAATGAAGCAATGGCATATTCATGAGCGTATTGAGGCAGTGATAGAAAGTTTAACTTCTGAAAAAGAACTGAGTCGTGTTGAAATTTCATTAAATGATGTAAAGAATTTAAAGTGGGAACGCGTAGGGAAAGAATTTTGGTTTAACGGCACGCTTCATGATGTCGCTTATTCTGAAACAAGTGCGACCTCCATTGTTTTTTATTGTATTAATGATACTGAAGAAACAGAGCTCTACTCACAATTCGATGCCACGCTTCAAAAACAGCTCGATTCTAAAAACGATGCTTCAAGCCCAATAACTCAATTTTTCAAAAAAGATATTCAGCTCGGTTTGCCACAAAACTTAGTGTATTCCGAACAGAATAATCAATCCAATCTGATAAAAATTCCTAAAATTTCCTCGCTGTATTTAAATTTTTATACAGCCAATGCCATCGAAAAAATCTCACCTCCACCGAAGTTGGTTTAAATTTTTAATTTTAAAAAATACTTTAATCTGATAGCTTTTCAGAACCTATCAGGTTTGAATTATTATTTACAACTCAAACCTATCAGCTTCTGAAAAGCTGTTAGGTCATTCCGCTTTATTTAAAAATTTAATCAAAAGTATCATGAAAAATATATTTTGCGTAGCTTTCTGCGCACTTCTAACTATATCAGTATTCGCTCAAACCGATACGATAAAAAATATTGATTTAAACGAAGTCGAAATCAATGCAGCAGCGAATAAAGCCATTTTGTATCAGCCGCTTTCCGTTGCGAAAATCAGCGAAACGGAAATAAAACGCGGACAAGGTTTATTTCTCGATGACGCTATAAATGCGAATATACCTGGCGTAAGTATGTACCGTCGTACTGTTTCAGCCGATCAGCAATTTAATATTCGCGGTTATGGCAATGGTGTGCGCGGTACAAACGGTGTATCGAGTAATTTCGACGGACAGGGTTACAAAGTGTATTTAAATGGCATTCCGATTACGGATGCAGAAGGTATTACGCTCATGGATGATATTGATTTTGGCTCGGTGGGCAACGTTGAAGTCATTAAAGGACCTGCGGGAACTCAATACGGTTTAGCAATTTCGGGTGTTGTGAATTTAAAAACTATTCAACCTGAAAAAGGACAATCGATCATAAGCCAAGAAGTCATGGTGGGCTCTTATGGTTTGCAACGTTACACAACCAGTTTAAAAGTAGGCACAGATAATGCCTCTTTTTTGGTGAATTACGGTCGGCAACAATGCGATGGTTTTATGGATCACACGGCGAGCACAAAAGATTTCGTGAACTTTATCGCTAATTTTAAAGCGAGCGATAAACAAAGTATCAATACATACGTCGGTTACAGCAACAGTTACGATCAGCGCGGTGGTGAACTCACGCCAACACAATACGCCAATTTCGATTATACGGGTAATCCAGAGTATATTAAACGCAATGCACACTCTAACATAGTGAGTTTTAGAGCGGGCGTTGCACACACCATTAATTTTAACGAACACTTCGGCAACACAACGAGCCTTTTTGGATCGGGTGTAACAAATAATGTGAGTTCAGCGGGTGGTTGGACAGATAAAAATCCTATCAATTACGGTGCGAGAACCAGTTTTGATTTGAATTTTGATCTGAACAACGGGTATAAACTCACAGGAAGTTTTGGTGGCGAAGGTCAACGCCAAAATGCAACTATTGTTGGTTATCCGATGGTACCTGATAGTACCAATTTGACAGGTTACTATGTTTTAGGAACTGTTCGAAGCGACCAATACGCTATCACTCAAACATATTCTTTGTTTACAGATTGGACGCTATCTATGCCAAACGATTTTTCTGTCACAGCAGGGATTGGAACAGCTTACATGGGAATAGATTTGACAGATCGTTTTTATGTAGCAGCGAATAATAAACCTTCGAATAAAGTGCCACTCAATTATTCAACTTCTTATGATGGTATGGTTTCGCCGCATTTGGGAATCAATAAAGTTTTCAATAAACAGTTTTCTGTTTACGCTTCATACAGTAAGGGTTACAAAGCACCAACAAGTGCTTATATTTTTATTCCAACAATCAATGCTTTAAATACAACGCTGCGCCCAGAAATTGGCAATCAGTTCGAGATTGGCACGAAAGGCAGTTTGTTGAACAATACTTTAGATTATCAAGTAGCGATTTTCGATGCGATTTTCAGTGATAAAATGACAACTGTTGCTGTTGCAAACGCTGCGAACACTGCTACATCTTATTCTTATATTGTAAACGGCGGTAAGCAGGATAATCAAGGTATTGAACTTTTAGTGAAATATACGGCATATAAATCAACGGATGGTTTTTTTACCTCTGTTCGACCATTTGTTAATTTGGCGTATTCCAACTTTAAGTACGTCGATTTCAAATATCAAACTTTGAGTACTGATAAAAAAAGTGCTTCTGAAGTAGATTACAGCGGCAATAAAGTGGTTGGCGTCCCGCCTGTTGTGTTAAATTTCGGTGTTGATGTCAATACAAGTGCAGGTTTATATGGTAATATTAACTACAACTACCGCGATGCTGTGCCTTATACGTCGGATGGTGCCAACACCGCTTCGAGTTATGCTTTACTTAATGCTAAATTGGGTGTCAAGCGCACAATTGCTGAACATTTTGTAGTTGATGCTTATTTTGGAGCGAATAACATCACAGGCGTTCAGTATTATTATATGCTTTTCGCCAACCAATTACCTGATGCGTATCTACCTGCGCCGTATAAAATTAATTATTATGGTGGTGTGAATGTAAGTTATAAGTTTTAACCAAGATTAAACGGATTTAAGGATTTACATGATTATCTTCAATAAAAGAGAACTTGTAAATCCTTTTATTCTTGTAAATCTGCTAAAAACTAAATAAAAAAGAAACGACTTTCCTCTTAGAAGCGATTTTTTTTCTCTCAAAGTAATTTTTAAAAAATTAAATTACTTTCTTTACTGCTCAATTTGAATCAAAAAAACGCTTGTATGAAAAAATTACTTCTACTTTTACTCTTTGTTATCTTATATTCAAACAGTAATGTTAAAGCGCAAAGTGTAAACAATGCTGCTTTAAAAACCAAACTCGATGCACTTGCCGATGTAGAGATAACTAAGGTAATCGCTTGGCGCAGAGATATTCACCAACATCCTGAGCTTTCGAACAGAGAAGTGCGCACAGGCGCATTAGTAGCGGAACATCTCACTAAATTAGGTTTTGAAGTTAAATCGGGCGTAGCAAAAACGGGAGTCATCGGCATTTTGCGCGGCGGAAAACCAGGTCCAGTTATCGCATTGCGCGCTGATATGGATGCTTTGCCCGTTGTAGAGCGCGTTGATGTGCCATTCAAATCGGTTGTGAAAGTGGATTATAACGGCGTATCGACAGGGGTAATGCATGCTTGCGGACATGATGGACACACTGCTATTTTAATGGGTGTGGCAGAAGTATTATCGCAAGTTAAAAATGAAATACCTGGCACGATTGTTTTTTTATTCCAACCCGCTGAAGAAGGTGCACCGAAAGGTGAAGTAGGTGGTGCGGGCGAAATGGTGAAAGCAGGCTGTTTAGAAAACCCGAAAGTAGAAGCGTGTTTTGGATTACACGTAGATGCTGCGAGTCCGGCAGGAACAATTGAATATAAACCCGGTGGATTTATGGCGAGCAGTGATGGTTTTTCAATCACTGTCAAAGGCAAACAAACGCACGGCGCAAATCCGTGGGGTGGCATTGACCCAATTGTTATTGGTGCGCAAATTATCAATGGTTTACAAACTATTGTGAGTCGCATGACACCATTAACTGAAACACCCGCAGTGGTTACTGTTGGCTCGTTTAACAGTGGAAATCGCGGAAATATTATTCCTGAAGAGGCTAGGATGACAGGAACTATTCGGTGTTTCGATAAAAAAATTCAGTATCAAATTCACGATAATATTCGCCGCATGGCGACAAACATTGCTGAAGCAAGCGGTGCAACGGCAGAAGTGGAAATTAATATTAGTAACCCTGTGACGTATAATAATCCAGAATTAATGGCTAAAATGATTCCTACATTTGAAGAAGTGGCTGGAAAAAGCAATACTGTTTTAGCAACAGCGCAAACAGGTGCAGAAGATTTTTCTAAATACGCCGAAGTGGTGCCAAGTTTATTTTTTGATATTGGCGTTGCACCCATTGGGAAAAAACGCTCAGAAACGGCACCACACCATACGCCCGATTTTTATATGGATGAAAGCGGATTTATAACCGGTTTAAAAGCTTTTTGCCATATTGTGGTTGATTATTCAGCGAAAAAGTAGGATTCAGGTGTCAGGAATCAGGATTTAAGTATATAATCCCGAAAAATCTAAAATCCTGTAAATCCTGATTCAAACAATTACTAACATTTTTCAGCCACACAAACAAAATTCAATGAAAAAAACGGTTCTTTTCATTATTCTGAGTTTACAATTCGGGTTTTCGCTTTCAGCACAAAGCACTAATAATGCTGAACTAAAAACAAAACTTGATGTCCTTTCCGATGCAGAAACTTCAAAAGTCATTGCTTGGCGACGCGACATACACGAACATCCCGAACTTTCCAACAGCGAAGTGCGAACAGGCTCTTTGGTGGCGGAACACTTGAAAAAATTGGGACTTGAAGTTAAAACGGGCGTCGCAAAAACAGGTGTAATTGGCATTTTGCGTGGCGGTAAATCAGGTCCCGTCATTGCGCTGCGCGCCGATATGGATGCTTTACCCGTTACAGAACGCGTCGATATACCTTTTAAATCAATCGTAAAAGCAAACTACAATGGAGCAGAAACAGGAGTCATGCACGCTTGCGGACACGACGGGCACACTGCGATTTTAATGGGTGTTGCAGAAGTTTTATCGCAAGTAAAAAATGATATAGCTGGAACAATTGTTTTTTTATTTCAACCTGCTGAAGAAGGTGCACCGAAAGGAGAAGTCGGTGGTGCGGGCGAAATGATAAAAGCAGGTTGTTTGGAAAATCCGAAAGTAGAAGCCATTTTTGGTTTGCATGTCGGAAGCAGTATTCCTGTGGGAACGATTGAATATAAATCGGGCAGATTTATGGCGAGCAGTGATGAATTATACATAACCGTGCATGGTAAACAAACACATGGCGCCATGCCGTGGGATGGTATTGATGCGGTTTCAATCAGTTCGCAAATTATTACGGGCTTGCAAACAATTGTGAGTAGAATGACTCCATTGACCGAAACTCCTGCGGTTGTAACTATTGGTGCCATCAGTGCAGGTAATCGCGGGAATATTATTCCTGAAACTGCTAAAATGCAAGGAACTATTCGGTGTTTCGATAAAAAAATTCAATTAGAAATTCACGAAAATATTCGCCGCATGGCAAAAAATGTGGCTGAAGCGAGTGGTGCTACTGCTGATGTAGATATTGATTTTTATGCGCCTGTTGTGTATAATAATCCAGATTTAACCGCTAAAATGGTGGCAACTTTCGAAGAGGTCGCTGGAAAAGATAAAGTCAAAGTCGCCACAGCACACACGGGTGCTGAAGATTTTTCTAAATATGCTGCCGTTGTACCCGGTTTATTTTTTAATATCGGCGTTATGCCACCCAATAAATCGCGCAAAGAAGTTGCTCCGCACCACACACCCGATTTTTATATGGATGAAAGTGGATTGATTTTGGGCGTGAAAACGTTTTGTCATTTGGTGGTGGATTATGCAAACAAGTAGAGACAATGGCATTGCCTTGTCTCTACAACTTAAAAATTATTTTCAAACAAATATTACGACCCATATTGTATAGTCCCAATTTTTTAGTGGAAGATTGGCTATAATACTCGAAATATTTTAGTCGACTAAGGTTTGATTGATAAGCTTGATCTAATATATTGTTCAACTGAAATTCAAGTTGACAAGAATTATTTTTCCAATGAAGCAAGTCTGCTGAAATACCAAAGTTTAGAAGCGTATAATTGGGCGTAAAAGTTTCAGTATTGTTAAGTGCCAAAAATCGATTTTGGGCTGTATTCAATTCTACTTCTACTTTTGGCGTAAGACTTGTCAAAAATGTCGTTTTAAAGTTTACTTTTTGTGAAATAGCACTTAACCATTTCATCGGAGGAATCAATGGCAAATATTCACCTTTTAATCCCGTGTCTTTAAATTCTGATTTTGTGTTTAAACCATAAATAAGGGCAAAATTATTGTCAAAACTAAAACCGTTTAACTTTTCAGGATGAAAAGATAAGGTTGCTTCTAACCCATATAATTGTGCAGATGCAGTTTGATACTGATAAGTTTTATTCCCTTGAACGTCGGTTACGGGGTTGTTGTTGGCATCTACTACAATGGAAAGATGAATGTAATTCTGAATATTGTTGTTGAACAAACTTAATGATGCAGAAACATTTTTGAAATTGGCAGTTGCTCCGATGTCTTCTTGCAGAGAAAACTCAGGGTTAAAATTTTTGTTGCCTAAATAAATTATGTGCGCTCCGGGGTCAAGTCCGTTAGATGCTAATTCAGTTATATTTGGTGCTCTGTAACCTCTTGCTATGTTTGCTTTAAAACTGATTTCTTTGTTCAAGGCATAAGTAAAGCCCAAACTTGCCGAAATACCGCCAAAAGTTTTATTGTATTTGGAAAATTGTAGCACTGCCTTCGATGTATCAGAAGTATTAATGTGCTCATCAAAACCCGTAGTAGGATTTGTTTCTACATAAAAATCATTCCATTCAATTTGGCGAATATCATAACGAACACCGCCACTTATTGTCCATTTTTCTTTTTTCCATTTCGTATAAATGTAAACTCCGGCATCAAATAAATTGTAATCAGGAATAGGAAAGTCGGTACCATTTAGGTTTTTGTTATTTTGGAACATTCCATTTGTGCCAAGACTCGTTTCTATATTTGAAAACGCTGGTGCATTGTATCTCAAACCAAAGTTATAAGTGTTCAAACGCAAATTTAATCCCGCCTGTTCAGGCGCAGTTGGGTGGTTATATTCTTTGCGTAAATTTTGTTGAAAAGCAAATGATAGATTTATATCGCCTTCCCCAATTTTATAAAAATTATGTGTATAAATTCTAAAATGCTGAATGCGTTGATGTAATGGCGAAAGTTGGTATGAATCTAATTCTTGCTCCGTCACAAATGGTCGGTTTAAAATGTCATCATTATTACCTTCATAAATTTGTTTGGTAAATTTTCTTGTCAATGAATCGCGACTACCATCTGGAATTCCCTGTAAATTATCGTAAGCCGTAAAGTTTAAATGCGAATATCCTTTTGCAGAAGTATAACCAACAAATGCCGATAGATTTTTCTCATCAAAATTTGTATTGTAAATTCTGCCATCAATAGCATTGCTATAGTTTTTTGCAATCCGATATGAACCGCTAAAAGCTGCCTGAATGGACTTGTTGTTGTAATTAATTCTAAATCCATTGCCAATTAAATTATTATTCGATTGGTATTCAGATGTAATTTTACCTTCTATTTTCCTGTCATTTTCATTTGGTATGTTTGGGAATAAACTTACAACTCCTGCTAAAGCATCTGAACCAAACATCAGACTTGATGGACCTTTAATTACTTCTGCTTTTTCAATATTGTAAGCATCTACTTCAATGCCATGTTCATCGCCCCATTGTTGCCCTTCTTGCCTAATGCCATCAAATAAAGTAAGTACCCGATTGTAACCCAAGCCGCGAATAAACGGTTTAGAAATATTAGGACCCGTTTTAACCGCACTTAATCCAGGCACATTTTTTACTAAAACATCAATTATGTTGCTTTCATTAGTTCGATCTATTACTTTTGTAGAAATTGTTACAATTGAAACTGGATTTTCACGAACGCGTGTTGCTTTTGAAACGCCAGTAATTACGACTTCGTTTAAGGCTGTTTTATCAACTTCTAAAGTAAAATTTATTGTGAGTGTATTATTGGCTTTTACTGCAATTGATTTTTGTGTTTTTAAATAACCCAAACAAGAAACCTGAATTTGATAATCGCCTGGAGTAATATTTTGTATAAAAAATTTTCCAGCACTATCGCTTAAACTTGCGTGAGAAGTATTTATTAAATATACATTTGCAAATTCAATTTCTTTTCCTTCGGAAAAAACTTTACCTGAAATACTGGTTTTTTGAGCCAATACACATTGAAAAATAAAAGCAAAAATGACACTTATAGCTGATTTTAGAACAAATAATTTCATTTTATAAAGAATTTTCAACAAAGATATAATAAGTTAGGTTAACCTAACAATTAAAGTTAGATAAATTTTATAACTTGCAGATAATTCAAATAAATAGAAGAAAAAATGTTATCGTACACGGAAGAAAATTATTTAAAATCATTGCTAAAACTCACTTTTGAAAGTGGAACGGACGAAGCAGGCACAAACGAGTTGGCAACACTTTTAGCTGTCAAACCAGCATCTGTGAGCGATATGCTCAAAAAGCTAAAAGAGAAAGAATTAGTTGAATATGAAAAATATGGTAAAATTTCTTTGACTAAGGAAGGTAGAAGAAAAGCCATAGATGTTTTGAGAAGTCACCGTCTTTGGGAGACTTTTTTGTACGAAAAATTAGAATTCAGCTGGGATGAAGTTCACGAAGTTGCAGAGCAGTTAGAACATATTCAGTCGACGAAATTAATTGATAAGTTGGATAAGTTTTTAGATTTTCCAGAGTTTGATCCTCATGGAGATCCAATTCCAAATAAAGATGGAGAATTAAAAGTTCATTTCAAAAAAACTTTGGCAGAAATAGATGTAGGTAATAGTTGTAAAATGGTGGCTGTTAAAGATAATTCGAGTCCATTTCTTCAATATGTCGTAAAAGTGGGTTTAGGCATAAACAATTTAATTAGTGTTGTTGCCAAACAAGATTATGATGCCCTTATCGTCGTTGAAGTGAATGGGCAAAGGTCAACAGTTAGCCAAAAATTTGCAGAAAATATTTTTGTTGTTTAATTTAAACCTCGTAGGTTTTTAAAACCTACGAGGTTTTGTGAG
>JAYWBA010000283.1:0-8589 GCA_043781915.1 Saprospiraceae bacterium
GTACGCATAAAAACTATTTCGCCTGAACGCAGCGAAGTAAAATTACCTTATGGTTGGCGCAGTCAAAATCCGTTTCAATCTATTTACTTTGCAGCACAATGCGCAGCAGGCGAATACTCAACGGGAATGTTGGCTACCTTGGCTTTAGAAGGTCGCGAAAAAGTATCTATGTTAGTAACGCACGTCGAAGCCGATTTTTTCAAAAAAGCGAACTCTGAAACAATTTTTACATGTGAACAAGGGCTATTAGTATTCGATACAATTGAAAAAGCTATTGCGACGAACGAGGCTCAAACGATAACTATGAAATCAATAGGTATGCAACGCAGTGGCGAAGTGGTAAGTGAAGTACGTATTACATGGTCTTTTAAAAAAAAATCTAAGTAGTTGACAGTTGACAGTATTTAGTTGATAGTTTAAGACACTATTAGCAACTGTCAAATGTCAACTATCAACTATCAACTAAATTATGTTGTCAATTTATAAAAAAGAAGTTAATCAGTTTTTCACATCGCCAACTGGTTATGTCGTTTTGGGTGTTTTTTTTGTTGTCATGGGGTTAATGCTCTGGTTTTTTCCCGACACTAATTTATTGAATCAAAATTTTGCCACTTTAGATATTTTCTTCTCATTAGCACCCATCATTTTCATTTTTCTGATTCCTGCCATCATGATGCGTACTTTTTCAGAAGAACTGCAATTAGGTACTATTGAATTTTTATTTACAACGCCACTCAAATTAAAAGATATCATCTTAGGTAAATTTTTAGCAGGTATAACCCTCTTTTTAATTGCCACATTGCCCATTTTAATTTATTATTTCACATTGTATAAATTGGGCTCGCCTGTTGGAAATATAGATAGTGGCGGCACTTTGGGTAGTTATATTGGCTTATTATTACTCGGGACAACGTTTGCATCTATTAGTTTATTTACTTCTGCACTACAAGCTAACCAAATGGTGAGTTTTTTAATTGGTGTTTTTATATGCGCAGCTTTACTTTGGGGATTTGATTACACAGCAAAATTGCCTATTTTTTTTGGCAGAACGGATGATTTGGTACAACAATGCGGCATGAACTACCATTACAATGCCCTTTCACGCGGGCTTCTTACAATAACTGATCTTACATACTTTGTTTCGTTGATGGCGCTATTTTTGTTTTTAACGTTCATTATTTTAAATAAAAAGAAAAGCTAAATTTATAAACTTAGGTATGATAGTTTTAGATAAACAGAAAAAAACAATTGCTATATATGCTTTAGGAGCAATTGTTGTTTTAATGAGTGCGCTATTATTTATAACTACAAAATCGGCTTACGAGCGTGAGCTTAACGGTCGGTGGTATGCGGCAAAACTCACTGAATGTGATAAGGAAATTCCTATCAATTCATCTGCAGTAAATTTAGAATTTAAGGATAATGGTACTTACATTTTTAACTCAACGCTTAACATACACGAAGAAGGTGTTTTTAAAGTTAAAGGAAAAATTCTGACACTACAGGATAAAATTAGGACTAAAGCTGCTTTGAGAAATTTACTCATTTCGCGGCTTCAAAAAGATTCGTTACTGCTCGGCATGAACAATAAAGGGCTTGACCAAACACTTTTATTGATACGCGATTTTAGAAAATTAAAAACGAATACGGATACTACATCAGTCTCAATTTTAGGAAAATAGCCAAAAAATTAATCCATTTGCTATAAAAGTTCCAATTATTATTTTCTTTAATTTAGCTCAATTTTATTTAAACTTTAATATAACTTACCAAACCAAGTCGGCGTACTTATTTTCAATTTATGAGTGGTAAATGCCCTAAATTTTGACCAAGATTTGACCAAGATTTACAGGATTTATGGATTTTCAAGATTGCCTTTTGCCTTTTGCCTTTTGCTTTTGCCTATGTTACCTTCATTTACATCCATACAAATAATTGATTTAGATTTCCTTGGCGAATCTGAATCAATTGCTGCCTTTCTTATAAAAAACGACAATCAATATGCTTTGGTTGAAACGGGTCCTTTTTCGACAATAAAAGCCATCGAAAAAGTTTTGTCAGAAAATAATATTGAAGCTAAAGATATTTCAGCTGTTTTTATAACACATATTCACTTAGATCATGCTGGTGCAGCGTGGTATTTTGCCAAACATGGCGCAACTATTTATGTTCATCCGCTTGGTGTAAAGCATCTGATTGACCCTTCGCGATTGTATAATTCAGCTAAACAGATTTATGGTGATAAAATGGATACGCTTTGGGGAGAAATGAACCCTATCGAACCAGAAAAAATAATTAGCGTAGCACACGGAGAAAAAATTGCATGGTCGAATACAGAATTAACATCTTGGCATACACCAGGGCATGCACAGCATCATATAGCTTGGCAATTAGGAAATTCTATTTTTTGTGGTGATGTTGCAGGTGTAAAAATTAAAAATGGGATTGTAGTTCCGCCGTGCCCTCCTCCTGATATTAATGTAGAAGATTGGATAAACAGTATCAATTTATTGAAAACTCTCAAACCCAAAAAATTGTATCTGACACATTTTGGAGAAATTTCTACTATTCAAACTCACCTTAATCAGCTTTCAAAGCGATTGCAAAATTGGGCAAATTACGTGAATAAAATTTCTCAGGTAGAGACGTTGCATGCAACGTCTCTACTTTTGGAAAAATTTATTAAATTCATCCATACTGAATACAAACGTTTTGGTGCAAATGAAGCAACCATAAAAAAATACGAAGCTGCCAATCCGTCGTTTATGTCTCTTACAGGCTTGCAGCGTTATTGGAAGAAGAAGAATACGATATAAAATGGCAATGACTTATTGTATTCATCTCAAGTGATTTAGAGCTGTATGGTTCTGAAAGTTTAATTGTTTTCAATTCTCCTAACCTACCCTCTCTAAAGTTTTCCAAATCAATCGGAATCTCTAAATCCGCATATATTTTTTTGTAGTCGTCAATCCGCAATCTACTTTGAGGTTGAATGGAATTGTCGATTAGTCTCCACTGCGATTCTGAAAATTGAAGGAAATTGTAGATATTAATAGAGGTATCAAAATGTGCAAAATGGTCGGACATATCAATAAAATGCGATTGTACGCCATGCGATTTACTAACTACCCGTTTAAACTCTTTCAGAATTGGAATTAAAATTTTGGGATAAATGTGCTCGAAGGTGTTATTAGAGTTGACTAAATCAATCGAATTATCAGGCAAAGATAGCTTTCGCGCATCTTCAATGAGATAAACTAAATGGAGTTGCTCCAAGATATTTTCGAGTGAAAGATTATCGTAATTATTTGAAATGTCAACAAGTTTTTCAAATCTTACTTTATTAATAGGAATATATTTTTCTAATTCGCACTCTTTGTGAGCTTTTATAAACATTTCTACAGTCGCTCGAATTCTTTCTTTCGAAGTTAAAAAAGTTATATCAACCGAATAGATTTTTTCTGAACCTGCTACAAAAAAACAAATTGGCACAATTGGGTACCAACCTGTTCCAAGCTCTAAACAAGTTTGAGGAATAGCGTTCTTATTAAATTTTGAATAAGCGTCGAAATGATCTTTAGCAAGAATTAATCTTTGAATAAAATAAGCATCTGTTAAATTGACCCCTTTAGTAACATATTTTTGAAATAGGTAATTAATTTTTTCACTCAAAGGGAGATAAGAAATAGTTTTTTGCACTATCGCCTTTAAAATCCATTTTTTCATCGCTATCAGCATTCAGCCTTCAGCTATCAGCTGTGAGCCATTATTGTTTGTGTATGTTCGAAAAAGGCTCATGGCTCAAAGCTCATAGCTAATTGCTCGTAATTGAAAGTAACTGACTGCACCAAATCGGGATGTAAACTCCGCGTAACAGGACAAGCATGAGCCGCATGTTCTAATCCGGCGCGTTGTTTTTCGTTAAAACCATCCTCTAAAAAAAGGTTGACGATTATTTCGCCGACACGTCGCGGAGTAGGAGTCATAATTTTAGTGACATCGCAAGTGCAATTTCCCAAATCAAAACCATGATTTTTCGCGTAAATTGCCATAGTGGTTACTATGCAAGCACCTAATGAACTCGCCAATAAATCTGTGGGAGAAAACGCTTCGCCTTTACCCTGATTATCTGTCGGCGCATCAGTAGTTACTTCTGTGCTACTTTGTAAATGCACCATCGTTGTGCGCAAATTACCTTCGTATTTTATTTTTGTAGTCATATTTTATTAATGGTTAATGGTTAATGGTTAATTATTAATGGTTAATGGGAAAAATTAACCATTAACCATTGATTCATTAACCATTATTCACGCAGTTCCCTTCTCAATATCTTGCCCACATTAGTTTTAGGCAATTCGGATTTGAAAGCCACATAACGTGGCACTTTATATCCCGTCAAATTTTCACGGCAAAAAGCAAGGACTTCATCTTCTGTCAAAGAAGCATCACGTTTTACGACAAAAACTTTCGGCACTTCGCCCGCGCGTTCATCCTTAACGCCAATACATGCTACTTCTAATACTTTCGGATGCGTTGCAATAACATCTTCAATTTCGTTCGGATATACGTTAAATCCAGAAACCAAAATCATATCCTTCTTACGGTCAACAATTTTGAAATAGCCTTCTTCGTCCATAATGCCAATATCACCTGTGCATAACCAACCATCAACGATAGTTTCAGCCGTAGCTTCAGGGCGTTTGTAATACCCTTTCATCACTTGCGGTCCGCGCACTTGAATTTCTCCACGTTCTCCAATGGGTACAGGATTTTTATTATCATCAACGATACGCATATCAGTTGATGAAACAGGCATTCCAATAGTTCCTTGTTTGATTTTTCCACCCATCACATTAAACGATGCAACCGGAGATGTTTCTGTCATTCCCCAACCTTCAGCTACTTCAATCCCTGTTACTTCTTTCCATCTATCTGCAACTGCACGTTGTAAAGCCATACCACCAGCAGAAGTACCTTTTAGGTGTGAATGATCTAAAGTTTTAAATTCAGGATTATTCAAAATACCATTAAACAAGGTATTTATGCCTGGAAAAATGTTGGGTTTATATTTTTTATAATCTTTTATAACGGATGACATATCTCTTGGATTTGGGACAAGAATATTGCAAGCCCCCATAGAAAATAATCCGAGTGCGTTCACCGTAAAACCGTAAATATGATAGAGCGGCAAACAACAAAAATTTACTTCTCCTCCATCGGTTGAAACAACTGATGTCATGTTTGCCTTCATTTGCAACATATTAGCAATCAAATTTTTATTCGTCAGCATAGCACCTTTTGCGACACCCGTTGTACCACCAGTGTATTGCAGCATGATGGTATCATCGTGTTCGGTTGCGACTTTAATTAATTTTTTTGAAGCGCCAATGCTAATTGCTTTTTTAAAAGAAACCGTATGATTTAGATGATATTCAGGAACAAGTTTTTTCTTTTTACGCACAACATAGTTAATCAGCAAACCTTTTAAACCACCAACCATTTCACCCATATTGGTAACGATAATTTTTTCGATAGATGTTTTATTGAGAATCGCTTCTAAATTATGCGCAAAATTTTCAAGAATAATGATGGCTTTTGCACCTGAATCGTTGAATTGGTGCAGCATTTCACGTTGAGTGTAAAGTGGATTAGTATTAACAATCACTAAGCCTGCGCGCAGAGCGGCATACATCGCAATGGGATATTGCAAAATATTCGGCATCATTAAAACAATGCGATCCCCTTTTTCGAGACCGATAAATTGAAAATAAGCAGCCAAATCGCGACTCATTTCATCCACCTGTTTATAAGTTAATTTTTTATCGAAACATATAAATGCTGGTAAATTTTTAAATTTTACAAACGCCTCTTCAATAGCTGCAAGCAAGTTTGGATAAGTATTTATATCTATAAAATGTGGTTGAGTCGGTGAATAATTTTTTAACCAAATTCTATTTACATCTTCAGTCATTGCGAAAAATTGATACTTTTATTTAATAGCGTAAAAATAAAGGAAAAATCAGAAATTTATTGCTTGAATCGTAAATTTTATAAAAGAAAATTTGTTAAAGCATCGAATATGCTCAATTCTGTTGCGTTTGAGAACGCATTTCTTTAGCTGTTAATGTCGATTTATCGTGACTCCAACCGGGTGCGGCAAAAATGTAGTTAAATATGTTTTTCAAGTTTTTTGTTTTTAGCACATCCTTAAAAATTTGCACCCATTCACCAAACGCCACTTTAACAGGATTAAATGTATCGACGTTTTTTGTAAGTCCATACGTTGGGTGTTCTATTTCTGGTTGAAATGAGCCAAACATTCTATCCCAAATGATGAGAATACCCGCATGGTTTTTATCGAGATATTTTAAATCTGAACCGTGATGTACGCGGTGGTGACTCGGTGTATTCATAATATATTCGTACCAACGCGGCATTTTATTAATCGCTTCTGTGTGAATCCAGAATTGGTACAACAAACTAATACTTTGCATTATCATCACCATCATCGGATTAAAACCTACTAATGGCATCCATAACCAAAAAACAAATGCGCCTGTCAAGTTTCCCGTCCAAGTCTGTCTCAACGCTGCACTCAAATTGTATTTTTGGCTGGAGTGGTGCACGTAATGACTTGCCCAAAAAAATCGAATATTATGACTTTCGCGGTGAAACCAGTAATATGAAAAATCATCAGCCAGAATGAGTGCTATCCAAAATAGAATGCCCGAATTTTCAAAAGTGAATAATCTGAACTTATAGACCAAACTCAAAGCACCAAAAACTATAATTTTCCCAACAATACCTGTTATTACATTGCCAATTCCGAGTGCTAAACTCGTCAATGTGTCTTTGGTCTCGTACCAGTCTTTTTTCTCGTAGGCATTGAGCAGAACTTCCAATAGAACAAAAAAAACAAAGCCCGGAATGGCATAAACAATTATATTAGCTCCCACAAAATTTTATTTAGAATAGTTTTTTAGATTTAGGACTAGATTCCAGAAACAAATTTAAAATAAAAATCTATAAAACCTAAAATAAATATAGAACTTGTTTTAACTTTTTGTTTAAAATAAAAAGAAAAGGGCAAACATAAAGTATTGCCCAGTATCTTTTGCTATTTGCTATTTGAAATTACTCTTTAACTAATTTCTGTACAAATCGCTCTCCGTTCGAATTAACCTCTACTATATAATAGCCAGCAGCATATTGCGATATATCCAAATCGGTGCTGTTGCCGTTCGCTTCGAGAACGATTAATTCCCGTCCCAACAAATCCAACAATCTAATGGAAGCAGTGTTTTTATTGTCAAATATAATTGTCACACTCGATTTCGCTGGATTCGGCGTCATTGAAATAGTTGTAAGTTGATAGTTGTGAGTTGATAGTTGTGAGCTATTAAATTTCAAACTAACTTCCGATTCTGTGCCATTCGCATCATTCGCAACCGCTGGCGTTTTCGAACTACCGAACGTGAGAACCTCGCTCAATTTGGAATTGGTGTTTGCCACAAACGTAATTTCTGCTAATTGAGAAGCTACAGGCAACGTTTCTACTTTGCGATTGTACGATATCGTCACAGCGTTATCAAACATTCCAAAATTTTCATCGCTCATGTTTGATAAATTGCCAGGTTTAATCGCTTTAACAGTTGCACTTTTGAATTGAAATGTACCTTGCAATGCTTGTGCATTGAAATTGTCAGAGTTGATTTTAACCGTGTATTGTTTACCTGATTGGAGTTTTTGGTCATCAACTTTCAATTCTGTAGTGTTAGCAGAGCGAAATACGGAGTTGGCAAAGCCAGATGTATAATTCTGATTCACATCGCCTACTTTAACGGCTACAAAATTAGCCGTCGGTGTACCTGTGATGAGATTAATATTAGCCACCTCTGGAAAATCTTCACCGAATGGATTTTGTGCGTTTTTGAAAATGTAACTCTTATCGACAAATCGCCAAACTCCCGCAGGTAATTGTTTATCGATGTTTAGTATAAAGCGACGCAAAGCCAACATATCAGCAGCATCTACTTCGTTCGATTTATCGACATCGGCAGCAATAATTTTGTATGGACTACTGAGCGTTTCGATACCCAAAATATGCTTACTGATTAAAGCAATATCGTACGTTGAAACCCCTGCATATTTATCCTCTGCACTTGTTTTAGTGGCGCGCGTTTGGTAATTAGCACCGCGAATTACACTCGCAGTGAAATCGCCATTGGCATCCGTGTTTGTTTGTATAGATGTTGCAGGTACAGACGATACAGTTAGAGATGTTGCCAGCAAAGTTTGTATATTAACATTGGCAACGGCTTGGTTATTTTCCGATTTAATACTGCCTGACAACGGCACCGCTAGGGACAGAACGACATTTAAATTGGAGGTTTTTAAAATTAAGTTGAGCTTAGGGTTATTCGGACGCGTGAGCGTATCGTGTGTAATCTGACAAAAATATATGCCCGATACTGCTGGCGTAAATGTGTGGGAACGCGTTGTAGCCAATAATGATGTATCATTATTAGTCCCAATTCGGAACCATTTAAATCTCTGAATACTATCTGGTTCACCTGTAAATACAGACAG
>JAYWBA010000284.1:0-49839 GCA_043781915.1 Saprospiraceae bacterium
GTCGCCAAATTTATCGACATCGAAGCAATGAATTTGGGTGCGTGGTAGCGATTGTGCTGTTAAAATAAATCCACAGAATAAAAAACTAAGCGATAAAATTGTGATTCGCATAAAACTTTTGCATTACAGTGTTAAAAAGTATGTTTCGGTTGCACTCAAAAGGATTGAAAACAAAGCAAATATAATTCTTTAATTTATAAATTCAGAGTTTATAAATTAGATTTGTTGTATTTTATAGACCCAATCGAAGAAAAAAGTTAAGGCAATGTCAAAAAAGAGGAAAAAATCGGGACATACGGAAGGTCAATTGCATACTTACTCATGCGTTTACACGCAGGACTATCCAGATTTAAGTCCTTCGGACTTATAAAAACAAAAAACATCCCTGAATAATCTCTGGTAGAGAATTCGGGATGTTTTTTGTTTGAATTAAGAAATGTAGGTTTGATAACACTCTACGCCCCCTTATGCTTCACGCCATCAGGTTTAGCTGGAAAAAGAATTTTTTTGGGGGCAGGCGCATACAACGGTTTGATGGTATCCATTTCATTCGAATATGTTGAAGGTTTTTTAACTGCATGACCCGACCGCTGCAGCGTCTTTCCTAACTTACTCCGTGCATTTTTTCTTCTTTCCACCAGCTTCTCTTTTACAGCACGCGCTTCCTCGGCTTCTTCTTTTTTAAAAGCTTTTAATTTTGTTTGAAGCAAAAGCGTATCGCTGGGAGGTAGCTGAGGTTTTTGCTCGATAATAACGGGTGCAACTTTGGTTTTCGGAACAAAATAAGTATGCCAAATAGCGAGAACTATAAAGATAACGGAACCCATTCCCATAATTCCTTTTTTTGTAAACAGAATAACCAAACCTGGTGTAGAAATTTTCAACAGAGGTTTTACTTTTTTGGAAACAGAACTAATAACTTGAGGATAAGTAGCAGCTTTTGGCGAAGAAGATGCAATTTCTTCAAAATGCGTCATGCGCTCTAAAAACTCGAGTATAGATAAATTGATTTGCGACACCCGCGCATCGAAATCAGTGCTCGATATAACACCGCGAATAGCAAAATCGTCGTGAGCTTGAATGTATCGACTTTTGAGCATCGTTACATCAATCATTCCTTTAGGATATACCGATGGGATTTCCTGTTTTAATAATGCTAAAGCATTTTCAGTTTTTCCATCTCCAATAAAATCATGAACGGCAGTTGAAAGCGCTTGAATTTTCATAATATTGCTATAAGTTAAAGGTTAATTCGTTTTCTCGATGTATGCTATGTAGCGCCGCAATATTTTACGGCTAATCTAAAAAATAAAATCTTCGCCCTTCTTAAATATACCATTTATAACCTTAGATGCGTTATTTACGAAAAAAGTGCATCGGAATAATATCAAATTGCATTAATTAACTTAATTTTATGGAAACTATAACTTTGAAGTGCCATATTATAGTTTTTTTTAAGTTTTTAAAATATTACAACAACAAGTTCTGTATATCAGAGCAATACTTTTTAAAATTCATTAGCATGAAAAATTTAGGATTTTTTTTGATTGTTTGCCTATTATTTTCTTCACAATCCACTTCTGGACAAGGAACTACAACTAAACCGCAAGAAGAAATATTTTACTCGGTACAATTAGGTAGTTTTGACGAATCGCTCAAACAATACGATTTTGAATCGGTGCGTTCTTATGCTTATGTTTACAAGCGCAACAATATTGTTTTTATCGGTGGATTTAAAACACCCGAAGATGCTCAAGCTGTGCTTGAAAAAGTAAAAGAGCGTGGTTTTGACGATGCGCAAATTGTTCAACGACCACTGACGAGCGATAAAACGGTGTACGTTGTTCAAGTATCTACATCGAATGCAGGCGAAGCGGTTCCATTTGGTACTTATGCTCGGTTTGGAAAATTATATACAGCACCGATCAATAATTTAGTGCGTTTAACAGTAGGTTATTACGCCGATAAAAACGACGCGCGCACAAAACTCAACGAAATTTTCGCTGCAGGATTCAAAGATGCGTTTATTAAATCCGTTAAATTGCCTCAAATTAATCCTGTTTCGATTTTCGATACAGGCGATGCCATTCAAACCACTTCTGTTAAATCTATTTCAGGAACACTACCTTCTGCACCACGACAAGCAGCCGACTTACCGCAATCGTATTCAACTATTGTAGTAAAGGATAAAAGAAAATCCGTCATTAAATTACAAGAAACTTTAAAAAAATTGGGCTTATTCAACGGTGAACCCGATGGCATTTACGGAAGCATCACTGATGCCGCTTATGCCGATGCGCTCGAGAAAAATAAAACACTCGCTATGGCGCGCACCATGGCACAAAAAAATTTTGAAAGCAACGATTTTGACGATGCTGCCACGTTTATGATTTTAGCGCAATGGTTATCGACTGTACCAAGTGGAGATGTTTTAAAATTTGATGCGCTTGGCAATTTACCAGAATCACAACTTTCAAAAGTTGACGTTGATGCTGCTTTGGGTTGGCATGCTCAAACTTGGAAAAAATTAGAACTTTGGGCAGGTACTTCAAAAAATGCCGCACAAAGTTATGATGCGCTTAAAATAGCTTACTACAAAACGCTCGCACACATAGAACAAATTATGAACGAGCGCAACATTAAAGGCGAGGCTGCAACAGGTGCTGCATTAAGTGTTATGCGCACGCTCAGTAATACTTATTTGAGTAAGATTGAATAGGTTTAGTTGACAGTTGTTAGTTGTCTGAATCGCAGATTACACGGATTAAAGGAATTTTTACAGATACGACATTACCCAAATTAGAAGTCGCATCTGTCATTTTCTGCGCAATCTGCGTAATCCGCGATTCTAACAACTGAAACCTATTTCAGTAAATCCACCAATTGCTTAAACGCGGCTTTATTGGCAGGAAAATCATCAGAAGCAATAATGTTAGCGCGCTCCCAAGGCGTTAAATGGAATGATGTTGGCGAATTGCGCAATTTTTCAGTTGGTGTATAATTGAAATTAATGACGTTGAGGTTTTTAATATCGTACCTATCGCGCAATAAACCAAAATCGTTTTGGTATTCGTATTCTTGCAAAAACAGAAAATTGCCTGCAAATGAGAGCGGATTGAACAAATTACCTAACAAACCACCTTGCGTGCTATACGGTCGCCGCAATGTCGGATTGTAGGAACGAATGGCGACCAAAGTTACACCGCTCGTATTAGCGTTCAACCAATTACCAAAAGTGTGAATAAATCGCAATGCGGATTTTGAACCGACATTGTCGCGAAAGCCCGCATCAACCAATTCAATAGCTGGTTCGGTAGGTAATTGAATATTCGGCAATATAAATGGGAAAGTAGCATTGGCGCGCAGTGCTGTAGAAAACCGAAGGTTTCCTGCCTGATGTTCTTTAAACAAAGCACTAAAATCGACAGCATCAGGCAAATCAGCTTCTAACATATTGGCACCAACATTTTCTCCCATCATATAAGAAACAGGTTGTGGCGATATGATCATTAGTCTGCCATCATTTAAAACCGAGGGCGAAACAAATAGCATCGGTATTTCCGCTTCGCGCTCAGGTATGGCATAATCTGCGAGCGATTTATCTAATTTATAATCCGTATTTTCATGAAATTGCCGTTCGAAAGCGAAGCCGCGATCTTTTCGATAATGCAGTTCTCCCATCGTATAAGTTGTGCGGGGCAGAAACAAATCATTAGTCAAAACACTGTACGACACAGCATTTAGTAAATCCTTAGAAACATCGTTTAAGTGCTTACTCCCATACAAATCAATTTTCTCGCCATGCTTTTTTCTTAAAAGCAATTCGCGATAATATGCCGCCCCTAACATTCCACCTGAAGCACCAGTTATTAAAGCAGTATGTTCACTAAATTTTCCACCAGTTAAACTATCCGCCGTTTGCAGAACCCGCATTGCCCAAGTCGTAGCTTTCAAACCACCTCCACTGACGCAAACCACAAAAAGGTGGGGCTTCTTTTTTGTTGATAGTTGATAGTTGATAGTTGATTGTTGTTGCTTGGGCTTCGTTCTATCTACTGTCAACTGCCAACTATCAACTAAATTTTTATCGCGCCATCTATTTAAAATATCTTTGGTGAAACGTTTATCATTCGATACGTGCATTTCACTACAGAGCGCACGGAGGCTATCTGTGTAATAGGGTGCAGGTTTTCGGACAAAATCCAATCCATAAGCTTTGCTTGTTTCGTTATTGTAATCTAATCTAGTGAAAAAGTTTAAAACCACTAAAAACCCGATAATAACTACAAACTGCCACCTATCTAACCAAAATGAAATAGCACCTAATGCTGAAACAACAATAGAGAATAACAAAAAAATATTTGCACCAGCAGGCAAGCAGAATGAAGAGACATCGAATCGAATACCTAAAACGAGGAAAGTTGCTACTATTGAAACCTGTAATAATAAAGCATTGAGGTGATTTTGTTGGAGGAGCATTTTTCTTAAAATGCGGTTAGAATCTATCAAATCATTAACATAACGAAATCTAAAGTTTTCTGTTAGAAAAGAATCAATGCGCCAATTTCTGATATATTCTTGCCCGAGCCAATTTTTTTCATCCGCCACTTCTATCAGTTTTTGAAGATTAAGTCGTCCGTGATTAAATATGCTGCTGATAACTTTATTGGTAAAAACAAAATGAGAGCTTAAAAGAAATAAAACTAAAACGCAACCCGCTGCAAATCCCACAACAGTTTCCCAATACTGATTTACTGTTTTCATTTCAAAATATGTCCCAAATTTAATTTGATTGACGATATAGACGGTAAAAAAAATGAGTGGAATAATGGAATTATTAATACAAAAAACTAAAAACGGGCGCTTGAGGCGCGCTAAAAAGTAAAAACGTGCCGAATAGAGTAGATAAACCGTGAGATGCCAGCACATCACAAAAACGCCAAATCCCAGCCCAAGTATAAAAAAACTAACAACGTCTACCTTGCCGCGATACTCGGGCGAAATGAACAAATAGTTAATACCCAGACCTATGCCTAAATGCCCAGTAATTCCGAAAACCAGAAAAACCCAGATTAAAAGCATGAGGAGGTTTTTCCGAAAATGGAGCAGCAATAACTGAACTGGGAAAGTATAAAATATGGGACGGAAAAAATTTTTCATATCCGCTTAGAATAATTTAGCAATGAGCTTTGAGACTTCTTTTCAACCTACAAGAAAAACTCAAAGCTCATTGCTACTCTAACGCAACTTTGATTAATTATGGTGCAGCAGCACATCTTTTTTTAGGTTCAATTTAAATTTTGCGATTCTTTTTTTTAAAAGTACCCTTTTGTTTCTTATTTTGAAGCCCAAAAAATAAGTTTAAACCAGTTCAGTATAATGTTTGGTTTTAAAAACACGTCTATTCAACTAATTGTTGAAAATTAATACAATTTTTTTTATTCAAACAGTGCTTGTTTATTTGAAAAACTAATATATTTGTAATTGTATTAGAATCAGTTAGTTTTTACTAAAAAAAGAATCCCAATGCAGTTTAAAGAAAAGACAAAAACTTCAATGCCGTTAGCAGGAATTACGCCTTATACGGGCGCATTCGGCAAAGACGAAATTACGCATCTACTCAAAAGAACCATGTTCGGTGCCAAAAAAGTCGACATTGATTTTTTTAAAGGAAAAACTCTTTCGCAAGTAGTCGACATCTTGCTTACTCCCTCTGCTAATCCATCGCCGCCTATCAGAAATTATGCTTTAAATTCCAAACAAGATGTAGAGCGCATTGCATTAGGTCAAATCTGGGCTTACGATGCTGAAAACGCAAATTATAATACCGACCGCCTGAACTCACTGCGTGCTTGGTGGGTGGGCAATATGATTAATCAGGGAAGAACTATTCACGAAAAAATGGTTTTATTTTGGCACAACCATTTTGCGACGCGCATTAACGATACGACTGCCATGCTTTTTATTCCGCATTTGCAAGTTTTGCGTCGTAACGCTTTGGGTAATTTCAAGACGTTTGTAAAAGAAATTACACTCGACCCTAATATGCTCCGTTTCCTCAATGGATACAAAAATAATAAAACAGCACCTGACGAAAACTATGGTCGCGAGTTACAGGAACTTTTTACACAGGGCAAAGGTGCGAATTCATTATATACTGAAGCAGATGTAAAAGCTGCTGCCAAAGTGCTGACTGGTTGGGATGTTAAGCAAGATACATATAGAAATAATCCGAGCGATTTAACCGAGCCGCTGAAAACACGTTGGATTTCTTATTTCAAACCCACTTCGCACGATACAACTAATAAAACCTTCTCACCTTATTATAAAAATACGGTTATTAAAGGCGATGCTACAGCCAATGGTGGCGCTAACGAAATTGATGCGCTGATTACCATGCTTTTAGGTACAGACGAAGCTGCTAAATTTTTGGTGCGCAAACTGTATCGCTTCTTTGTTTATTATACAATTGATGTTGCAACAGAAACAAATGTCATAACACCTTTAGCTGCAATTTTTCGCCAATCGTATGATATCAAGGCTGTTTTAAAAGCACTTTTAACAAGCCAACACTTTTTTGATGCTACAAATCGGGGAAGTGTGATTAAAAGTCCGTTAGATTTATTGGTCGGTTTAGTACGCGAGTTCAATACGGTTTATCCAACTTCTGCTGATTATGTGGCTCAATACTCTGCTTGGAATATCATAAATGTGAGTGGTAATGGTGCAGACCTACAAAGCCAGGCAATAGGTAATCCACCCAATGTGGCAGGTTGGCCCGCTTATTACCAAGCGCCGCTTTATCATGAAATTTGGGCAAATACGGATACACTGCCAAAGCGTTTGCGTTTCACCGATCAGTTTTTCACTACGAGTGGTTATGGCGTTGGCAGTGGGAAAAAGATTTTTGGCGATGTTTTAGCTTTTACAGATCAATTTAAAACGGATGCTGCTGATCCGAACTTACTCGTTACGCGCGTTCTCGAAATTATGTACCGCGTACCTGTGGGCGATACTTTCAAGGCTTATTTGAAAAAAACGATTTTGTTAGATGGTCAAGCTTCTGACCATTATTGGACGGATGCTTGGAATACCTACAAAACAGCACCAACAGCAACAGCTATTAATATAGTTACTACGCGGTTAACGAAGTTATACAAGTTTTTAACAGAAAATCCTGAATACCAGCTTTCATAGCTAAAAGCTTATAGCTCAGCTTAAATATTATTTCACCATTGTCATTGTGCCATGAAGCAATTTATACAAGCTCTTAGCTCAAGGCTCATAACCAAAGCTACTCATGAAAAGAAGAAATTTTATAAGAAATACGGCAGCAGGTGTTGCATTACCAGGTGTTTTTCAAGGATTGACGACAAAGGCATTCGGATTGAACGATGCGATGTCGCAACTACTCAATCCTGCTACTCCTACCAATAACGTTTTAGTTTTGGTGCGAATGAGTGGAGGAAATGACGGATTGAATACCGTTATACCACTCGATCAATACACCGCTCTGAATGCTAACCGAGCCAATATTGTAATCCCAGAACCACAAGTGCTTAAACTCAAAGGCAATACTTTGACAGGATTAAATCCATCACTCACGGGTGTTCAGGCTTTATACAATGAGGGTAAAGTAAAAATCATTCATAGTGTAAGTTATCCGAATCAAAGTTTTTCGCATTTTAGAGCGACTGATATTTTTATGAGCGCCTCCGATTCTGACCAAGTTTTAAACTCTGGTTGGGCGGGTCGCTATTTATCGAATGAGTTTCCGAATTATCCAGCGGGTTTTCCGAATACGATGATGCCCGATCCACTCGGTGTTCAGTTAAACGAAATGACTTTAACGTTTGAAGGCTTGAGCACTCTAATGGGTATTGCCGTTTCTGATCCGACTAATCCATATTCTTTTTTAGCTGATACGGGATCAATAACTGTTACAGGAAGAGCGGGAACAGAGTTGAATTATTTGCGTACACTTGCAGTCCAATCAGATAAATACGGAAAAGTAATTCGAGATGCTTATAATAAATCCGTCAACACGGGCACGTATCCGAATACAAGTCTTGGTGAGCAATTGGCTAAAGTAGTGCGCATGATTAAAGGCGGACTGAAAACGCGCGTTTATATGGTGCAGATCGGAAGTTTCGATACGCATGCTTTGCAAGTTGATCCAACTAATCACGCTAAAGGAAATCAAGCAAATTTATTAACGCAACTAAACGATGGACTCTTGGCTTTTCAGCGCGATTTAGAAAAGCAAGGCATCGCCGATCGCGTTTTAACAATGACATTTTCCGAATTTGGTCGCCGCATACAATCGAATGCTTCTGGTGGAACAGATCACGGTGCGGCTTATCCGATGTTTCTGATGGGTACAAAAGTTCAAGGCGGTGTTCTCGGAAATAACGTCGCTGTTCCAAAAACACCTGATGTTAATGCCAACATTCCGATGCAATATGATTTTAGATCGGTGTATGGTACAATTCTACGCGATTGGTTTTGCACACCTGACTCGGATGTCAAAAAAGTATTGCTGAAAAGTTTTCAGTATTTACCACTCATGGCTTCCGGTGTTTGCGCACCTGCTATAGCCACACAACCATCACAATTAGCAGTTGAACCTACAGAAACGCAAAAGGCAGGCGTGAAGTTGATTTCGTCTTATCCTAACCCTTTTGATTATGGTACAACTATACATTTTTCTACAGGAGGTGGCTACACCTTGGTTCAAATTATGGATATAGAAGGGCATATTATTGCTATGCCCGTTGATGGTATTTACGATGCAGGCGAATATCGCGTTTTCTACGATGGCAGTAATTTGCCAACAGGCTTGTACTATATGAGGTTTCAAAATGGTGCATTCCAACAAGTTAAGTCGATTGTGAAAGTGCAGTAGTCAATTACCCACTACAAGTAGGGGCAGGCGGATTAAAAATTACGAATTACGGTATGTAAATGAATGAATACTGTAGTTCGCAATTTTTATTGTCTCAATTTATTAAAGTAAACACTGAATTACAAGAAGAATTAGAATGTTAATATGCCAAAATCTTTACCTGTATTTTGCGACGCTAAAAAAGCAGTTGCCGTTTCTTTCACCGATTTTTCAATAGGTGTATACGTGAAACTGCTAAAGGTTTCTAAAGATTTTGAATTATTGAAGTAAAAGGTTGATGCTGAAGTCCGCGCGGTTTCGCGCGTGATAAGCGGTTGATGATTTGAAACCACCGAGCGCAACCATTCAACGCGCCAAGCTAAACCGCGCAAAAATTTATTAGCGGCAAAATAGGGTCGGGGTTTGCGCAATGCATCGGCAATGTGTTCAAAAATAGATTTAAAACTCATGTTTTCGCCATTGAGTATAAAGCGTTCGTTTTCAATATCACTTTCTAAAAGCAAAAGAATAAATTTAACGACATCGCGCACATCAACATAACCCGATTTACCAGGAGCGTATAATTTTAATCCATCTTGCACCTGTTCAAAAAGTTTACCTGTTCCGTGTGCCCAAAATTGCGCACCCAAAATAATAGATGGATTGACAACACATGCCGTTAAACCTTCCGCCACTCCTCGCCAAACCTCTTGTTCGGCTTGGTATTTTGTAACCGCATAGTATGAATTCAGTTTAGAAATTACCCATTTGCTGTTTTCATCGAGTGTCGCAAAATTTTTTGTTCTGCCCAATGTTGCAATACTGCTAACATGTATCAGTTTTTTAACATTGTGGCTGAGGCAAATATTGACGATATTTTCCGTTCCAATAACGTTTACTTCGTAAAGCGATTTCCGATCTTTTTTGTAAAAACTAACAGTGGCAGCACAATGGATAACGACATCAAATTTATTTTCAACAAAAGTAAACTCTAAAAACGGAATATCTAAAATATCACCTTCCCGCCAATGTATTTGGTTCTCAATATCAGCAACTAAACTATTCGACGATTTTTTGCGCCGCAAACCCCATACGTTTTTATAACCCTTCAGTAATAAATAGCGCAACATATATGAGCCGACAAAACCCGTTGCGCCAGTTACGAAAATGCGGTTTGAAGTATTTTTGATGTTGCTCAACATAATTTATTCTTTGCGGGCGAATTCAATACACCCTTACAATCAAGTGCTTATTACTTCAGACGGAGCATCAATTTTCCCACATTTTCACCTCTGAAGAGTTGCATGAAAGTATCGTGAAAACCATCAATACTACCATCTACAACAGTTTCAACGGTTTTTAGTTTTCCTTCTTGAATCCACTGTGCCATTTGTGTTACTGCTTCAGTGTAACGTTGCGCATAATCGAAAACGACAAAACCTTGCATCCGCGCTCGATTCACTAAGAGCGATAAGTAATTTTTAGGTCCCCATTGTTCAGTAGCATTATAAACCGAAATTGCGCCGCAAATAGCAATGCGCGCATGAAAGCGCAACATTGAAAGGCAAGTATCGAGAATTTCTCCACCCACATTATCGAAATAAACATCAATTCCTTCGGGTGCAGCGGTGCGCAATTGCGAACGTAAATTACCTAATTTATAATCAACAACGGCATCAAAGCCAAATGTATCTTTCATGAGTGAAGTTTTTTCAGCACCACCTGCAATGCCAATCACTTTGCAACCATGAATTTTTGCCATTTGCCCTACAAGTGAACCAACTGCACCTGCACCACCCGAAACAACTACAACATCACCTGGTTTTGGTGCACACACATCGAATAATCCAAAATAAGCTGTCATGCCAACCATCCCGAGTGCGCCGAGCCAAGTTGTTGCTGGAGCAATACTTGTGTTGACGTTCAATGCACCTTTACCACCTTTAACTAACCAATATTTTTGAACACCAGGTCCGCCAGTAACGTAATCGCCTATTTTAAATTTGTCATTTTTCGAATCTATGACCTTGCCACAACCACCTGCGCGCATAACATCGCCAATTTCGACTGGAGCAATATACGATTTGGTTGCATTCATCCAGCCTCGCATCGCGGGGTCAAGCGAAATATATTCTACTTGCACTAAAACGTCGCCGTCTTCAAGTGCAGGAACATCTTCAATTGTTTTATTCCAATTGGCTTGCGTTGGTTCACCGACAGGGCGTGATGCTAATCGGATTTGTTCGTTATGAAATTTTTTCATGAAAAATGAATTTAGTTGTTAGTTGATAGTTGATAGTTGTTGGTTTAATAGCGCTCTCAAACGAACAACTATCACCTAATTAATAGGCGATTGTACTTTCATCGTTCCTTTGGGATTCTTGAGCAACCAGTGAGAAAGTTTGTCATCTGTCTCAAAATCGAAGCCGAAGATTTTTTCTTTATCGCGCGTGATGGTCGTGAATTTAGTTGAACGCACTTTATTTGTTTTTTCATCCCAATATAGTTCGTCGGTTTCTAATTTTCCGTCTGTGTCGCTCACCCAAACGACATTATCGCGTGCAGTGACTGTGCGTTTGCGCTCATCACGAACACCATAATCAGCTGTAAGAATACTTATTTGCTTTTGATTATCGTCGTAAAAATAGATAATTACCCCTTCTGGAAATTCTTGTCTGGGGTTGGTTGATTCGGTGAAATAATTCATTTTTTTACCCGTCACGCGCACTTTCACTTTAGCAGAATCGGAATAAATGATTTCAACATCCGTGCCTTTCTCAATCGCGAGTTGGTCGCGTGAAAATACTTGTGAATCGCTATTTTTTGAACCACAGTGGCTGAATAAAATGAGTACAAAAGTATGTAACAACCCTAATTTTAAAAAAAAAATCCAATTCATGCAAAACTAAATAGAACGTAATTCGTAATTCGTAATTCGCAATTGAATTATCCATTAACGCTAATTATTTTTATTTCAACACGCTGATTGGCTTTATTCGCAGCAGCAGTTGTTTCATTATAAATCGGTTTTGTTCCGCCATAACCTTTGGTTTGTAAACGTCTTCGGTCAATGCCTTTTTGGGCTAAATAATCAGCAACAGCATCTGCTCGTTTCAAAGACAGTCCTAAACCAACTTCATCGGAAATAATTAAATTTGTGTGGCCGCCAATTTCGACGACTAAATTCGGATTGAGGTTTAAAAGATCGTAAATTTTATCGAGCGACTGATATGATTCGCTGCTGATAATAGCTGATTGTGCGGCGAATTGTAATTTCTCAATCCTAATTATTTGACCTTCGCGCAATGCAGTGTGCTCAATAGGTTTGGGAACTTCTGGTATAACGGAAATTTTAGAATTATTATTGGGTTTAACTGGGTGCGTATCGGTAGTAACAACATCTGTTGGTTTTTCAACTGGTCGCGGTATGACGCGTGGCGGCGGTCGTTGTGCTTGAACAACTTTAGGAGGATCTTTTTTCGGAATATCAGGTTTGAATTCAGAAAAATTATCGATTAAAACATTGCCATTATACGGAAAAAGTGTTGGCACTTTGTAGAATGCTTCTACAACAATGAACTCGTAATTAGCGCGTGATTTAAAGCTTAACGGAAAATGTTGCCATTCAGCCGCAGAAATTTGTGGTGTTTCTGCCAATAATTCATCTTTTGCACACGCTGAGTTACCTCCCCAAACACGCACAATAGCTGGTGTAATATAGTTCACCATTTTATGAGTTAGCTGGCTTTCACTCATGTAGAGTTCTGACCGAGCGGCATAAAAACTAAAATTGTATTTAACACCTTTTAAAATCGGCGTTTTTAGTTTCTGACCCACCGATTCCCACGTGTTTACATCACGCGTTACCATGCCAATATAA
Source organism: Saprospiraceae bacterium (assembly GCA_043781915.1). Taxonomy (GTDB): domain Bacteria; phylum Bacteroidota; class Bacteroidia; order Chitinophagales; family Saprospiraceae; genus JAAFJT01. The sequence continues at coordinate 12,765 of JAYWBA010000284.1, forward strand.
GTTCGCCCGTTTTGAGCAACGCGCGTTACTTGGAATGAACCGGGTTGAACATCAACATCGGTTTCGCCCGTAAATCCGCAATTAAACCATCCAAACGGCGTATGAGCAGCGCCTGGATAATCTTCAAAAGAAGGATTATCTAAGACTATATTTTGCGGTGTTTGGGCTTTTAAGCACAAAAAATTGGCAAAAAATATCGAAAAAATTAAAATTCTTTTTAACATGGCGTAATTGAACAAAAATAAAGTTCAACAATTGTACAGTAAATGTGTTTGTTCCAATGATAGTACGCAGAACAAATATAAAACGTTTTGCGCATTAATTTAGTGTAATGGTTTTAAAACGTAATAGTTTTAAGAAAATAGAAAATTTTAAAAGATATTTTTGTCTATTTTAGTTATGAAAATTATTGAAAAGTTCAAATTAACACAAGAAAATGTTGACCGCATTGTAGAAATGGCTTGGGAAGATAGAACACCGTTCAACGCAATAAAATCCCAATTCGGTGTGCCTGAAAGTGATGTCATTAAATTGATGAAGTATGAAATGCACGAAAAAAACTGGCGCAAATGGCGCGCCCGTGTTCAAGGTAGAACCACAAAACATATCGCCAAGCGCGACGAAGATATTACGATTTTCAGAAGTAGAATGCAAAAACCTACGGGCAATAAAATTTCGAAAAAGAAATATTGATAGAGACCGGATTATTTAAAACGCACGAACTTCAAGAGTTAAAAATTTTTTTGAAAAATTTTTTACAAATCGGTCACGTTAATTGTAACATTTTTAGTTGCAGTAAATTTTTCATTGCAACTAAAAATGTTACTATAGATTTTTTGATTTTTAATTTTTTAAAATCAAAAGGGCAGAATCACTTCCACCCTCCTAAAATCCTGAAAATCTTTTAATCCGTTTAATCTTGGTCTATTTTGAATTAAACGCTTTCACACTATCATTCACAAATGTGCCCCAAGTTAAATTGGTAGTACCTTCTTTGTGTGCCATGGCGCGCTCAATAGCATATTCGGCGGCGTGCTCAACAACCCATGCAAAATTATCTATGCCTACACTGTGAATATCGGCATCGGGTGCAGGATTGCAAAAATCTATGGCATAAGGTATGCCATTTTGAACACCAAATTCTACAGTATTGAAATCGTAACCGAGCGCGTGATTAAGTTTTAAAACATAATCTCGAACAGTAGCAAGCATTTTTTTAGATGCGGGAGGACCATCAACAACGTATCGCAAATGGTGCGGATTCGTTGGATTATACGGCATAATATGCACGTGTTTGCCACCAATACAATAACAACGGAAATATTCTTCAAAAATAACTTCACTCTGTAGCATCATGACTAAATGCTCTGTTTCACCATATTTCACAAAAAAATCGTCAGCATCATATACTTTATAAACGCTTTTCCAACCACCACCGTCGTGAGGTTTCATATAACATGGGAAACCAATGTGCTTAAAAATGGCATCCCAATCTTGCATTTTTAAATTTCTGAACGAATTGTGGTTAGTGCCTTCAGGTCTGTCTTTACTTGGTAAAATATAGGTATTCGGAACAGGCACACCCAAATGAACAGCTAAAGCATTATTGAAAAACTTTTCATCTGCACTCCACCAAAACGGATTATTGATGACTGCCGTTCCGCACAAGGCTGCATTTTTTAAAAAAGCCTTGTAATAGGGTACATCTTGCGAAATACGGTCGATAATTACTGCATAACCCGATGTTTTACCTTGCTCAACTTCTTCCACCAAAACGGGTTCTGCAATAATACCTGGAATTTTTTTATCGTTAATGCGCTCTATAAATGCCCAAGGGAAAGTGTTTTCCTGCCCGAATAGTATGCCTATTTTTTTCATAAGAATAATTTTTTGAATTTTAGATGATTTTAGTTTTGAAAATAATATCCAATAGTTTACTTTTTAAAGTTTAAATAGTTGCAAAACTTTCAAGGCGAATGTACGAAGTTAAAATGAAAAAAATAAAATTACTACAACAAAAGTAAAACAAAAACCAAACCGACCAACATCACAATTTTTGCAACCGTTGCTGCTTTGTGCCAATCAGATTTAGTTTGTGCTTTTGAAATTAAATATCCCAGATATAATGAAAATAAGTTCGTAAGCTGCCATAAGTAGAATTTGAAACTGACGACATTAAAAACAAAACCAAAAAAAATAGTTGCTATAATTAAAAGCGCTACAAGCGTATAGCAAATTATTTTAGTGGTTTTAACTCCTAAAACGATTGGTATAGTGTATGCACCGAATTTTGAATCGCCTTCGGCATCTTCTGTATCCTTAATGATTTCGCGAAGAAAAGTCGAAATAAAAGCGAGTACGGAATAACACATAAAAATAAATTCAAAATATGGAAAATTACTGCCTAATAATTCTTGCGTAGAAGGATTGAGCATCTGAGCATGATAAATAATCCAAGCCACAGCGGCGCAAAAACTTGCTACAAAAAAATTGCCAGTTAAAAACGATTTTTTTAATCGTGCTGCATACAACCACAATCCGAAAACAAAGGTAGGATATAGCCAAAGCTGTTCTAAATGATGTATAGAATAGGCGATTTCAACACTCAAAACACCACCGAAAGCAGTTAAAAGGAAATACAAAATAAAGGCATTGCGCTTTGATATTTTTCGACTGACAATTTGTTTCTTAAGCGGTTTGTTTTGTGCGTCAATCTCGATATCGTAAATATCGTTGATGATATAACCTGCCGAAGTAACACATAGAGTTGCGAAAACAAAAATGAAAAATTGGAGATTATTTAGGACGAGTTTTGTTGCCGGGTTGGGGCTTATTGAAGTGCGCACCACTAATTGCAACAAGTATTGTGTCAGAGCTACAATGATTAAATTCGGAAGGCGTATGAGTTTTGCAAAATACATCATTAAGTATTTAGCGCAGGGTCGAAGATGAACTGCGATAAGATTTTTAGGACTCGCGAATATTTCTCACAAAGAACACAAAGAAAACCTAAAATTTTATTATTTAAACCTAATAGGATGCTTTGCAGCCTAGTAGGTTAACCACTAATCACTGAAATATTATTCATCCATTTGCCATGCAGTTTCATCACTTTTTCAATTACATCGCGCACGCAGCCATCGCCACCATTGAAGGGAGAAATATATTGAGATGTTTTTTTAATTTCGGTTGCCGCATCGGCAGGGCAACAAGCTAAACCGATGTGTTGCATCACTTCGTAATCGTTTAAATCATCACCCATGTACAACGCACGCGAAGTATCTATGTCATGCTCTTTGCAATAGCGCTCAAAAATGGGTAATTTTATTTGTGCATTGATGAAATAGGTTTTTATACCTAAAGCAACCAGACGATTTTCAATTGTTTTTCCTTTTCCGCCCGTTATAACTACTATATTATAACCTTGCTCTATGGCGTGGCGAATAGCAAAACCATCGCGGCTGTGAAAAGTGCGCAAAAATTCACCCTCAATGGTGGAAATTAATTTACCATCAGTCATTACGCCATCCACATCGAAGAAGAAGGTGTCGATAAGATTGAAATACGCTAAGCTATTTTTAATGGGCTTTACGGTTGTATCGATGTCCTGTGTCATTTTTTATATTTAATCTCTGCGAAGCAGGGTATTATTTGCAGTTTATGGAGATATTATTTTACTAATATTTCAGCTTCATGATGCACTGGAAAATTAACCGAGTTAGCAATAAAACATAATTTATTAGCTACTGCATGAATTTCGTTAGCCTTTTGAATCATTGTTTCATCGCTGACGGTTACAAATGAATGCAAAGTCACTTCTGAAAACCTGCCACCACCGTTTTCTGTTTCAATCATTGTTCCTGTGGCATTATCAACATAATCAATTACAACAACACCCGCCTCAGAACACAAATGCAAATACCACAACATGTGGCAACTCGAAAGCGAAGCCACTAATAATTCTTCTGGATTGTGCCGCGATTTATCGCCACGAAAAGCTGGGTCGGAAGAAGCTAAAATATCGGGCTTACCGTCAATTACAACTGAATGATTGCGCTGATAACCTCGGTACGATTTTGTTCCTTCACCAGTGTTGCCAGTCCATTGAATTGTTGCTGAATAATGATGTTCTTTGTGCATAAATAGGTTTCAGGTACCAGGTTTCAGGAGTCAGTTAAGATATACCTAAAACCCGACCCCTGAAACCTAATTCATTTCTTTTTATTATTATACTTCCACTCGCTCACCCATTTAGATTGGATTAGCTCGAGGTGATTTTCATTGCTTTGCTCGCGCGAACCTTCAAAATTAGGAATTTCCAAAATCCATTCTAATAAACTTGTGAAACGAATACGGTAAATTTTCGATTCATCAAATTCATGACCGAAGCGCTCATATAATTTCATTGCAATATCTTCGTGATCGAGCCATTGAATGGGCGTATCGTCAAAATCTTTAAAATTAGACATTATAGTTGATAGTTGATAGTTGATAGTTGATAGCCAGTTGTTGAATTAAAAAACTATCAACTAACAACTATCAACCAACAACTAAAGTTATTTTATCTGAATCTACCACGCGGCATATTAGCAGGTGGTTGCATAGGCATTTTATTATTCGACATCAAATGCATCATTTTGCGCATGTCTTCGAATTGCTTAACGAAAGCATTAATTTCCTCCAGACTCTGACCGCAGCCGCGCGCGATGCGTTTTTTGCGACCAATATTCATGAGTTCGGGTTTTTTGCGCTCTTCCTGAGTCATTGATTGAATGACGCTCTCAACGCGTTTGAAATTGGCGCTGTCTAAATCAACATCTTTGAGTGCTTTCGATGCACCCGGAATCATATTCATGAGCGATTTCATGTCGCCCATTTTTTTTATGGTTTGAATTTGAGAGAAGAAATCGTTGTAGTCGAAAGCATTGCGCTTCATTTTCGCTTCCAACTTTTTCATTTCCGCTTCGTCGAATTGCGCTTGTGCGCGTTCAACCAAAGTGGTGATATCGCCCATGCCCAAAATGCGTTGCGCCATACGCTCGGGATAAAAAATATCGAGCGTTTCAAGTTTTTCGCCTTCCGAAACAAATTTAATCGGTTTGCCAACGGTATATTTTATACTGAGCGCCGCACCACCGCGCGTATCGCCATCGAGTTTTGTTAAAACTACACCATCGAAATTAAGTGTATCGTTAAATGCTTTCGCTGTGTTAACCGCATCTTGACCCGTCATCGAATCGACAACAAAAAGCGTTTCGTTCGGATTGATGGCTTTTTTGATGTTCGCAATTTCTAACATCATCGCTTCATCAATGGCTAAACGACCCGCCGTATCGACAATAACAACATCGCAATTTAATTTTTTAGCTTCTGCAATGGCGTTGAGCGCAATTTCAACAGGATTTTTATTTTCAGGTTCTTTATAAATAGGTACACCGACTTTATCGGCTAAAACGGTTAACTGGTCAACTGCCGCAGGGCGATACACATCGCACGCAACAACCAAAGGCCTTTTTTGTTTTTGTGATTTTAAATATAAGGCTAATTTACCCGTAAAAGTTGTTTTACCCGAACCTTGTAAACCTGAAATGAGAATTACCGAAGGCGCGCCTTTTAAATTTATACCTGCCGACTGACCACCCATTAGAGTGGTGAGTTCATCCTGCACGATTTTAATCATGAGTTCGCCTGGCTTAATGTTTTTCAAAACATTTTCTGTGCCGAGCGCGCGATCTTTAATTTTATCAGTAAATTCTTTGGCGATTTTAAAATTCACATCCGCATCGACTAATGCGCGGCGAATATCTTTTATAGCGGTTGATACATTCAGCTCGGTGAGTTTATTATTGCCACTGAGCACCTTCATGGCTAAACCGAGTCTATCGTTCAAATTTTCAAACATGAAATCAAAATTTAAGAGTGCAAAAATACTAATGCAGTCGCCTAAATACTAATTATTTTTCTGAATATTGAATTTGATTTAATTGTTACTCGGAGGAGCTACTAATAATTTGGTGTATCTGAATCGTATAGGTAAAGAATACGTCACGCGGATAGGTTTTTTATTCGCTATTGTCGGAATCCAATGCGGTATAGATTTGATAAGGCGTATTGCTTCTTCCGTACAACCACCCCCAACACTTTGCAATACTTCCAAATTCGAAAGTGTTCCATCAGTTTCAATGACAAATTTTAATTCTACAATACCTCCAATACTATCCTTGAGTGCTTTAGTAGGATAAATGATATTATCCGCTAAATATTTAAAGAGTGGGTTGTTAAATTTAAAATGTTTGGCTTTATTGTCAATCTCTGAATTATCAATCTCCGATAGCCTTTTATCAACTTGTGCGGTCAGTTGAAGAAAAGTTAAAAAGAAAAAAACTGTTAAGATTAAGGCACGCATTTAAAAACTCCTTTTAAAATGGTTTGAAAGGCAATTTTATCCCGAATTACCCATTCAAAAACCATACTACAAATTGTAATTGCGAAAAAAACGAAAATAATCTTGGTGTAACTATTAAGGTGTTTATCAGTTTACCGCAGATTTTGCAGATTTTCTCGCAAATTACGCAGGTATTAATAGCGTTTTAAGTTTTAATCTGCTAAATTAGCGGGAAAATCTGTTAAATCTGCGGGAAAATTGTCGGACTTGAATAATTACATCTGGGTTTAAATTCAAAAAAAATAGGCTGCCCTTGTGGGGCAGCCTCAACGCAGATGTAGTTTAAAGTTTGCTTTTCGTTTTGTTAATAAGCTGAGGCTGCGTTCGCGTTTAAAAAGTATGTGACCCTATAATGTCGACTGCCTTATTGCGTAGTTTATTGAGCCAATAAGGAGACTCAGAAATATTTTCTTTAATAATGCCTTTTGACGTGGTGCTGTGCACAACCCATAACCCAGACTTATCGTTTTTAGTAACAAGTGCTACGTGTTCGATGTGCTTTTTACCGAAGAAAACCAAATCGCCAGGTTGTGCTGATTCTAAATCGGTTGCAATACCAGAATTATATAACTCACTCGCTGTACGATTGACAGGCGTATCGAAATACTTAAACACAAACCCAACAAATGCAGAGCAATCTATTCCGTGAGTGATGTCTGTACCGCCTAATTTATATTTAAAATCCCAGTTGGCAAACGATTCGGCAAACCAAGTTAAGTATTGGCGACGTTTAGCAGCACCCGTTAAATTTAAATTCGGATCGGAATAATCAATTTTCTCTTTTGGTGGGTTATCGAGAATAGCAACGCCCGTTTTAGTAGGCGATAAATTGAAAACACTTTGCTCAGCATCTACAACATTTTCAGTAGAATAGGCATTCTGAGAAAAATTCGCAGCGTTATAAAAAGGAATACCTTCTATTGAACTCTCACTATGCTTTAAAACTACCTTATTAAGTAATGAAAATGAGGATGGTGGAAATGGTGCTGCGTAAATCTTTACATACGGTAATGCTAAGAAAAGCACAAATGCTAAACTGTAAGGTAAATTTAATTTAAATGATTGTTTGTAAGTTTTTAGTTTTAGGCGTTCGTTGTGTAATGAAAAAAAATAACTCGACGAATACATATTAAATGGTTTAAAACCTTCGCAAAAAATAAATTTGCAAAGACAAATTAGTGTACTTCTTTTTTAAAAATTGTAAGGATTATGAATAGCTTATTATCTAAAGTGTCACAAAAATATGTAAGAAGTTGAAATTCAAAGATTTTTTGACTATTTTTTTTAATTTTTATCAAATTTAATTGAGTAAAACAGCAAAAAAACCATTACAGGGCATGTGACCAACTTTTAGAAAACAGTCTAAGGGCTCAAATATTAGAATAAAATTTTGGAAGTGCTGTCTAGATTTAGTTAAATGTTTAAGTTGAGCAACGTATTTAATTATTAGCCAAATAATGTTCTTATTTTCACATCGTACACTTCTCCGTCGGAACTTTTACTCTTTCGCCATTTTTGTAAGCAACAATAAACGCATCAGGGAAACCTTTTTGACGCATTGAGTGAACAACTTTGACGGCGGAGCAATAATCAGTACCTGCTGATTTTAAAATTTTATATTGTGCACCTTCTTTCTGAACTTCTAAATCGCTCACGTTTTTAAATCTGCCCGATTGGCGCGCGTCATTGGCTTCTACGCTGAGTTGAACTTTGTAAACTAATTCGTTAGCGAGTAAATTAGCAGGTACAATTGCATCTTTTTTGGCAGAACTTTGAAGGGGAACGTTTTGCATTACTTTTTTAACTTCTATTGGTTTTGATGCACTAACAAGTTCAGTTCGTATTTCTGTTTTCCTAACTTTTCGAACTGTTGGCTTGCTTTCTAACGAATTATTTGGGTCGATAGAAGGATGAGTTATTAGGGATGGGTTATGAAGAATTTTTTTCTCATCACTCATCCCTAATCTCTCATCACTGTTCTCTTCAACGGTTTGTTTAAATTGCTCAACAGCATTAAAAATAGATTCAGCAATTAATTCTTGACCTGCTTCGCTGCTGATAAATTCGCCATCTTTGGCATGATTTAAAAATCCCGTTTCAATGAGAACGCTCGGCATGGCAGTTTCTTTCAAAACAATAAAACCAGCTTGTTTCACACCCAAACTTTTGCGATTGCCATGGTTTTGCAGATTCTCCTCAACAAATTTAGCGAACACAATGCTCTTATCTAAATATGCGTTTTGGTAAAGGCTAAAAATGATATACGCCTCGGTACTGTTAGGGTCGAAGCCGTCGTACTGCGTTTTATAATCATTTTCTAATAAAATTGATTGATTTTCTCGTCTCGCAACTTCAAAATTATCATCTTTGCGGTGGTTACCGAGAACATAAGTTTCAGTACCCGAAGCGCCACTCGCTTCATCGGTTGAATTGCAGTGTATAGAAATAAATAAATCTGCCTTAGCTTTGTTCGCAATATCGGCGCGTTTGTTGAGTTCTATAAATTCGTCTTTATCGCGAGTGTAAATGATTTCTATTTCTGGGTAGCGCTGCTTAATGAGTGCACCCAAACGTTTTGTCATTAAAAGTGTGTTATTTTTTTCGATGCCGTGTTCGGTTTGGCACCCCGTATCGTAACCGCCGTGACCTGCATCGAGCACTATTTTTTTTAATTTATACGGTGCAGCTTCTTCGAAATGTGTGGGCTGTTGAGGCGCGATTGAAACTTTTTTTGTGTTAAATGTTTCTTTTTCGAAAGGAAGAAACGACAAAATGCCCACTAACGGCGTTAATAGATAAATGATTTTAAATTTGTTAGGTTTTGAAAATCTAACAGGTTTAACTAAAAGAGAGAAAAAATGGGATTTTGGCTTGATATTATTCATCCTATCAATAAGTTTCTGGAAAATTCGCCCTTACACGGTAAGGACAAAAATACGTATGGAAAATTGTTTGTGCGAAGCTTTTTTTGTACTATGCTCATAATTATGGGTAATTTTACATTAATTTTTGCGCAAATCCAACCCAATAACATTTTATTAAACAAAAACATTGCCAAGGATACTTTTTCTAACCCAACTATATTAGCTGATACAGCACAAAATCGTACAATTGACTATAAAACCCAACGTAATTTAGGCATTACATTCCCACGCGACACTACTAAAAAAGACAGTATTCGCGTAAATGATTCGCTCCAAACAGGGGTGCTATACTCGAAAGATTCACTCGATGCACCCGTTGAGTATTCTGCCAAAGATTCTATTATTTACGACAATGGCAATAATTTAATTCATTTGTATGGTTCGGCATCGGTGAAATATACAAGTATCAACTTAACAGCGCAATACATTTCTATCGATACCAAAAACTCGATTGCAGAAGCTGTACCACTGCCCGATACTGCGGGTAAAATGCGCGGCATTCCGCATTTTAAAGATGCTGACCAAGATTTTACGGTCAATAAACTGCGGTATAATTTTAAATCGAAAAAAGGATTGGCATTTGACATCACTACGAAACAAAAAGATGTGTATGTGCATGGCGGTCTTTCGAAATTTGTTTCAATACCTGGTGATAGTGTAACGCCTAAGCGCGATATTGCTTACTCGCAAGGGGCTATTTTTACAACGTGCGATGCACCACATCCGCATTTTGGTATTGTGAGCCAAAAACAAAAAGTCATAGCCAACAGCATGATTATTGTCGGACCCTCGCAATTGTATATTGGCGATGTGCCTACGCCGTTGTGGTTGCCGTTCGGATTTTTTCCGTTAACGCGGGGTGCGCACACTGGTCTTATTTTTCCGAAAGATTATACATCTTCTCCTTTAGATGGTTATGGTTTTAATGGTGTGGGTTGGTATTTCCCAATTTCAGAAAATATTGATGTTCAAGCGCTCGGCGATATTTATGTGAAAGGCACATTTGGTTTGCGCGCAACCGCTAACTACGTGAAACGTTATAATTACACAGGCTCTTTTACGCTCAGTACGCGCAGCCAGCGCAATGAAGATGCTTTGGATAATATCACGCGCTCCAATTCGTGGAGTGTGCAATGGAATCACTCAAAAGATAGTCGCGTTAATCCAACACTTTCGTTTAGTGCCAGTTTAAATATGGCTGGAAGTGCGAGTACTGCTGCGCCGCGAAGTGATTTATCTGGTTCGAATATCAATTCATATCAAACAGCAACGCAGAGTAACTTGAACTCCAATATCAGTATCAGTAAACAGTTTCCAGGTAAACCCTATTCACTATCGGCATCGTTCTCGCACTCGCAAAATCTCAACACGCGCGATTTCAATATCACTTTCCCGAACCTCAATTTTCAACTCCAAACCATTTTTCCTTTTAAAAGAAAAGTGACGATTGGCACCGAACAATGGTACGAAAAAATTACCTTTTCGTATCAAGGGCAATTCAATGGTCGCGTTACTACGAAAGATTCGTTACTCTTTACCGAGCAGATGTGGAAAAAAGCACTTACAGGTGTGAGTCATACCATGAGTTCGAGTGTGAATTTTAATTTGTTAAAGTATTTCAACGTCTCGCCGTTTATAAATTATAATGAGTATTGGTATTTACGGCAGCAGCAACGCTCGTTTAATAAAGACAGTTTCCTAATTCGATATGATTCCACTAAAATTATAACTCCTAATGGAGAAACTATTTATGACATAAAAGCCGACACGCTGCAATACGGTAAAGTAGATACAAATTACGCAAATGGCTTTAACCGCGTCAATAATTTCAGCACGGGTGTGAGTTTAAATACACGTATCTTTGGGTTGGTAAACTTCAAAAGTGGTTGGTTGCGCGCTATTCGGCACACCATCTCACCAGCTTTTAGTTTCAATTATTCACCCGATAACAGGCGCTATTTAGATTCTGTTCAATTCGATACTCGGACACCACTTCAGAAAACTATATATAATCGTTACGAAGATGCTATTTATGGCGCACCGTCGGCAAGTGGCGCATCAGCTGGGATGAGTTATTCGTTCTCCAATTTGTTCGAATACAAAAGTTTTAATTCAAAAGATTCGACCTTTCACAAAGGCAAACTCCTTTTCGACAATATCAATGTTGCTGGTAGTTATAACGCGCTCGCCGATTCGTTTCAATGGAGTCGCGTAGCTATGGGAACTGCAACGAATTTGTTCAACGGACTTTCGTCTATTTCAATTAACGCTTTGTTCGATCCGTACGGTCGAACAGCCAAAGGCGCGCGCACGCAAACTTTTGCGTATCAGCAAAATGGCAAATTGTTGAATTTCGAAAACTTACAACTCTCGGTGAGTTCGCGCTTGAGCATTTTACAAATTCGCGATTTTTTTTCTGAAAAAGACAAAGATGGCAGTCCAACGAAAAAAAAGGATTTACCCAAAGGTTCAGGACCTGAATACGAATCGCTTTGGGATTTTTTGGGTGCTTTCGCCTTCAACCATTATTTTGCGATGAACATTACGCGTCCAGATAATTCTGTTCGCGATACGTTTACTTTTCAACACACACTTAATACTTCTGGCTCATTCCCCCTCAGCAAACGTTGGAAATTAACTCTGAGCAATATTGGTTACGATTTCACTCGTGAAACACTCACATATCCCGATTTGGGTTTTACTGCCAATTTGCATTGCTGGGAAATGGGGATGAACTGGCAACCTATTCGCAACACCTATCAATTCTTTTTGCGCGTTCGCCCTGGCTCACTCGATTTCTTGAAGTTGCCGTACAATAAGTATCAGTAAAAACTATCTTTGGTGTTTACCAATATAGCTCGAAAGTTGTTTTTTGTCCGTTTCATATTTTAAAACGGCGTAACAAGCATTGTAATTATGCGGGTCGCTTACATACGTGTAAGCATATTGCGCAAATTCGAGCTTATCGTCGTCGTTTGGTAATTCTTGCATTAAACCCGCCATTTGTTGAGCATCGAAAATGTTTTTGCGCACAGCAGCTTCACCTACGCCTAAACGTTCAACCTCTGTTTTCGCAGCACGCATAGCAGTTACTGTTTGCATAAACATAGAAGGTGCATTGTAGTTGCCTTGCGGAGTGTTCGTATTGGCAGGTGGTGCGTTGTATTGTGGCGCATTATTGTTGTAGGGGGCTTGCGGAGTTGTATTTGATGGCGCATTACCATTCGGATAAGCGTTATAAGGAACGTTAGTACCTGCATAAGGCGCGGTATTGTTATACTGCCCTTGTGGCGGATAAGTGTTATTCGGATACGGCGAATTATAAGGTGGATAGTTTGAATACGGATTGCCATATACTATCGGACCATTGTAATAGGTGTTCGGTACGGGCACACCTTGGCGCAATAAAAAATTGGTATAGCGCGCACGCGTATCTAAATTGGATAGCGTACCTGCCGTGATACCATAATTTTCGCTGTCCATAACGTAGCTATAAGCATACACCAAGAAATTATATTTATCTCTATCGCTCTGATACAACATCGCTAATCGGCGAATTTGTTCCGTACTTAAACACTTAAAAGCAATATAATGGTGAATTTCTTCGTCTAAAAAACGAAAACTTGTATTCGACAACGCCGCAAAATCGCGGTTGAAAAGTCGATTATTATAAGGTTCGTTACAAGCATTAGGATTGAATCGACGGTTGTAATTGCGTGACTGTGCATTAAGGCTATTCGCGCCGAGTATAAGCATTGTAAGAAATGAAAAAACTATTTTGGCTCGCATAAAGGAAGTATTTGTACCAAATATAAATAAATATTTCGTCGGCATCAAAAATTTTAATGGGGATTTAACGCGGTTTAACCATAATTTAATTAAATATGCTGTTAATGTGCTAAATAGCGGAGCGTTTTAGGTATAAAAAGACAATTTTATTTCGACTAATTATACTGATTTCCATCGCTATGTCCAAAAATCACGCTTAACTCTATTTCAACGATATACTCTTTTGCACCACATTACTCGTCGTTGCATTTTTCACATCGGGTTGTCCACCACCCACGCTGATGATTACATTTCCTTTAGGCTGATACATTTTACCTTCTTCATTTACGAGCGATAAATCATCTGCAGATAATTTGAACTTTACCGTTTGAGTTTCACCCGCTTTAAGGAAAATTCTTTGAAAACCTTTCAGCGCTTTTATGGGTGCATGAATACTTTTATCTGCTTGTGAAACATATAATTGCACCACTTCTTCTCCATCCATTTTGCCTGTGTTGGTAACTTTTACAGTAGCTATGAGCAATAAGCTTTGAGCTTTGAGCTTCTCTCTTGGGCTGACACCTGATGCCTGAGGCCTGACACCTAATTGCGAATATTTAAACGTCGAAAAACTCAAACCATAGCCGAAAGGATACAACGGTTCGCCATTGAAATAACGATACGTCCTATTGCGCATGGAGTAATCGGAAAAACCTTGTAAATCGGCATCGCTTTTATAAAACGTTACAGGCAATCTGCCCGCGGGATTATAATCGCCGAAAAGCACATCGGCAACAGCAGTGCCCGCACTTTGTCCGCCGTACCAAGCATTGACGATAGCAGGAATATTTTCTGATTCATACGGCATTGCGATGGCACTTCCCGTCATCATCACAAAAACCACAGGCTTGTTTGTAGCTTTGAGCGATTTGAGTAATTCTGTTTGTACAACGGGCAACAAAATACTCGTTCTATCGCCGCCACTAAAACCTGGTACTTTTACGGGCATTTCTTCGCCTTCTAATTGCGGCGAAATACCACCCACATAAATGATAGCATCTACATTTTTTAATCTTTGTTGAAGCGAATTGAAATCTGTTTTTTCAAAATTACCCGATTTCAATTTAATGGAAGCATTGCCTTCTGTTTGAAAATATTCAACCACAAACTTATAGGAGCTATCTTTTTTTACAGGCAATAAATAATGTTTTGCCCCCCAGCGGTTTCGCAACCAAGCATCGATCACCAATTTATCATTCACAAAAAGTTTATAGCCATCATCACCTTCAATTTCAAAATTTAAGGTTTCATCTTTAGTGGCTTTTAAAAACGTTGTGTATCGGGCACTGAAATGCGTGGAAGCAATGCCTTTCACAGGAATTTGTCCTTCCGTCCAGAAATGATTTATTTCACTTTCTGTTTGAGTGACAACAGGTGCGCCTTCTAATTTTTCATTGTTGAAATATTCTGCTTTCAAGCCTGGTGCGCCGTCAATACTGAAATCAGAAATATTTTTGTAAACGAACAGCGTATCATCCGTGAAATTAATGGCTTTTTCATAGATGATGTTGACGCTTGAACCTAATTTTTCTTTTATGCCCTCTAAAACTGAAACCACTTTACTCGGTGTGCCATTGTAATTGCCGAGCACTGAAATTTTATTATCCGCATTCGGTCCGATAACGGCAATGGTTTTTAGGTTTTTCTTTAAAGGCAAAGTATTGCCAGCATTTTTTAAAAGCACAATACTTTGCTGCGCCATTTTCAAAGCGTGTGCTTTATGCTCAGTTGATTCTAAAACCGATGCCGATGTTTGCGCATATTTTACCATCGAAACAGGATCGAACATGCCGAGACGGTAGCGAATGGTAAATAATCTTTTTAAAGAAACATCCAATTGCGATTCTTTAATTAAACCATTTTTGACAGCATCGACCAAAGTTTTATAAACACTCACACCACATTCAACATCAGTGCTATGAATGACGGCATCGACAGCAGAAGCCGTAGCATCTTTATGCGTTTTATGGTATTTATAAAAATCGTCAACAGCCCAACAATCGCTGGTTAAATAACCCGTGAATTTCCATTGCGTGCGCAAAATATCGGTTAAGAGCAAATCGCTCGCGCAACAAGGCTGTGTATTAATTGCATTGTAAGCGCACATAACGCCCGCCACATTTGCCTTTGTAATTAACTCCTTGAAAGCTGGTAAATACGTATCCCATAAATCGTAAGCTGTTGGATTAAAATTATCACTGTGCCGCGACGATTCAGGTCCGCTATGCACGGCAAAATGTTTGGCACACGCCGCTGCTTGTAAATATTTCTGGTCGTCGCCTTGCAAACCTGTTACAAACGATGCCCCTAATTTGGCAGTCAAGTATGGGTCTTCGCCATACGTTTCTTGTCCGCGACCCCAACGCGGGTCTCTAAAAATATTAATATTCGGTGTCCAATACGTCAACCCGAGATACCGTTCTTTAGTTCTGCCCAATTCAACTGCTTTATTGTAAATCGCCCTGCCTTCTTGCGCAGAATAATTCGCCATCCGATGCAAAGATGCTGTATCCCAAGTAGCAGCCATGCCAATAGCTTGTGGATAAGAAGTTACTTTAAAAGGTGTTCGCGCCACACCGTGCAAAGTTTCATTCCACCAATCGTAAGCGAGAATGCCCAACCTTGGAATAGCAGGTGTGCCATTGAGCATTTGCGCCACTTTTTCTTCTAAAGTTAATCGACTAACAACGTCATTCACGCGTTGTTCAAAGGGCAAATTAAAATCCCACATTGGGAATGATTTGTACTCTTGTGCACTGCATTTCAGTGCCATTATTGCGAGGGTAATAAATAACGTCTTCTTCATTTTTTATAAAATTGGTATGATATTTAATCTTAAACACAAATATAGTGAAAATTATGTTTTTAACACGAACGCGTGCTTCACACAGTTAATTCACTTACTTAATAATGGCAGATGCTGGTGAGGGGCGTTCTCGCAGGTAGAAGACACCAAACAGGACGTGTTTACTGTTGGTAGTTCTCATCTCGTTTTTCTGCCCACAAACTATTCAGATGTCAATTTTTTTTTCTAACTAAGTAGTGAATAAACTGGTGGAGCAGATAGTATTGAAAAAGCAATGAGCTATGGGCTATCAGCTACTATTGTTAGGCAGCTCATAGCTTTAAAACATTAAATGTAAACAACCCACTTGACATGTATTGATTTTTTATATACATTTGAGTAATTTTTTAACGCATTTCACAAAAGCGAAAAAGACCGACTCAACTAATTTTAAACCGATTCAATTTTATGCGAAAATTAATCCCGATATTAATAAGTGTTGCGCTAGTAGCACTCAACAAAGAACATCTAAATGCCCAATCCAAAAAAAATTTTTGGGGTGTTAATGCAGGCATAAATTATGTTCAAATTCATACTTCGATTGACGTTCCATTGAATCCCGTTTTTGGCACTTCAATCGGACTTTCTCTTTTGATGGTTAAAAAAAATAATTGGGAAATGGCACTTGATGTTTCTGTCGGAAAGTTTCATTACGAAGGACTTTCACGCCCGAGCTATTTTGATCCATCTACTGTAAAAGCTACAATTGATCCGCTTTCAGGCTTAGTAAATTTTTCCATTTTTCGCAGTTTAGATGCAAAAAAACATTTTAAACTTGGCGTAGGATTCTGGATGAGCTCAATTATTAATGACTATAAATATCCACCTTACCCACTGCATTTGTGGGGTGCTGAAAATGTATCGCATGCATATTTCAATGTAGATTACTTATTCGACTCAAACGACATTATATTTCTATCAGATCTCGGACCATCCTTCGATGCTGTGTATTGTTTCAATTCTTCCGCACAGTTGGGATTTAAATATCACATTGGCTTAAAGAACCTCTATCATGATGACACCGCGGGTGCTATGTGGAAGCAGAATACTTTAACCCTTAATTTCACTTACTACTTTGGAAGAAATGAAACTGAGCGTTCAATTTTCAAAAAAAGACCCAGCGAAAACTTCAAAAAAGAATAATTGAAAAATTTAGATACTCCAATTCAATTTCATCATTTTTTAATTTTAATACCCGTGAATTACTTTAAAATTTTAATTCTCTCCTGCTTCTCTTTCTCTTTCTCTTCAATTGTTTTTGCTCAGAAAGATAAAAAACCAAAAGAAGAAAGAAATGTAAACTTCGATTACGGTCGGATACCAAAAGCTGATTTAGACATGAAATTTTACGCGCCCGATTCATCGGCTGAAGCCGTTGTTTTGACCATGAAAGGTAGAACTTCAATTGAAATACACTCCGACGGCAAACCAGAAGTAACTCGAAGAACATTGGTACGCATAAAATTCTTTAAAAAATCTGCGTTCGAACAATACGGCAAAGTCAAAATTACGTATAATAGCCACAATAACAATATTAATCTTCATTATGTTAAAGCGGCAGTTATTCAGGCCGATGGAACACGGCAAGAGTTAACTAAAAAAGATTTTATAGACGAAAAAACAAGTTCTGTAAAGAAAAGTAAAAAATTTACTTTCCCAAATTTGTCGGAAGGCTGTATTGTTGAATACGAGTTTTTAAAAACTTATACCCATTTTGGCAAATTACCTGATTGGTTATTTCAAGATAACATCCCCGTTCGACATTCTGAGTTGTGGCTTAATCTTCCAATCATTTTTGACTACGTTTCTGTATCGAAGGGCACACAAGAAATCATAGCAAAAGCTTATGATAAATCCTCTTCGAGCAGATTTGAATCGCAAGAAATTAAACTTTATGCCGATACCGTGCCAGCATTGAAAGCAGAACAATATATCACTACAATGGACGATTATTTGAGTCAGGCTGATTTCTATCTAAAAAAAATTAATTACCCCGATGGAGAAACGGAAGATATTTTATCAACTTGGGACAAATTAGCTAAGGAATTTATTACGGATAAAAATTTAGGCGAACAATATTTAAATAAAGAAAATTACGATGAAGTTTGGAAAGCCATTAAACCGAATTTAACCGATGCTAAAACCGACTCAGCTAAAACTCAGATTATCTACGATTATCTCTGTCAAAATATGAATTTAGCTGATGATGGATACAGCATTTACAGTCCAGAATCGTTGAACGAATCGTTTATAAAGAAAACAGCTTATAGTGGCGAACTTAACCTCATGATGATTGCTTGTTTAAAAGAGGCAGGTATAAAATCGTACCCAATGTTAGTCAGTACGCGTAGCAACGGCAAACCCGTAACAATTTATCCTGTTGGCGATCAGTTTAATCATTTAGTATGTTACATTGCGCGCGGCGAAAAATCGATTATTGCCGATGTTGGCAGTACTTTCCGTCCAATTGGGATGCCACGTATTGAATCGTTAAACAATGATGGTTGGATTTTGGAAGAAAGAAATCCACATTGGTTGCACATTACACCACCAACAAGTTCGAAAGTAATGACAGCCAATTTCAAACTTAATTCGGAAGGCACGCTTAAAGGTTCAATATCGGGTAGTTTTAGAGGTTATGCCGCGATGAAAGAACGCGATGACGAAGTCGAAAAACACGATAAAACGAAAAAAGATTTAGCCATAGCGTATCCAGACATTAAATTCGATAGCATCTCTTCGCTCAATTTTAAAAATATTGCCGAATCGTATAAACGCAGTGTTTATTGTGAAATCCCGAATATTGCAACTTCTGCTAACGATTTAATGTATGTTAAACCAACACTTAAAACCGATTTTGATGAAAATCCGTTCAAACAACCTAAACGGCAATATGCCATTGAGTTTCCCTATCCTTTGCACGATCAATATATTCTCAATCTTACCATTCCAGATGGTTATATGGTTGAAGAAAAACCAAAATCTGTTGAGTATAGCTTGCTCAATAAAGGCGGTTCTTTTAAATATTCTATGGCTGTAAACCAAAATATTGTTCAGCTCTCAGTTAAAATTGAAATCAACCAACTTGCTTATTTACCCGAAGATTACGGCGATGTGAAAGATTTTTTCAATCAAGTTGCCAATAAACTCGCAGAGCAAATAGTTTTGAAAAAGAAGTAATAAAAATTATTCCATTTAAAAAAATCATCCCATGAAGTATTTTTTTTTCATTTTATCATTTATATCATTCCCTTTTTATGGCTTTTCTCAAAAAGATAAAGACATAAAAATTAAACAAGAAAAAGAATGTGATTTCGATTATGGTAAAATCTCTAAAGAAGATTTAGATATGAAATTCTACCCGCTTGATTCATCAGCGGAAGCCGTAATTTTAACGGCTAAAGCAGAAACTTCTATTGATTTTAGAGGGGAAGGAAATCCTGAGGTTATTCGTAAAACCTTGAAGCGCATAAAGTTTTTTAAGAAATCAGCTTTCGATACTTATGGCAAAGTGCAACTCAGTTTTAGTGCTAAAACGAGTGATGTAGACTTAAGATACATTAAAGGCGCTGTCATTCAGCCCAATGGAACTCGACAAGAATTGACAAAAAAAGATTTTATTGAAGAGAATACTTCATCGGAGCGAGCAACCAAAAAGTTTACTTTTCCTAATTTGAGCGAAGGTTGTATTATTGAATACGAATTTGAGAAAGTGTATAAAAATATTTCCAAATTGCCAGACTGGGCATTTCAGGGTAAAATTCCTGTCCGTCATTCGGAATTGTGGCTAAATTTATCCGATTATCTCGAATACGTTTCATTGACTAAAGGCACTTTAGAAATTAAACGCAAAACATTTCCGCCAACCTACAAACTCGGCAGCCAAACGCAAGTTGTAAAACTTTATTTAGATTCTGTTCCAGCGTTAAAAGAAGAATCGTACACCACAACGATGGATGATTACTTAAGCCAAGTAGATTTTTATTTGAAACGGATTAATTATCCAAGTGGTAGAACTGAGGATCGTCTGTCAACTTGGCCCAAAGTGGCAACATATTTTGTCGAGCATAAGTATATGGGCGAACAATATTTGAGCAAAGGAAATTACGATGATCTCTGGAAATCTGTAAAACCTTTAGTTGCTGATTTGAAATCAGACTCTGAAAAAATTCAATTAATTTATGATTATCTCTGCAAAAATATTGACTGGCAAGATGATAATTATAGCTTTTATAGCGAATCGCTGAACGATGCATTTAAAAAGAAAAAAGCAAGCAGCGGTGAGTTGAATTTGATGATGGTTGCCTGTTTAAAAGAAGCGAAAATTAAAGCGTTCCCTATGTTGGTCAGCACGCGCAGTAACGGAAAAGCTATAACAACCTATCCTATAGCGGATCAATTTAATCATGCAGCTTGTTATATTGACCGTGGCGAACATTCGATTATAGCCGATGTGGGCAGTAGCTTTCGGCCACTTGGCATTCCTCGCATCGAAACGCTCAACGCTCAAGGTTGGGTTTTAGAAAAAGATAATCCGCGTTGGGTTAAAATTGCTGCGCCAACAAGTGCTACTATTACCTTATCAAATTTTAAACTCGATTCACTCGGTGTTCTTAAAGGAAATATTTATAATAGTTTTAGTGGTTATGCTGCATTAAGCGAGCGCGGTGATGAGGAAGAAAAACACGAAAAAATAAAAAAAGCTTTAGGTTTAGCTTATCCCGACATCAAAATTGATAGCATCAATACTCAAAATTTAAAAAATGCTTCGGAACCGTTTAAACGCAAAATTTATTGTGAGATCCCTAATGCGGCAATTAGTGCCAACAATTTAATGTATATAAAACCGACGCTTAAAACGGATTTTGATGAAAACCCGTTCAAGCTACCTACACGTGAATATCCGATAGAATTTCCATATCCTATTAAAGATCAATTCATAATAAATCTCTCCATTCCGGACGGTTATGTAGTCGATGAAATGCCCAAATCTGTTAAATTGGCTTTACCGAATGATGGTGGTACATATTCTTATATAAGCTCAGTAAAAGATAATTTAGTGCAATTAGTTGTAAAAACTCAAATTACTCAACTCGTGTATATGCCTATTGAATATACTAACGTTAAAGAATTTTTTAGTCAAATTGCAGCAAAATCGACTGAGCAGATTGTTTTGAAGAAAGTAAATAGTGAAAAGTAAATTTCGGATTACACGAAATTTTCCGGATAATCCGTGATCTTAAAGAGAAACAAATAGGACTGAAAATGCGTCAGATTCTAGCGATGACGTAATTAAAAATTAAAACCTATGAAGTATTTAGTTTTCTCAGTTTTCTTAATTGCATCAACTTTTCCGAGTTACGCGCAAAAAGAGAATAGAATTAATGGCGTAAGAGACTATGACTACGATTATGGTAAAACGCCGCAAGGCGATATCGACATGAAAGTATACCCGCTTGACTCATCTGCGGAAGCAGTTATTTTAACGATGAAAGGGCTGACAGCGATAAATGTAAATTCGCAGGGTTATCCGACACTAACATTTAAATATTTTAAAAGAATAAAACTTTTTAAAAAATCTTCCTTCGAATTCTTTGGAAAAATTTTAATTCCTTACAGTTCCAAAGGTAATAATTTTAAATCTATAAAAGCTGCTTCAATCCAATCTGATGGTACGCGTCAAGAATTTACTTCAAAAAATTTCATCGAAGAAAAAACAACTGAATTTAGAAAAACTAAAAAATTTACTTTCCCGAATTTGGTTGAAGGCTGCATTATTGAATATGAATATGAGTTTGAAGTAAATAGTTTCGTATTTCCAAAACTTCCCAATTGGCTCTTTCAAGATATAATCCCTGTTCGGCATACTGAACTTTGTTTGTACATCCCAGAAAAATATGAATATGGTCTAGTTAAAAAAGGACAAAGAACCATTAGCAACATAATAAATCCACGAGGTTTTTACAACGGTTCAAAAGTTATTGAAAGCAGATATTTCGCTGATTCAGTGCCTCCTCTAAAGCAAGAATCATTCTTCACTACAATAAATGATTATTTAGCCCAAACCGACTTCTATTTATTTACTATAAATTACCCAAACGGAACAAGTGTTGATCAATCTAAAAATTGGTCGGATATTGCAGAATCTTATCTCGGTTCTGAATATTTTGGTAAACAATTTTACGAAAAAGACAATTACTCTGACATTTGGAAAGAAGTCAATCCGCTCTTAATTAATGCCAAAACGGACGATGAAAAAATTAAAATTATTTACGACTTTTTGTGTACTAATGTTAAATGGGAAGAAAATAATTTTAGTGCTTTTAGCAAAGAATCGCTTAATAAAACTTTTAAAAAGAAAAAAGCCAATAGCGGTCAACTCAATCTAATGATGATAGCTTGTTTGAGAGAAGCAGGAATAACTGCTTCACCCTTGTTAGTTAGCAGCAGAAAGAATGGCAAACCTATAACAAATTATCCTATAGATGATCAATTCGATCATCTATCATGTTATGTTACACAAGGCGATAAGCCTGTTATAATTGATGTTGGAAGTATTTTTAGACCCGTTGGCATTCCGCGACTTGAAACCTTAAATCAGTTCGGTTGGTTATTAGAAAACATATACGTACGTTGGATTTCCATAAATCCGCCATTAAGCACTAAAAGCATCATTGCCAATTTCAAAATTGATTCAATCGGGTCGCTCAGTGGCTCGATATCAGGAGGTTATCGTGGTTATTCAGCAGTAATAGAGAGAGAAAACGAATCCGATACACATGAAAAAATTAAAAAAGAATTAGTTACCAACTATCCTGACATTAAAGTTGATGGCATCAGTACTGAAAATTTAAACAATTTATCCGAGACGTTTAAAAGAAAAATATTTTGTGAAATTCCAAACATGGCTACTATCGCAAATGATATAATGTATATCAAGCCTTCTATTAAAACCGATTTTGACGAAAACCCATTCAAACTCCCTAAACGCGAATATCCAATTGAATTTCCATACCCTTTTAAAGATCAATACGTCATTAATCTTACAATTCCTAAGGGTTATGTGGTTGATGAAATGCCCAAATCCATTATTAATAATTTGCTTATTAACGCAAGTTCATTTCAATATATTAGTTCCGTAATAGGCAGCGTTATACAATTGGTTGTAAAAATTCAAATCAACCAGCTCGTATATCAACCTGAGGATTATAGTATAGTGAAAGATTTTTTCAATCAAGTAGCGAATAAACTCGCAGAGCAAATTGTACTCAAGAAAATAAATCACTGACTCCACTGATTACACGGAATAATCGGTGTAATCAGTAGAGTTAGTGTAATCAGCGATTTAAAATAAATAATATAGCCCATGAAGCATTTTGTAGTAGTACATATTTGTGCCTTTCTCATCACCGCTTTACAAGTTAAAGCACAAGATAAACCGCAATATGCGGTCAATCTCATTCCCGATTCACTCAAAAAAAATGCAAATGAAGTCGTTCGCGAAAATATTTGTTCATATGAAGTCAATTCTATGACAGATGCGACTGACAAGTATAGAATGGTAGTAACAGTTCTAAAAGAACTGTCAAACAATAATCCATTTAAATATTTTCAGACATATTATGATAAAACATCCAAAGTAAAGAATTTTCGAGCTCGGTATTACGATTCAATGGGTAAATTAATTCGTAAAGTAGAAAAAGATGAAATTTCTGACAGAGCTTACAATGATAGAATATCACTTTATACTGATGGTCGAATTAAAACCATAGAAAATGATTATGGTATATTACCGTATACTTTCGAGGTCGAATACGAATTAAAAGAAACCTCATTTTTTCAACTCCCTAATTGGGATTTTCAAGAGTTTGGTGCATCTGTTCAGCACTTTGAGCTATTTATTTCAGTACCACAAGAAATAAAAGTAAACTATAGGGTTTTAAATTCAGATATTAAAGCTCAAACAAACCTGAAAGACAATAAAAAAACATATTTATGGCAATTTGAAAATTTAAAAGCTATTGCCCATGAAGCAAATACTCCTTCAACTTCTAAAATTCAACCACACATTGAGGCATCATTCAGCCCTTTCAATTATTTTAATGTTATTGGAGACATGAGTAACTGGGAAGGATTTGGTAAACTTCTGGCGGAAATCAATCGTGATCGTGATAAAGTTTCACCAGCAATGGAATTGCGTATAAAATCAATGGTTGAAAATTGCAAAACCAATCGTGAAAAAATTGATACACTATATCATTATTTGCAACGCAATATGCGTTATGTGAGTGTGCAGGAAGGGATTGGCGGATTACAAGCATTTGATGCAGAGTATGTAGAGAAAAATAAATATGGCGACTGCAAAGCACTTTCTAATTTTATGAAATCTATTTTAAAAGTTGCAGGAATAAAAGCATATCAAGCATCAGTCTATGGTGGCGAAGGTGATTATTTCGATCCTGATCCTAGTTTTTGCTTTAAAGGGTTTAATCATAGAATTTTATACATTCCCTCAGAACAAATGTGGCTTGAATGTACCGCTGACGATTTGCCGACTGGTTATTTAGGAACTTTCACTCAAGGGCGTGGTGCATTAGTTTTTAACGATTCAACAGGAAAAATTATGCGCACACCTGCGCTCGATACAACTACTAATGTCGAAAACACGAAATCTGTTATACAATTGGCGGCAGATGGTTCCGCAACGCTCAAAAATAACTCGATATTAGAAGGTTCTATGCAAGATCAATTACGCGGTTGGGTAAAAAACTTATCGAAAGAAGAAATTCAAAAGCGTTTTCAACAAGGTAAAAAATTGCCTTCATTTAAAATAGATAAATTAGAAACTTTGGCAGATGGCAGTAAACCCGAAGTTAAAGTTGACTATACATTTAGTTTCGAAAAATTCGGCGCTAAAGCGGGTTCGCGTTTAATTATTCCCATCAATGCAGACAACGCTTTTGATGATACGCCACCGCCAACTGAAAAACGGAACTTTCCAATTGAAGCGGGTGGTTCGGGTTATACGCAAAATGTAGAAACAACTTTGAATATTCCTGACGGATTTACGATTGAAGCTTTGCCCGCCGAAAAAACAGAAATGCACTCTATTTATGGCAGTTATGTTTCGAGTGTTGAAAAAACAGAAAAATCGGTGGTGTTTAAACGCAAATTGGTGATTAAACCCGTGTCGCAACCTGCCGAAAAGTTCAATGAGTTCAGAGATTTTTACAAAAAAATGGAACAAGCTGATGCAGCGAAGGTGATTCTGAAGAAGCTATGAGCTGTGAGCCTTGAGCCTTCTTGTATATCTACGAGAAAAGCTCACAGCTCATTGCTCATTGCTCACAGCTTGATATCATTCACAGGATGTATTTCCCACGAAGTGGGCGGATGAAAACCTGCTGGACCAACAGTTCCAGGTTTGTGATCAATATCGTAAAAAAGTGATCCTTTAACTGTGATGGGTAAAGCAGGTTTAAACAGCGTATAACCCGATTTCACACAAAAATCGGAGCCAAAATATTTGATGACGTAATCGCGCACAGTCTTAATCGCATTGTACGATGATGCCGTAGTTGGAGACAATCCTGAGATTTCGCAATTTACGAGTCTCGTGCCATTCACATCACCTACAATGCAGTGAAAATCATCGTCGCCTTCGCGCGCAATGCCGTACAAAAACGCTTTAGTGATAATGACATTTCTGCGCTCAGCTGCTATGCGCGGTGAATTTGAGTTTAATCCGCTGTGTTGCATAACTGTGTCGGATTGTAAAGTTGTTCGAAACACAGTTGTGTTCGCGTAAGTTTGGTAAGGTGCTTGAGCATACGAAAGTTTTGCCGCAGCGCGCGCTTTACCCGCAAAAATCTGGCTGCACGAACCCGCAACACCTGTTCTTGGTTCACCCACTTCGTTTGGGTCAAAGTCATTGGCATCGACTATAATAACACGCGTATATTTATTTCCTTTTTTGAAAATAGCTGTATCGCCTCGCATTTGAGAAAGTTTTGTGACAGTGTCAAAAGGAGGCACAATCAAGTGCTCAGGGATGAGGGATGAGGTATGAATTTCGGTGAATGTTGATTTTGGAATCGAACTTTTAAATCCGAAAATAACAAATAGAATGACTGCAAAAAAAGCAGATACAATTAAAGTTTTTTTTAGCACTTTGAACGAGTTTTAAATAAATTGATACTAAGGTATTGGTCAAGCGTCAGGTTAGAGGTACTTTTATGTTTTTTATTTAAATATTTATTTGCAGGTGTTTTATATTTTTGGATTTGATAAAACCTTGCAACATTTTTTCCGATGTACAGATTCATTATTAAACCTTTCTTCTTTTTATTCCCTCCCGAACGCGCACATTATTTAGCAATGGGGTGTTTGCGGTTTTTTTGTAGCATTGGCTTTCTGCAAAAAACACTCAGTCTTTTTTTCAAGAAAGAAAACACAATTTTAGAAGTAAATGTTTTAGGTTTAAAATTTAAAAACCTGATTGGATTAGCCGCAGGTTTCGATAAAGATGCCAACTATATTGATGGTATTTCTGCTTTAGGATTTGGTTTTATTGAACTCGGCACAGTAACGCCTAAACCACAAACGGGCAACGATAAACCGCGATTGTTTCGCTTGCCTAAAAGTTTAGCACTCATCAATCGCATGGGTTTTAATAATAAAGGCTTAGACAACATGGTGGCGCAATTACAGAAAAAGCGCGCTGATAAAACTGTTATTATTGGCGGGAATATTGGCAAAAATAAAATCACGCCCAACGAATCTGCTACATCCGATTATTTACGCTGTTTTGATGCGCTTTTCGATTATGTCGATTATTTCACCGTCAATATTTCTTCGCCCAATACACCAAATTTGCGCGCGCTTCAAGAAAAACAACCACTCAACGATTTGCTTTCTCAGTTACAAAAACGCAACAACAGTCATAAAACGCCCAAACCCATTCTCTTAAAAATTGCACCCGATTTAGCTGATTCTGCGCTCGACGATATTGTTGAAGTAGTGCAACAGAATAAATTAAATGGTATTGTAGCAACCAATACGACTATTTCGCGCCAAGGTATTATCGAAAACGCGAAGGACGTTTCAAATTTAGGCGCAGGTGGATTAAGTGGCGTGCCGCTCAAAAAACGCTCGACTGAAGTGATACGTTATATCCGAAATAAAGTTAATAATCCTGAATTCGTCATCATTGGCGTTGGCGGAATAAACACGACGAATGATGCCATTGAAAAATTAGAAGCAGGCGCAAATCTCCTTCAAATTTACACAGGTTTTATTTATGAAGGTCCGACAATTGTAAAAAAAATAAATTCGGGTCTTTTAGATTATTTTATTAAGAAAGAACAAAATGTTTGAATTATATTTACACTTTTATTAATAATGACCAAGATTAATTGGATTTTATGATTTACAAGATTTGTTAATCGAAGAAATCATAAAATCCGATTAATCTTGGTCAAAACAATTCTTAATTATTCATTCTTAATTTATACAAATATGGCATTCGAAGTAACTGGAAAACTACACAAGAAATTTGAAACCGAAACGCGCGGTGCAAATAATTTCAGAACCCGTGATTTCGTTTTAGAAATTGCAGACGGGCAATACACACAACTCATTAAATTTCAGACTTTGCAGGATCGCACTGACGTTCTGAATAATTTTGAAGAGAACGAAGAAATAAAAGTACACTTCAATTTGCGTGGTCGCGAATGGCAAGGTAAATATTTAACCAACTTGGATTGCTGGCGCATCGAAAAAGGTACAGGTGCAGCACCTGCCGCGGCAACGCCTGTGCAACAAGTAGCTGCCACTACAACTGCTGATAATTTGGGTAATTTCCCGAGTTTGAAAGAGGCTCCTTTGCAAGATGCGGATGATTTGCCGTTTTAAGAAGTAGTAGCTTTAACCGCAGAGGGCGCAAAGTTTTACGCAGAGGACGCAAAGAATACAATAAACTTAGCGTCCTTTGGGTATTCATTCTTTGCGTACCTTGCGGTTAAATAGTTTTTGTATATCGTACCTACCGGATATTGTGATTTCTTAAAAAAGATAAGCGTGGATTTGAATAAAGCAGTCGAGAGTTTAAATCTGAAACACTATGCCACAAGTCAAAAGGATTTAGATTTGTCAGATGATGAAAGACTTTTCATTCAGATGTATGAACCTGAAAAAAAAATTATTATTTATGGTTCACTTGCACCTGACCGCATCAACCACAATAAAGTTGAACACATTGCAGGGCAATGGTGTAAAGGAATAATAAGAGGTCAATTAGAAAAAATAGGTTGGGGAGCAGATTTAGGATATTGGGGTTATAAAAAAACAAACTCGGAAAACGATAAAGTCATAGACGCATTCATTCTTTTTTCTGATGAATTAAGTACGCATTATGCTGCTTTAGATGATTTTGAAGGAGAAGAATACGAACGTGTTTTAGCCATATTTGAATTGGATACTGGAGAGATTGGCGTGGGAAATGTGTATGCTTTGAAAGAAAATCCTGAGAGGTAATAATTTTACCTAAAAACTTTGAAATGCCGATTCAAAGCACAGCAAACACCTTCAAACTTATCTCATATTCATTGTAAAATGAGGCGGATGTAAGTCAGCCATTTTTAGCAACTTACGTAAATTGGTAGCATTGCTGCGATTAAGTTTTAGCAAATTAACAGTAGCGCGTCCAACAGGTGTTATGCCGTCAATATACAAATCATTATCACTCCATTGAAAATGATCAGCCCAAATATCTTGCCTGGGATGATAGAGGCGCACAATTTGATGCGTCAGAGGGTCAGCATACTCAATTTTGTCGTGCTTATTGTTGTTGCAAATACCGCAGCTCCAGGCTAAATTCTCTAATTCTGTCTTACCACCATGTATTAATGAGAGAATGTGGTCGTAATGAAAAAAATCAGTCGAAAAATTAGAAGGCAAAACACAATATTCGCAATAGCCTTTTGACATTTCAAGAATCGCACGTTGAAAAGCAACCGGAATGTAAATTTTAGGCATGGCTCATCGGTATTAATCCCAACGATTTCATAACTTGTGGCAAAGTAATTCCCCGCAGATGTGCTAATTCAATCATGTTTTTCACGCGTTGATTGCGTAGTTTTTCTTCTTGCGTAGCTAAAAGTTCAAATTCTGAATGTTCAGCTTCAGTCATAGTTCCTAATTCTAGTTTTTCTGTCAATTCATGATATCGTTCTACTTTGGTATCGTCTAAAACCGCACGATTTATTTTATGTAAGAGTTGTCGCTCACGCATGTCTTTGTCTTGCGTTTTTTTTTGGCGCAATAAAGTATTAATATCTTTCAGAAATCGCTCTAATTCTGTAATAGGCATTCTATCTACATCTCGTAAAAGTACTTGTGTGTCTATTATTGATACTTCTTCCATTCCTTTAATATTTTCAACAAAAATAGTTTTTTTTATTCAAATGTACATATTTTTTCACCAAACAATTGCTTTTAAATTTAAAAAGCAGTTGTTTGGTGAAAAACTAATAACTGGTTTCTTTAGCAACTCTTTCTAAATTTCATTCAGAAAAAACAATATAGCTTTTAGGTTTATCTAAATAATTTCTAAAAAACAGGCTGTATCGGGCGGTAACTATGTTTAAAAGTATAGATAACGCCCGATATAGCCTATTTGTATTTTTCATTAGATTAATAAATGATTTAAAAAAATTGAAGCTGAAAAATAAAAAACAAGTGTTCTAATTCCATTAACTTTGAGTCTCAAATTAAAATTACACGCTTGAAAAATAATAATTTAATCCTTATCCTCCTCTGCACATTGCTGTTTCAAAACGAAACGCATGCACAACGCCTCGTCAAACTTTCTACAAAATTCAACGACGCTTTTGTAGAGTTCGATTTATATGCCGAAAACAACGAGCGCGGTTCGCTCACATTAACGTGGCAACAACCCGATAAATGGACGGAATGGAATTTTAGAGTGGGCGATACATCTGGTACGATTAAAACGAAATGGAACGACGACGTTAATTTTTGGGAAATTCGCTACAACAATAAAATAGCAACGGCGCAAACCATTTTTAAAAACGATTTTTCGCAGTGGCGCATCACCAATAATAATTTTTCACTCGATTTAGCACCCGCCGAAGGAAATAATCCGAATGAGTGGTGGGTAGAAGACGCAAAACGCGGCTCGATGTATATAGCGACAGAAGTTACTAACGATCCGCGTGATTGGCTCGTGCAGGATGAACTCAGCGAAGAAGTACCTTTTGCCATGCGCTTGGCAATCATTTTTGTCGCAATTTATCAAACCATACCAAAATCGTAATTTTTTTTATTTTTGTACAATATTTTTTTCAAACGCTTTTTGCAAATTAAATTTATAAAATTTTAACTCTGAAAGCAAACTCTTTGGTTATTGATAGTTAATGCCATTTTAAATTCTGAAAATGAATTAACACATGCGTTAAATTTAAGTTAAAGAAAAAAAAATGTTTTATCCACACTTGTTTATTAAATCTTTTTGGCTCTATATTTGACCATAATTACGAAAAGAAGATAACAAAATTTTTCATTTTCACCAAACTTATTCGCCTATAGCATCAAGACTTGTACACTAAAGTAATCATTTTCTCTCATTGACTTTGTCTGAAAATCCTTTTAGTTATGCAAGCATTGCAAGCTTCACTTGTTAGCGACCACGATTTAATTCTTCAATACCTTGATGGTCAGGAGAATGCGTTTGAAATTCTCTTACGCCGTCACAAATCGAAAATTTACACTTCTATTTATTTATTCTGTCGCGACCAACAATTGGCAGAAGATATTTTCCAAGAAGTTTTCATTAAAATCATCAACACTTTGCGCAGTGGCCGTTATAACCACGAAGGAAAGTTTTTACAATGGGCTTTGCGAATTGCTCACAATTTATGCGTCGATTATTTCCGTCGCGACAAACGCCGTCCGACAGTTGCTCCGACAGATGATTTCGATATTTTTAATCAAGTAGAACTTTCGGAAGAAAGTCCTGAAGAAAATATCATGCGTTCACAATCATATCATCGCGTGCGTCATTTAGTGGATGCTTTACCGCCTGAACAACGCGAAGTCGTTATTCTGCGCCACTACGCCGATATGAGTTTCAAAGAAATTTCGTTGCTCACGCGTGTGAGTATCAATACTGCATTAGGCAGAATGCGTTACGCACTTATCAATATTCGCCGCATGGTGGAAGAAAGAGATTTGGTGTTGAATTAAATTCTCGTAGATAAAATTTCCTGCAGACTTCGCAGACTTTCGCAGAATGTAACTGTTTAGCTAATGCTAAATAATTACCGCAGAATAATAAATAAAAAACCTCGTCTTTACTATATAAAGGCGAGGTTTTTTATTTCGAAGCTACTTTATCCCCGGCTGTTTAATCTCGTATTTTTCTGCTTTTTTCGCATCATCTACCAATTTCTTGACATCCGCTAAAAGTTTTTTGGCGTCGTAAATAATACCATCTTTAATGGTGTATTTTACGCCGCCAACGCGAACAACTTCGTTTTGCGCATTCAATCGAATAGTACCTGTGCCGTACAAAACTTTAAAATCTACCAACGGATTTTCTTCGACGAGAACAAAATCTGCGCGTTTTCCAATTTCAACCGAGCCAATCTCTTTTTCCATTCCCAAAGCTTCAGCCCCATTCAATGTAGCAGAACGAATAACTTCTAAAGGATGAAAACCTGCTTCACGCAATAATTCGAGTTCACGGATATAAGCAAATCCGTATAGTTCGAAAATATATCCTGAATCCGTACCCGTAGTTACTCTTCCGCCGCGATTTTTATACTCGTTTATAAACGTCATCCAGAGTTTGTAATTTTCTTTCCAATCCAATTCTTGGTCAGTTCCCCAACCATTCCAATACGAACCATGCGATTCGCGGTTCGGCAAATAAAATCGCCACAAACTCGGCATCGTATAATCGGTGTGCCATTCGGCAGTGCGCGCGCGCATCAAATCGCGATTGGCTTCATAAATATTAAAAGTTGGGTCTAAAGTAAAATTCAACGCAATCAGTTCGTTCATTACGCTGTTCCATTTATCGCTAAAAGGTGGTGCCGCTTGTTTCCAAAGTTTTCCTGCTTCAGAAAATCTATCCGTTTCATTCTGATAATTATAATTGGCGGGATAATTTTGCACCGTTTGATGCGTGAACATCGCCTCGGGCAAACCATACCAATGTTCCATTGATGTTAAACCAGCACGTGCTGAGTTTAAAACATTCCAGCGCGCCACATCCATTTGCGCATGGTGGCATGCAGAACGCAAGCCGAGTTTTTTATTTTCATCCAGAGCAGCTGTCATAATTTCTGGCGCAGCACCAAAAAATTTTACACCATCAGCCCCTTTTTGCGCATTCGCACGCACCCAAGCACGCGCTTGTTCGGGCGTACTAATTTTTTGTTCGCTGCCAGCACCAAAAAATGTATAGGCTTTGATGCGCGGCGCGGTAATTTCATTGCGCTCGCTTTTCGCTTTTTGGTCTAAAACCCAATCAATACCGTTTCCAGAACCTGGGTCGCGAACCGTTGTAACGCCGTGCGCCATCCACAATTTAAAAACGTATTCGGCATCGGCACCTTGTTCTTTGCCGCCAATATGTCCGTGCATATCGACAAAACCTGGCAACATATACATGCCCGCAGCGTCTAATTCTTTACCGCCCGATTTCAGTTTCGGTCTGTGAGAAGCATCAATGGGTGTGCCCGGTACACCCACATTTTTTATCTCTTTGATGATATTGTTTTCAACCACAATATCGACAGGTCCCGTCGGTGGTGCGCCCGTGCTATTAATGAGTGTTACCCCGCGAATGATAAGTTGCGGATAAGGTCCATCACCTTCGGCGCGCGTTGGTGCTTTTTTGACTTGTGCAGTTGCAAAAGTGGATAAGGTTAGAAAAAATAAAGTAATTACAAGTAGGTTTTTGATTCGCATGGTAAAGTGTTTTTATTTCAGTAAAGATAAAAGCAACTTCTCACGTAGAAAGGTTTCCCGCAGAAATTCGCAGAAATTCTCGCAGAAATTCGCAGATTCCTATCAAAAAAACTTTAAAAACAATCCCTACGAGCAGGGTCTGCGAATTTCTGCGTGTATTTCTGCTAATTTCTGCGGGAAATTTATCGTAATTCATATCCGCTCGAGGTAGTAATCTTAATTATTTCAGCGTGCATCAACGTTCCATAGAAGAATATTTGCCACCAAAGTAATTACATTTTTTTTACAGAAATAATATTTTTTTCATTATTTTTGTAGAAAAATACACTATGCCCGCTCATTCAAATTTTATAGCGCACATTCGCGACTTAATCGGAAACGGAAAACTCAAACAAGCATTAACAGAACTCAATACATGGGCTGAAAATAATGCCGATGAAGATACGCAACAAACCGTTACTTTGCACTTGGCGAGCTATACGAACAGTGAACGCAGCAACAGTATGAATTTTATTACGCGCGATGAATATTTGCGCGAAACGGCGCGCATTAACAATGCCGTATTAACCTTGCTGAATGATTTGCAACATACGCCCAAAAAACGAAATAAATCTACCAGCGAGTCGACCACAACCAACCCTGTTCACAATATTTACAATATTAGCTCTATCAACGATGCTAATTTCGGTACTTCTGTGCGCGGTTCCAAAAATGTCAACACAGGAAATATTTCTGCGGGTGGAAATGTGGTTATTGGCGATGGAAATAATTCGGCTCCTGCCAATACATCGAATAGTACAAATTCTAAAATCAAAAAGACAAGCATTTTTATTGCTATTGCTGTAGCAGTTGCGGGTTTTGTCGATTTTGTTGCAAACATTGGTGGTATTAAAGAATCTTTTTTTAAGAAGGAAGAGCCTAAAGTGCTCGCTGCGCCGCCCGTAAATTATAAAAAAGAGGAATTACTTTCTTTGGATACTTTAAGAGCGCGGCGCGATAGAATGCTCAAAGCACAAAAAGAGGATGAATTACTTCCGCTTGATTCTGTTATAGCACAAGCCGAAAGAAAAAGACAGGAAGCGCCTAAGGTTTTGAAAGGAATACCTTACGATGCAAAGAATAAAATTATTGTAAAAGGCAGGGCAAAAGTTGGTGCCATTATTACAGGTGATTCGAACAAAATAAATATTAAACAAGCTTTTTAATGCTATAAAACAATTTTGACAGTACAGTATGAAAACACGTAAATTATTCCTGTTGCTATTATGCTTTTGTTTTTTGCCATTGATTATGTTGGCTCAGGTTGTCATTAAAGATAGCACTAAGATGGGCTTTGTCTTTACCGGAAAAGGAAATACAATTAACGTTACGCAAGTTGTAGACCTAAGCGGTTTAGAATTTAACCGAAATTCTAAATTGGGATTTATTAATACAGGCGAAAATAACACCTTCAACATTACTCAAATTACACAAATTATTGGTAAATCGCCA
This sequence comes from Saprospiraceae bacterium, assembly GCA_043781915.1. Taxonomy (GTDB): domain Bacteria; phylum Bacteroidota; class Bacteroidia; order Chitinophagales; family Saprospiraceae; genus JAAFJT01. Next base: position 47,293 of record JAYWBA010000284.1, read on the forward strand.
GAGTATGTTGAACTTATAAAAAAGCTAGATGATTTAGATTTGCGCATAAACAACAAAATCATTCAATGCAAAGATTTTGAAAAGGATAATTTAACTAAGTATCTGAAATCTTGTAGAGATGAATTGAACCAACTTAATAGCGACCGAGACTCCATAAAAAGAATTGAAAAACTTTTCAAGCAGGATGTTATTAATTTGTACGACTATTTTTCAAGAATTACTATTGACGACAATATCACCAAAGAAGCCAAATCTTTGTTCGAGAAAGGAGAAATTTCAAATGTAAATACACTTTTAAATTTTAAAAAATTAGAAGCCAACGGAGAAGCATTACTTTTAAAAGTTGAACATTCTGAAAAATCAATTATTGAATCGAAAAATGACTTAAAAAAAATTGCTGTGAGTTTGGTTTTAAAAGCTAAAGCAAAAGCTACTGATTACTCCGACCCTATGCGGATAGATTCTACTGAATTATGTTATATGCAATCCCTTCGCTATTTTGATACTGTTAGCACTCTGTACGATTTCGCAGATTTTCTAAATGATAACCAACAATATGAAAAATCGAAAGAGACTTTCAAAAAAGTTATTGAACATCCTAAAGTAGAAGATTGGCGAAAAGCAAAATCTTACGACTTTTTAGGACGGTTGTACAGTGCAACGGGCAATTTGAATACAGCAATGGAATTTTCTTTAAAATATTATGAAGCCTATAAAGTATTGTATCAAAAAGACACAACCAATTCTTTCAATAAAAATAATTTGGCAATTGCTTTTGAACGTCTCGGCAATACACACATGTCATTGGGTAATTTGGAGAAATCCTTGGAGTTTTATGAACAATATAATAATTTAGAAAAGCAGCTTTACGCTGCATATCCGAATAATGAAGAATATAAAAACAATCTGGCGATTTCGCTAGAAAAACTCGGCATTACGACCACATCCTTGGGCAAATTGGACAAATCCTTGGAATTTTATAAAGAGTATTATAATTTAGAAAAGCAGCTCTATGCTGCGTATCCGAATAATGTAGAATATAAAAATAATTTGGCAACCTCTCTAGAAAAACTCGGTTTTACACACTTCCTTGGGCAATTTGAACAAAGCATTGGGGTTTTATGAAGAAGAAAATAAACTTTTTAAAGAACTTTACTTGGCCTATCCAAATAATGTAGAATTTAAGAACAGCTTGGCGATTTCTTTTCAATATCTTGGTTATATGCAAACGTCCTTGGGAAATTTGGAGAAATCCTTGGAATTTTATGAACAACATAATAATTTAGAAAAGCAGTTGTATGAGGCGTATCCGAATAATGTAGAGTATAAAAACAATTTTGCAGTTTCTTTTCAATTTCTTGGCATCACGCAGACGTCCTTGGGAAATTTGGACAAAGCCTTGGGGTTTTATGAAGAATTTAATAAATTAGAAAAGCAACTGTATGGGGCGTATCCAAATAATATATCTTTTAAATCGAGTTTTGGTTGGTCTATTCAGTTTTTAGGGATAACTCATAATTCATTAGGGAATATAGATAAATCCTTGGGTTATTTTGAAGAAATGAATAAACTTTTAATGAACTTTGGGCAACTTTTCCAAATAATGTAGAATTTAAAAACGGTTTGGCGATTTCTTTTCAATATCTTGGTTATACGCACACGGCATTGGGTAATTTGGACAAAGCCTTGAGATTTTATGAAGAGTATAATAAATTAGAAAAACTGCTCTTCGCAGCCGACCCGAATATTGTGGACTTTAAAAATAATTTGGCAGGTTCTTTTCAATTACTTGGCAACGTACAAACGTCCCTGGGCAATTTGGACAAATCCTTGGGATTTTATGAAGAATATAATACTTTAGAAAAGCAACTGTTCGAGGCGTATCCGAATAATGTAGAATTTAAAAACAGTTTGGCGATTTCTTTTGGAAAACTCGGCGAAACGCATACGTCTTTGAGCAATTTAGATAGAGCATTTGAGTATTATAAAGAATTTAATAAACTCGAAAAAGAACTCTACTTGGCGAATCCGAAAAATGTAGAATGCAAATGTCAGTTGGCAATATCAAATTGTAAACTTGGGATGATAAATTTAGTTTTAAGTAATAATTTAGAATCAGTTAAAAATTTTGATGAGTTTAAAATAATTTCAGATGAGTTATTAAAAGAATTCCCAACTAATCTCCAAAATCAATATCTTTCTGCAAAAGCCTTAGCAATACATGCTTGTATGTCTAACATCCTTTCAAAAAAAGCAAATGCAGAAGGTTTATTGAAAGCTAAAGAAACTTTCCATTCTTTATTTATTCAAACAAAAAATGTTGGCTATAAAACGCAAGAAGACATTGTAGATAAAATGCTTTTACCCAATAGTGATTTGAAACAATTGGTTATTGAAATTTCTATGCTAATTGAGGATTAAATTTATTCATAATTAATTTGTCTAAAATAACGTGAGTTATGAATTAACCAATAAGTTTTTTGTTGCAATGGAAGGCTTTCTCTCCAAAAACGCGTAAGCTGATAACGCAGCAAACATTGAAGAAAA